>JBDTIZ010000001.1:0-4221 GCA_039936115.1 Gammaproteobacteria bacterium
AGATGCAATTTTTTTACTTTCGATAATTTCTAACTATAGATAAGTATCTTTATCTATAGTTATGTTAAAAATTCAATAATACTGCTGGCATTATGAGACAAAAAATACACATGATTGATTTAACAGATTTTTATGTGTTTATACCACATGTGTTCAATAAGTCACTTGCACATGGTGTATTTGCTTTTGGGGCGTTATTAATGGGAGGGTTCCGTGACATAAGCGGACGACGGTTTATTACTTTTATAGTTGCTAAATTGAAAACCCATTGCAATAGCTACAGTTGTCATACTAATAAATGTTATCATAGCTTAATACTAAAAGTTTCAGGGAGGTGTTTATGAGTGCAGAAGGATTTTTATCAAGTAAATTAAGAAAATTTTCACTATTTGACTTTGGTTTTGTAAAGTCAGTTTATTTTATAGTTGGTTTATTGGCCTATTCACTTTATTCTGCATTGTCATCTATTGATTGGTGGTTTTACCTAATATTAGCAATTTTATGTGGGCTCCCCCTTTATATTCATCTTTTTTCGCAAAAAGGTAACTTATTGCAAAAAGCACATGCCTATTTACAAACGAACAATCCTTCTAATCAAGTACTGCTATTCTTATCATTGTTTTTCTTTGCATTAATGGTGGGCACTTTAATTCCGATTCTTGTTTCTGGGAGTTGGTGGATATATGTTTTAGTTATAGCAGTATTAGCTATAAAACCTTTGACTAAAACGTGGTTTTGGTAATCGTAGCTGTACCGTCAACTCATCACTAAAATTTATACTTTTTTCCAATTAAGCCGAATTAAACTGTTATTTTTACTTTTTACGATTAAACTCATTTTACTATTATTTATGATTTTAATTTTTCTTTTTAAGTTTTTTCCGTATAACGCCGAGCTATTTGCATTCAAAACATGATGTGTAACTGTATTTCCTGTAATATAATATTTTCCTGAATAAAATGTTATATCTTTGTTATCAAACCTTGGTTTTTTTGAATTGCTAGATTGCATACAGTTTATACCCGTTGCCATATAACCATTTTTTATGATTATCAATATAAAATTTCTTTAGTGAATGATGAAATATATACATTTAAGGATAATAGTCAGCATGAGAAATTACCAAATAGCTCCTTCTCTATTATCAGCTGACTTTGCCTGTCTGGGTGAAGAAGCGCAACGCGTCATTAATGCGGGAGCAGATTTGTTGCATTTGGATGCGATGGACAATCATTTTGTTCCCAATCTCACTGTAGGACCGCTTGTGTGTGAAGCATTACGTCGATATGGTATTCAAGTAGAAATTAACGTGCACTTAATGGCCCAGCCGGTCGATAGATTAATCGTGGATTTTGCGAAAGCAGGTGCTACCAGTATCACGTTTCATCCTGAAGCATCTGAACACGTGAACCATAGTTTGGATCTGATTCATAAGCATGGTTGCAGAGCGGGTATTGCGCTTAAACCTGATACATCCATAAATTGCCTTGAGCCTATATTAGATAAAACAGATATTATTATAGTCATGTCAGTCAACCCAGGATTTAGTGGTCAAACCTTTATTCCCGCATCATTAGAAAAAATTAGACAAGTTAGAAAACTTATTTCAAGCAGCCATAAAAATATTTGTCTTGCTGTAGATGGCGGTATCAAAATATCGAATATTGCTCAAGTGGCACAAGCCGGCGCTGATAGATTCATCGCCGGTTCAGCTATTTTTAATCAGTCTGATTATGCGAGAGCCATTTCTGAAATGCGCATGCAATTAGCAAATGTTAAATTATAGATGTAACGCATAATTTCAAAAAGACCATGTATGTTTTGCAATCATATACTCTTCATTCGTTGGTATGACACCAACCAAAATATTGCAATTTTTTTCACTGATAACGACCAAATTATTTTTATTAGCTTCTGCATTTATCTTAATGCCTAGCCAAGTTAATCGTTCACAAATTTTTTCGCGAATGACGGCAGAATTTTCTCCGATCCCTCCCGTAAATATCAACACATCAAATCCGTTAAGTGCTACAGAACATAAACCCACTTCCAGCGCCGCTCGATAACAAAATAATTCGATTGCTTCATTCGCTTTTAAATCTGGGTTCGATAGCAGTTCACGCACATCGTAACTAAGGCCGGAGACTCCTAGCAATCCTGATTCGTTATAAAGTAAATGTTCAAGTTGTTTTGCGGAATAATGTTTCTCTTGAAGTAGATATAAAAGTACGCCTGGATCAATGCGACCGCATCGAGTTCCCATCATCAATCCATCTAATGGAGTCAAACCCATCGATGTGGCAACACTTTTACATTGATACATGGCACACATGCTGGCGCCATTTCCTAAATGTGCAACTATCACGCGATGATTACCGATATCTCCGATTTGTTGCGTAATCACTGAGGCAATATATTCATATGAAATACCATGAAACCCATAACGAATCACACCTTCATCTGTTAAGGAGCTTGGAATAGCAAAAAGCGTCGCTAATTTTTCTTGAGTGCGGTGAAACGCGGTATCAAAACACGCTACTTGTAGTAACTTAGGGTAAAACGTTTTAACAATTTTGATAGCTTCCAGATTATGAGACTGATGCAAAGGCGCCAAGGGAATCAAACTTGCTATCTTTTTCATGACCTCATCCGTCACAACAGTGGGCTGAAAGAAATCCATACCCCCATGTACCACACGATGACCTACTGCTTTTAAAGTCACGGAATCTGATAAATTCTCAAACCAATTAAAAAATGCTCGTAACCCAGCCTCGTGTCCATTGGGTGAAATATTTTGCTTTACTATTTGAACATGACTGGCATTGAATATTGTTAAACTGGGTGTTTCGAAAATGCTTTCTATCTCACCGTGATAGAGTAAATTTAATTCTTGATGACAAACAAAAAGCGAAAATTTAATACTGGAAGAACCAGAGTTGATAACTAATATAACCTCATCTTTTTTCATCATGCCATGCATTCAACAATATCTCGTAAGAATTGTTTAAAATCATGCGCCAACTCAGGATGTTTTAATGCAAACGCAACGCTTGCTTCCAAATATCCCATCTTACTTCCACAATCGTAACGTTTACCCTGAAACTGAAGCGAATACACCGGTTGCTCAAGTAGTAATTTTGCAATCGCATCGGTTAGCTGAATTTCATCACCAGACCCTTTGCCTGTCTGTTCAAGTAATGCAAAAATTCGGGGGGTTAGAATATAGCGTCCTACGACCGCCAAATCTGAAGGTGCGTTCGCTGGAGCTGGTTTTTCTACAATGCCCTGAATTTCAGCAAGCTTGTTATCTCCTGGCAGCGAATCAATTACACCGTATTTTTCAGTATCGGTAAGAGGTATTTTTTGAACTGCAATAATGCTAGATTGATTCATCTGAAAGGCGTCGATCATTTGCTGCAGACAGGATTTTTTCCCACCATCAATTAAATCATCCGCTAGCAAAACAGCAAAAGGTTCATTACCCACCAATTCTTTTGCACACAATACAGCATGACCTAAGCCCAGAGGTAATTTTTGATTTACATAGGCACATGAAATACCAGCGGGTAAAATATTCCGGACAATGTCTAACAATTCGTATTTACCGCATTCTACCAAATTTGATTCTAATTCATGATTAGAGTCAAAATGATTCTCAATCGCCCGTTTACTTCCGTTAGTCACAAAAATTAACTCGGTAATGCCAGCCAGAACCGCTTCATTGACCGCATACTGAATCAATGGCATATCCACAATGGGCATCATCTCTTTTGGACTTGCTTTAGTCGCTGGTAAAAAACGCGTCCCTAATCCAGCTACTGGAAAAACAGCTTTTTTCACATTCATTTGAAATCCCTATCAATCTGCTCTGTGATTTTTTACTCAATCATTTAGTATGACCCAAATGTAAGTCTTCGCCAATTTAAGATTATCAAGTAACGTGTATCATTATATAATTGCTAATAATGCATAGTCGTAAGCGTGATTTGGATGATCATAAACAGGGAAAGATCTCATGAGCCTCAAAAAATTAACCATTGATGCCGAACTTGAAAAACTTCAACGTGAATCATTCGACTATTTTTTACATGAAGCGAATCCAGATAATGGATTAGTAATAGATAAGACCGCACCAAACTGGCCTGCCAGTATTGCTGCTACGGGTCTTGCATTAGCCTCTTATCCCATTGCCGTAGAGCGTGGTTTTATGTCGCGCGCTCA
>JBDTIZ010000002.1:0-13238 GCA_039936115.1 Gammaproteobacteria bacterium
GACCCCGCAACAAGTGCGGGGTGACAGAGTAAGATGCGGTTACAGTGCTTTCTCAAGAGTGTTTAATATCTATGCTGATTTACCGGATGCTAGTGCGCCTTCGCGGGAATGACAGCGTTGGTTCTTCAGTTGACACGTATGACACGCTGGTTCGCCCCTACAACAACAATAGAACCTATCTTCCATGTTTATTTTTAAACGCATCCAACAACGCATTCCCCATCGACGTTTCCAACGGCGCAGTTTGCGCTGATTTATTTTTACTGCTAGGAGACTTCTGAGGCGCTGACCCACCAGAACGCGGCGCAGGTGATTCACTCAATCGCATCGTCAATTGAATTCGCTTCCGCTGCAAATCCACTTCCAATACTTTCACTTTCACAATATCGCCAACTTTTACCACTTCACTCGGATCTTTGATAAACCGATCCGCCAACATCGACACATGCACTAATCCATCTTGATGCACGCCAATATCAACAAACGCACCGAAATTCGCAACATTAGTAATTACGCCTTCCAAAATCATACCTGATTTTAAATCTTGTAAATTTTCGATGCCTTCTTTAAACGTCGCTGTTTTAAATTCAGGTCGTGGATCACGCCCAGGTTTTTCCAATTCATGAAAAATATCTGTCACTGTCGGCAAACCAAAATGTTCATCCGTGAATTCTGCGGCATTCATGCCTCTTATCAAACGTGAATTACCCATGATTTCTTTAATGGATTTATCTTGTTTTTTTAAAATCCGTTGCACAATGGTATAAGCTTCAGGATGAACAGCAGAGGCATCCAGCGGATTATCACCATTCAATACACGTAAAAATCCAGCCGCCTGTTCAAACGCTTTCTCACCGAGTCGCGCTACTTTTTTTAATTGTTGACGATTTTTAAATAAACCATTTTCATCGCGAAACGCTACAATATTTTTCGCAACCGTTTCATTTAATCCAGCGACACAAGAGAGTAGGGGGGCGGACGCTGTATTTACATCGACACCTACTGCGTTTACACAATCTTCCATCACTGCATGTAATGAGCGAGACAGTTTTGTTTGATTAACATCATGTTGATATTGCCCAACGCCAATCGATTTAGGTTCGATTTTGACTAGTTCCGCTAATGGATCTTGCAAACGACGTGCAATCGAAACTGCTCCGCGATAAGTCACATCTAATGTTGGAAATTCTAATGCCGCAAATTCAGAAGCAGAATAAACAGAAGCACCCGCTTCAGACACTACAATGCTACTGAGTGAAATATCTGGATGCTGTTTTTTCAAATCCATCACTAACTTATCCGTTTCGCGCGAAGCAGTTCCATTACCGATGCTCACTAATTCAATTTTAAATTGTTTGCAAAGCTTCGCAAGTGTTGCAATCGATCCATCCCAATCATTACGTGGTGCGTGTGGAAATATTGCGGTGTGTGCAAGCAATTTACCCGTATCATCAACAACTACCACTTTAACACCTGTTCGCAATCCAGGATCCAACCCAAGCGTCACACGTGTGCCCGCAGGCGCCGCCATTAATAAATGTTTTAAATTATTTGCAAACACATTGATTGCTTCTTCTTCTGCGCTTTCACGTAAGCGCATCATTAATTCGATTTCTAATTTCAAAAATAATTTAATCCGCCACGTCCAAGCAACAGTTTCCATTAACCAATTATCAGCTGCTCTCTTTTGATTACGCACGTCAAACCGTACAGCGATTTTGTGTAGACAGGTTTGTTCTTCATCTTCTTTTAAGGTTAAATTAATACTTAAAAATTCTTCTCGTTGTCCACGAAATAATGCCAATGCACGATGTGAAGGTATATTTTTGATGGCTTCTTGATAGTTAAAATAATCTGAAAATTTATTACCTTCTAATTCTTTGCCTTTAGCTACTTCGCTTTTTAAAATACCCTGTTCCCATAAATAATTTCGTAACTCACCAATCAAATCAGCATGTTCGGAAAATATTTCCATCAAAATTTGTCGCGCGCCATCTAATGCATCAGCAGTTGTTAAAATGCCTTTTTCGCTATCAATAAATTGTTCGGCTAATGTATCGGGGATTTGCGTTGGGTCTTTTAAAAGCTGCAACGCTAATGGTTCAAGTCCTGCTTCTCGAGCAATTTGTGCTTTAGTACGGCGTTTGGGTTTGAAGGGTAAATAGAGATCTTCCAGAACGGATTTACTGTCAGCATCACGAATCGTTTTTTCAAGTTCGGGTGTTAATTTATTTTGTTCGGTAATGCTTTTTAAGATGGTTTGTCTACGATCTTCAAGTTCACGCAAATAATAGAGTCGACCTTCTAGATCACGTAATTGTGTATCGCTTAAACCGCCGGTGACTTCTTTGCGATAACGCGAAATGAATGGCACGGTGGCACCGCCATCGAGTAATTCTATTGCGGCATTTACTTGTTGAACGTTTACATTTAATTCTGTTGCTATTTTGTTGCTAATCACTGATAAGTCCTCGAGCCTGATTAATGAATCTAATTTTCAGGCCCAAAGACTAATTATTTTTTTACTCTACAGCAAGACATTTATCTTGGTTTTAGACTTGTCTGGTGTAGGCATAATGGTTTTGATTGTCATCAGCTTGTGTCGCGCTTCTGTCACGTTGCGTACAAAAAAAGCGAGCCAAGCAAGATGATGCACCAGCCCCAAAAATACCGCTCGCGACTTGAACACCAGGTATTGCAGCTTTTCCAGCAGCTAAGAGAGTTGCTTTTAAGCTTGAGCCTGCAATGATAGCGCCAGAAGCAAACCATGCGCCGACACCGCCTGCAACCCAGAATAGAGTTGTTTTAGCTATTGGCCAGCAGCTTCGTGTTCTTTCGGATTCTTCGTAAGCATTTTTGCAGGACATTCCGGCGCAAATTAAACCGCTAGCTGCTGCAGCTACTGCACTCACTACAACAAAAATAGCAACTTCTTCGCCTTTGCAATTGCAGTTGCTACTGCCTCCTCCCCCGCAACCACAACCACCCGCTCTACCACTATGCGAATGATGCGTTGACGTTGAATTGCAATCTACAATGACACAACAGCATGGATCGCAAGAGCTGCCTGTAGCGCCGTTAGAGTGATAGTTATGCGAGTGTGTGGGTTCTGAATTCATAACTATTACAGTTGGTCCTGGTGAAAAAGAGGGATCGTAGTTACTTGAATGATAAGCGGAAGAGGATGTCTCATAGCGGTAACCTGGTGTAACTGCTCGCCCTTCTATTGGTTGAGGCTTAACTACTGGCTGTCCTTCTATGGGTCCAACTTGAGACATTTGGGGTTGTTGTTTAGCCGCTTCATCTGTCTCAGGAACACTGGAGGTAGGTTGCTTGCCAGCAGCGTCTTCAGCGATAGTCTGTTCATAAGAGGGTGGTTCGTCTGATGTATTGAGCAGTGGAGCAGATGGCTCTGGCAGTTCATTATGTAGCATGGAAGATCCTCTATATTTTGATAAATTGTGACTGAAGTTTAATACAGAAATCTTAAGGCAGGATTAAGACAATAAAAAAAGACTTTTGTAGGGGCGAACCTACGTGTTCGCCCTCTGAATCGAAGAGATAATATTTGCGGATTAGGGCGGCAGGGCGAACACAAACATTACAATAATTTAGTCAAATCAACGCGCTTCAATAAAAACTGCAATCGCGCAAACACCATCAACGCAGCAGTAGCAATCCCCAAGGTCAATGCCCACCAAACACCCGCGCCTTGATAATGGAACACAAATCCAAATACATAGCCTAGCGAAACCCCAACTATCCAAAGACCGATAAATGATGCATACATCGAAAAATAAGTATCTTTCAATGCACGTAAAGCACCATAACCAATAATTCGAAAATTATCGAATAAGAATAACACCGCGCAAATTGATAAAAGTTCGGTGGAGTGTTTAATCAGTAATGCATTCGCCGGATCATGCATACTCAAATCAAGACTTAGATAAAAATTCGGCATGAAATAAAAACTTAACGCTATAATCATCACAAAGAAAAAATTCAGCAACATACCCACATAGACTGCATATTTGACACCCACCAAATCTTGCCGCCCAACGGCGTGTCCGACTCGAACTGTCACGGCTTGTGACATGGCAAAAACAATCGTGATCGCAAAGCCTAAATATTGCATGACAATTTGATGAGCTGCCAACATGCTAGTACCAAATTGTGCGATATAAAACGTTGCGAATGCGAATGCGCTCACTTCAATTAATTGCATACAACCCATGGGCAAGCCGATGCGAATTAGCTCTTTTAAATAACGCATTTTAATGCGCGTAATTCCATTGAAAATTTGAAATTTTTGATAAGCGTTGGCTTTGGCTAGATACCAAATTAAAAAAACCGCAGTTGTAGTATAAGTCACTGCAAAACCATAACCTACACCTGCCACACCAAATTCAGGTGAACCACATTTTCCAAAAATAAACATATAAATCAGAGGGATTTCAATCGGCACAACTAACATGCTAATGCGTAACACCATTCGTGTCCGACCAATACCAATTAAAAATTGTTCGCAAATATTTAATAATGCTAAACCAGGTATCATCCAGAGCAGTGAATACATATATTGATTAGCATATTTTAAAACGTGCTCAGGTTGCCCGCTCCACGTGATAAATAATGGCATAGTCGACAGTGACAAAATAATTAAGACAGACAAAACAGCACCTAAAATAAATGATTGTCCCATGATGTCACTGATGGCTTTATTATTTCTTGCACCATGTTGGTGTGCGACCAACACGCTGACTGCATTTAAGATACCAAAAAATAGGACTGAGAGGCTTAGCCAGATTAATGAGATGAGAACGCTTGCAGCTAAGGCATCTTTGCCTAGGCGTGCAATCATAGCGGTGCCTAAAAAACTACTGGATGCATAAATTAATTGTGCTGTGATCATGGGCACGCTGAGTGAAATTGAGTTTTTGATTTCACTTTGGATAGAGTGTGGTTGGGGAATTTGATCCATATCTTTGAATTATATCATGAAAAAGAAGTAACGGGCGCGCTTAATTCAAGAGTATCCACCTGTCACTCCGCGGTTAAAAACCCGCCATAACCTGTCACCCCGCACTTGTTGCGGGGTCCGGGCTTTAAAAACAAAAAAAACATTATTTTTTTTATGACTTTTTTATGTTTTTGACTCCAGACCCGGCAATAAGTGCGGGGTGACAGCGCCAAGTGGCGGGTGGCTCTAAGCATGCGTAGGAATAACCAACCGGTCGCCTTCTTGTAATTCATTTGTAGCTAATAAATTTGCAAGCCTCACTTCTGAGGTAGTCGTGTGGAATTTTGCAGCGATTTTTTCGATGGTATCACCTTCTCTCACCATATAGATTGTATCACCTGGCGCGAGTTCATATTTCATCAGAATATTTTCTTTAGGTTTGTGCGTTGGAATAATGAGTTGCTGGCCAGGGCTTAATGATTGGTTTGCGTTAATTTGATTAGCTGCAAGTAATTCTTTTCGGGTTATTCGAAAATGTTTTGTAATTTTTTCCAAATCATCACCACGACGTACCATATATAATGTATCGCCAGGTTGTAAGGTGTAGTTATCATGAGGGACTTCAAATACATCGGCAACAGAAGATGCAAGAGAAAGTTTGCTGCTGACTGTCGGGCCTTTGTATTTTTTATACGGTCTAACAGACGTCACAACTTCTTGTTCAGAATTCATGATGGTTTCTGAAAGACCAGCGCTCTTCTTCGGAATGCTCAAGTTCATACCGAGTCTAAACGTATGTAAAAGTGCTGGATTGCTTACACGTAAAGAGGATGGCGTTGTGTTAAAGCGTTGCGCAATTAGCGCAATCGTATCACCATTCCTGACTTTATAATGCGTCCAGTCTATATCTTGATATGCAGGTGAATTGGCTAAATTCTCTGAAAATTGTTCGACATTTTCAATCGGTAATATTAATTTGAACGGTCCGTTCGGATCAGTAGATGCTCGACTATAACCAGGATTAAGTACTTTTAAATTTTTTAAACTAAGTCCTGCTAGTGCCGCTGCATGTTTTAAATCAATTTGTGCACCAATATCAACTTGCGCAAGATAAGGTGCATTACTGACTGCAGGAAAAATAATGGGATATTCATCCGGTCGGCTAATGATAGTTGCGAGCGCAAGTAATTGCGGAACATAATCCCGTGTTTCTTGTGCAAGATGTAGTGACCAATAGTCTGTTGTTTCGCCATTATTAATATTTTTGCGGATGGCCGATAGCACATTTCCTTCACCCGTATCATAAGCTGCAACGGCTAATAACCAATTTCCCTCAAAAAAAGTCCGCAAATAAGAAAGATGATTGAGTGCCGCTTTAGTGGATGCGACTACATCACGTCGGCCATCGTACCACCAGTTTTGTCTGATGCCGTAACCCGATGCGGTGGCCGGCATCATTTGCCAAATTCCTGCAGCGCCTGATTGAGCGTTTAGAGCAAATGGATTGTAAGAACTTTCGATAATGGGCAACAAAACTAATTCAGCAGGTAGATGCCGTTTTTTGGCTTGTTGTAAAATATAGTACAAATAAGGTGCTGACCGGTTAATGGAGCGAACTAAATAATCTTGATGATTTAAAAACCAATTAATTTTTTCTTGTACTAAGGGGTTGTTTTCGTAATGCGGTAAAGTAAACTCCTGGCGTAATTCATTCCACATGTCATCGGCATTGCGATAACGATCGATATCGGCGGCAAGACTTTGTTTTCGATCAGGAAATAAATGCATGTTTTTTTGATAAACTTTGATACCTTCATTCACAGGCGCTGCAAATACTGTGCTAGCAATCAACATGCAGCACATCCCAGTTAATGCAATTTTTATTATTGTGTTGTACCAAAATTGCGTCATTTCATTAGACTCGTCTGAAAAACACCGACGAAAGTCTACCATAGAAATTGTGGGGTGGGATAAATTTAATCTTTGCACAAGACCTCGAGCGAGGTATATTAATCAGCAGCTCACGTGACAAAGGATGAAAACGCTTTGGTCAAAACGTATCGTGCTACCACACAGTGGAATCATTGGCTGACGCAATTTCTTGGACACAATGTACTTGAGTCAGAGAAAAAATTTCTACTGCGTGCGCTAACCAATTATTATGGTAAGCACACTTTATTACTTGGCGTGCCGCTGCAAAATGATTTACTTAAAGCAAGTGTGACTGCACATCAGGTTTTGTTAACACCTATGATTAGCAAAACCAGGCAAATTAAAATCATTGAAGCCGAGCTTGACGAATTGCCGATTGCGTCAGGGAGTGTAGATCTGGTTTTGTTGCCGCATACTTTGGAATACTTGGATAATCCGCGATTGTTGCTCTCAGAAGCGTGTCGTATCGTTAAACCAGAGGGGCATATTGTTATCTTGGGATTTAATCCATTTAGTTTTTGGGGATTAAAAAAAATGGTGGCGAGCAACACCAATCTCCCTTGGTCGAATAATTTCATACAAGCTAATACAGTTAAAAAATGGTTAGGATTAGCTGATTTTGAATTGGTGAAACAAGATTCTTTTTTGTTTCGTCCGCCGGTGCTAAATCATGCGCTTTATCGCAGGCTTAAATTTTTGGAATGGGTCGGAAAAAAATGTTACCGGCCTTTTGGCGGTGTTTATGTGTTGGTGGCTAAGGCAAAAGTGATTCCATTAACACCGATTCGTCTACGTTGGGAACAAGGTTTATCAAGTATTCGTACTGCAATTCCAGGTCCTACGATGCGCGACTTTTAAAATATTGAATTGATTGAAGGTAGTACATGAAACATGTTGTTATTTTTACCGACGGAGCGTGCCGCGGTAATCCGGGTCCCGGAGGTTGGGGCGCCTTACTGCGTTACAATGATCACGAGAAATCTATTTTTGGTGGAGAATTAGATACTACCAATAATCGAATGGAATTAATGGCCGCTATCAAAGCCCTACGCTATTTGCGAGAACCCTGTAAAGTTGATTTACATACCGATTCGCAGTATTTGCAGAAAGGTATTTCGGAATGGATGGCAGCGTGGAAAAAGAAACAATGGAAAAAATCAGATAATAAGCCGGTGAAAAACGTCGATTTATGGAAGGAATTAGATCAAGAAACAAGTCGTCACAAAATAGCATGGCATTGGGTTAAAGCACACAATGGTCATCGTGAAAATGAAATTGCAGATTTACTAGCGAATCAGGCGATTGATGAACTGCTTGGCAAAGGTAAGGAAGGTTTATGCGCCAAATAATTCTAGATACTGAAACAACGGGTTTACAAACGGAAGATGGGCATCGCATTATTGAAATCGGTGCTATTGAAATGATTAATCGTAAATTTACAGGTAAACGTTATCATCAATATATCAATCCTGAACGCGATAGCGATGAAGGCGCGTTAGCGGTACATGGTATCACGAAAGAATTTTTACAAAATAAGCCAGTCTTTGCGCAAGTTGCGCAAGAATTTATGGATTTTATTATTGATGCTGAGTTGATTATTCATAATGCGCCGTTTGATACAGGGTTTATTAATTATGAATTAAAATTAACAAAAAACGGCTGGAAGCCTCTCTCAAAATATTGCCACGTGATTGATACGTTGATAATGGCAAGACAATTGCATATCGGGCAGCGAAATAGTTTGGATGCATTGTGTAAGCGATACAGTGTTGATAATTCACAGCGTGATTTGCACGGCGCTTTGCTCGATGCGCATTTGTTAGCGCAAGTTTATCTTGCGATGACAGGCGGGCAGGGAAGTTTATTTGAAGAAAATCAAGCAACAGAATCGGCCAAACAAGAAACGATTACCTTAAACAAAATGACGCTCCAATCGCGCAATTTAATTGTCTTAATGGCAAGTGCTGAGGAATTAGCATCACATGAGATGAAGTTGCAGGCTATGAATGAAAAGGGCAAGTGCTTGTGGGAATAGAATCTGTCATTCCAGTTTTTGCTGGAATGACAGATTTGAATGGCGGATTAATTCCTATTATTTCCTGTCAACGCTCCCAACAACATCAACAAATTCTGGAACAACATCAAAATATCCAAGAAAAGACTAATCGTCGCTAATATATAATTGCTCTCACCATTGTTAATAATTCGGCTCGTGTCAAACATGATTAACATGGCAGAAATAAAAGTAACTAGCGTAGAAATACCAAGTTGCATCGCTGGCATTTTTAAAAAGATATTTGCAATGCCTGCAATAATACAAACCACAAGACCAATCATTAAAAATTTACCCCAATGACTTAAGTCTTTTTTTGTTGTCATCACATAAGCGGAACACAAGAAGAACGTAATGCCGGTGCCGCCTAATGCTGTCAAAATTAATTGACCGCCATTGGTATAACCGCGAATAAATTGATTTAACATAGGGCCCATTGAATAACCCATGCAGCCTGTGAATGCAAATACGGCTAAAATGCCCCAAGCGCTATTGCGCAACGCAGTTGTTGCAAATAACAAAACAAATCCTACGATAAACGCCACCATGGACGATCCAAAACTAGCTTGGTTGGCCATTGCTAATGAGGCAGTTCCGGCACTAAAAAGCAAGGTTAAGCTCAAGAGAAGGTAAGTGTTTCGCAACACAGAGTTCGTCGCTAATAAAGATTGTTCTCGTCGCGTGGTAATAGTGTCATTGATAGGCATATATTGATATCTCCATGCAGTTTAAAGTGGATGAATTGTAGCATAATTCTTGTTTGCGTCTCACTAATGATTTTTTGTTCCACTGATAGGTTTGTGTGGCGGTTTCTTTTTTTTTACAAATCAAATCAGACGCTAAGTTGACTGGATACCGCTGTAGGGGCGAACCTGTGTGTTCGCCCAGTGGCCTAAATATGCAACATTATTTCTTCGATAGAGAGGGCGAGCACACAGGTTCGCCCCTACAAAAAGCAAAAGTCTGCAACAACGTCGGTACGACGGCAGAGAAACGAATTACCACATCTAGAAGCATGAGCTTTCTTCCACGCGCCGTCGTACCGCGGCTTGTCCGCGGTATCCAGTCAACTTGGCGTCTGTTTCGATTTGTAGAAAAATAACTAATAACGGTTCGCCCGTACAAAACCTTTTTTTAATTTTTCTAAAAAACTATTTTATTAATAAAGCTTTATTTACACATTCCCGCAGTTTTTCTCTAGCAGTACGATTTGATTTTGTTTATAGTTGGCGAAACTTGATAAATCTATTAAATTTTGCTTGAAATATGTGCTGTTAAAATCAAAACCAAGTCTAGTTTTTTTTGCTATTTAACGAAATTTACTGGTTGAATCAATTCTTGAAATAGCGTTAATATGTCAGGCTGTGAAAAACGACATAACAACGTGCTCAGAATAAAAACCTAAATCCAGGAGAGATGGCTGAGTGGTTTAAAGCGGCGGTCTTGAAAACCGTTGAGTCTTTACGGGCTCCGGGGGTTCGAATCCCTCTCTCTCCGCCAAGTTAAATTTGCATGCATGTGGGGTATTAAGTTGATTAAAGTTTTATTGGTTGATGATCATGAACTTGTCCGCCTCGGCATAAAACGTCTTCTACAAGATGTACCTAGCATGAAAGTTGTCGGTGAAGCGGGTACAGGTGAAGAAGCCATTCGCTTAGCCAAGGAATTACTGCCAGATGTTGTCCTGATGGATGTACAAATGCCAGGAATCGGTGGGCTAGAGGCGACGCGCAAAATGATTCGCCATAATCCAGATGTTAAAGTGCTCGCACTGACTGTTTGTGACGATGAACCTTATCCATCCCGTTTATTGCAAGCAGGTGCCGCGGGTTATATCACCAAAGGCTGCGACCCGGATGAAATGATTCGTGCAATTCGCACCGTCAATTCTGGTCAACGCTACATAAGCTCCGAAATTGCCCAACAATTAGCTCTTAAACGATTTGCAAAAGATGAAGAATCACCATTGGATATTTTATCCGAGCGCGAATTGCAAATTATGTTGATGATTACCAGTGGCCAAAAAGTCCAAGATATTTCAGACAAGCTATGTTTGAGTCCAAAAACAGTCAATAGTTATCGCTACCGAATTTTTGAAAAGTTGAGCATCAACAGCGACGTTGAATTGACTTTATTAGCGATTCGATTAGGGCTGGTCGAAGGACACAAATCATCTGCTGAAGAATCTTAAAAGAACTAGATAACGCTTTATTTGGGTAGGGTAGCCCTCTATAATTTATAACCATGCAAATACCTAACATCAAATCGTTTCTCTGCAATGTCACCCATCAGCCAGGCATTTATCAAATGCTGGATGCAGAGGGAAAAATTATATATATCGGCAAAGCACGCGACTTAAAAAAACGTTTATCCAGCTATTTTTCGGCAAAACAACACGATACTAAGACACATGCTTTATTAAAACATGTTAAGAATATCGATATTACTGTCACTCACAGTGAAAATGAAGCGTTATTGCTAGAATGTAATTTAATCAAAAAACATCGACCGCATTACAACGTGTTATTTCGAGATGATAAAAGTTATCCTTATATTTTGATTAGTAACGATCATACCTTTCCCAGAATTGATTTCTATCGTGGGCTACGAAAACAAAATGGTTTGTATTTTGGTCCATTCCCGAACGCATCGGCAGTGCGACAAACCATCAACTTAATTGAAAAATTATTCAAGCTACGTAATTGCACCAATAGTTTTTTTGCAGCACGCGAGCGACCTTGTATTCAATATCAAATCGGTCGTTGTACAGCGCCGTGTGTTGATTATGTAACGGTAGAAGAATATCAACAACAAGTCCGTCATGCGGTTCTGTTTTTGCAAGGCAAAAACGAAGAAGTCATAAATGAGTTAACTAAAAAAATGGAACAAGCGGCGAGTCATTTAAATTTTGAGTTGGCAGCAGAATTACGCAATCAAATTGCAAAATTGCGCGAAATTCAAGCCCAGCAACACGTGAGCGCAGAACACGGCGATGCTGATGTGATTGGCTTGGCGGTCAAAGCTGGCATAGTGTGTTTACAATTATTAGTCATTCGTGGTGGCAGAATACTAGGGAGTCGTGCTTACTTTCCGAATGTGCCGGTTCAATCATCGAGTGAAGAAATTTTAACTTCGTTTATCACGCAACATTATTTAAATCCCAATTTTGGCTCGCAAGAAATTCCCAAAGAAATTATTTTAGCAAACCATTTGCCGGAAACAGATTGGTTAGCCGATGGTTTGCGTGTTCAAGCGCAACATAAGGTGATATTTTCTTCGCGTGTGCGCGGCGAGCGCAAGAAATGGTTGGAGATGGCAACCAATAGCGCACAGCAATCACTCAACAGTCAATTATTAAATAAAGCGAATGCTTATGAGCGGTTTGCTGCATTAGTACAAACGTTAGAATTAGAAAAAATGCCTGATATTATAGAGTGTTTTGACATCAGTCATAGCAGCGGGGAGGCGACAGTTGGTTCGTGTGTGGTCTTTAATAAAGAAGGACCTGTTAAAACGCATTATCGACGTTTCAATATTGCTGATATCACACCTGGCGATGATATTGCTGCTATGCGGCAGGCATTAACCCGGCGCTACAAACGACTGCAAGCTGAAGAAGCTATTTTGCCAGATGTCTTATTAATCGACGGCGGTAAACCGCAGCTCAATGTTGCAAAAAAAGTATTGGTAGAGTTAGGAATTCAAAACATTTTATTAGTCGGAGTTGCAAAAGGTGTTACGCGAAAACCTGGATTTGAAACGCTGCATTTTGTCGATAGCGCACCGATTCACCTACCATCCGATTCATTGGCATTGCATTTAATTCAACAAATTCGCGATGAGGCACATCGTTTTGCGATCACGGGACATCGGCTTCGTCGCGATAAAAAACGCGTCACTTCATCACTAGAAATGATACCGGGTATCGGCGCAAAACGGCGGCGAGAATTATTGCGCTACTTTGGTGGTATTCAAGCTATAAACCGTGCTAGTCTTGAAAACTTGAAAAAAGTTCCTGGCATCAGTCAGGCATTAGCAGAAAGAATTTTTGCAGCGATACATAATCTATAATTTAACGGTGTAAGCATGTTTAATTTACCTAATATTCTTACGATTTTTCGGATATTAGTTATCCCATTCCTCGCGTTTTTCTTTTACCTACCTAACACTTGGGGTCATCTGGTAGCGGCTATTATATTTATTCTGGCGTGTATTACGGATTGGCTAGATGGGTATCTTGCTCGCAGCTTAAAACAATTAACTAAATTAGGTGCGTTTTTGGATCCTGTTGCC
>JBDTIZ010000003.1:0-10906 GCA_039936115.1 Gammaproteobacteria bacterium
AATAAAAATGTATTTTTTATTATTTAAAACCCGGACCCCGCAACAAGTGCGGGGTGACAGTGGTTTGCCGGGGTGACGGCAGTTTAAAGTGGGGAGAGGAGGGATACATCTAAACAAATTTTTTAAAACGGAATATCATCATCAAAACTATCAGTTGGCTCAATTTGCGGTGCTTCTGGGCTAGATTTAGCTGAAGATGAGTATTCGCTATTGCCGCCGCCAGCCGCCGCACCTTTGCTGTCTAACATTTGTAAAGAATCAGCAATGACTTCGGTGGTGTAACGGTCTTGACCGGTGTTTTTATCTTGCCATTTGCGTGTTTGTAAACGGCCTTCGACATAAATTTTTGAACCTTTGCGCAAATATTCACCCGCAATTTCAGCCAAACGGCTGTACATCGCAATGCGATGCCATTCGGTGCGTTCTTGGTTTTCGCCGCTTTGTTTGTCTTTCCAAGATTCGGTGGTTGCGATCGTTAGATTAGCAACGGCCAAGCCATTGGGGGTGTAGCGTACTTCTGGATCGCGGCCCAGATTGCCGATTAAAATCACTTTGTTAACACTGCCTTTCGCCATGGTGAGCTCTCCTAAAGGTGCAAATTGTTTTTTCCCTGACACTTAATATTGACTAAGGGGAGGGAGTTTGTAGTGTGTGATGTTGCGGGTTTTTCATTTTAAACGCAATAGCCGCCCACAAGATTGTGAGGATTACGCAGAGTAGATAGACGTCAGTTAAGCCGAAAAGACCGTATAACCAACCGCCAAGTGAACCGCCGACAAAGATACCAAGAAATTGCGAGCAAGAATAGATCCCTAGCGCAGTTCCTTTGCGTTTTGGTGGCGCTGTTTTTGAAACGAGGGAGGGGAGGAAGGCTTCGAGTACAGAAAAGCCTGTAAAAAATAAAAACAAGCTTAGTGCGGAAACCGACAAGCTGCTGGCAAATAACCAAAGCAAGAGTTCAGCGCAGCCCAATGTTACGATTGCGCTTAGAAAAAATAATTTTAAGCGGTGTTTCTTTTCAGCCACGATAATGCAGGGAATGCTGCTGCCAAATGCAAAAATAAGAATCGGTAAATATAACATCCACTGTTGGTTTCCAGATAATCCGGCCAGATTTTGCAAACTGATGGGGATCACCACAAAGCTCGCCGTAAAAACAGCATGTAACATAAAAATACTGACATTTAAGCGTGCCAATTCTGGATGTTTTAAGACCGCAAAAAACGAATGGCGCTCGGGCTCTGTATCGCTATGCCAAGTGGTTTTTTCTGGGTTGGGTACGCGGGTGTATAACAATAGAATAGCGAGCACACCAAAAAGAGCGGCCAGACAAAATAAACCGTTTACATGTAGCCAGGGATTTAAAAGGGGACCCATTAGCATCGCGATTGAGAAAGACATACCGATAGTCATGCCAATAATGGCCATGGCTTTAGTGCGTTGGTTTTCTCGGGTCAAATCAGCCATTAACGCAATAATAGTGCTGCCTACCGCCCCACTGCCTTGCAATGCCCGGCCTAAAATCACTCCCCAAATGCTGGTAGATAAAGCAGTCAGCATGCTGCCCAGGACAAAAATAGCTAAGCCTAATCCAATCATTTTTTTGCGACCGACGTGATCAGATAAAGCGCCAAATGGAATTTGGAAAATCGCTTGAGTTAAACCATAGATGCCCATTGCGATGCCAATGAGCAATGGCGTCGCGCCGATGAGTTGATGGGCATAGAGCGAAAACAATGGCAGCACCATGAATAAGCCCAGCATGCGTAAGCTCATGATGATTGCCAGCATAAATGCTGAACGTTTTTCGCTTGAATTCATTTTGGTTGGGGACATGGTGTGAGAGTTTTAGTGTTATTTTGAGGGGCTATTCTACGGCGGGTTGGGGAAAAGGGAAAGGTAAAATTGCTCGGCCCCCGGGGCTGTTGTGGGCGAAACTGTGTGATCGTCCTGGATGTGATGATCGTACCGCAGATTTTTTTGCTTTTGTAGGGGCGAACCTATGTGTTCGCCCTCTCTATCGAAGAAATAACGTTGCATATTTTGGCCGCAGGGCGAACACACAGGTTCGCCCCTACAAAAGCCCACGCCGCGGTGCGTGGAAATAAACATACAACCCCATTTTCTGTTATAATGCCCGACCTTTTTTACACAAGAAACCACTTAAAACTTATGAAAGAAATTCAAATCCGCGGCGCACGCACCCACAATTTAAAAAACATCAATGTAGACTTACCCCGCGATAAGTTAATTGTAATCACCGGCTTATCCGGCTCGGGCAAATCCTCATTAGCATTTGATACCTTGTATGCGGAAGGTCAGCGTCGTTATGTCGAATCATTGTCATCTTATGCCAGACAATTTCTATCGATGATGGAAAAACCCGATGTAGATCATATCGAAGGATTATCTCCCGCGATTTCGATCGAACAAAAATCCACATCTCATAATCCACGTTCAACCGTTGGCACGATTACCGAAATCCATGATTACTTGCGTTTGCTGTTCGCTAAAGTGGGTCAACCCCGATGCCCAGTCCATAATTATGTGCTTGAAGCACAAACCATCAGTCAAATGACTGATATTGTGTTGGCGTTTCCAGAAGATACAAAAATCATGGTGCTAGCCCCGGTCATTCGTGAGCGTAAAGGCGAGCATGTAGAATTGTTGCAGCAATTACGCAGCCAAGGTTACGTACGTGCACGCATTGATGGCGTCATGATCGAATTAGATCAGCCACCCAAATTAGATTTACGTCGCAAACACACGATTGAAGTGGTCATCGATCGCATTAAAGTGCGTCCCGATGTGCGTATCCGTTTAGCCGAATCGTTTGAAACAGCTTTGCGTTTAGCCGATGGTATTGCATCGATTGGATTTATCGACGAACCCAAGCGCGCGGGACAAATTTTTTCAGCTAAATTTGCTTGTCCCGATTGTGGATATAGTTTAGCGGAATTAACGCCGCGATTATTTTCTTTTAATAGTCCATCTGGCGCATGTTCGACGTGTGATGGTCTTGGCGTTAAACAACATTTTGATCCTAAATTAATTGTCACAAATTCCAAATTAAGTTTAGCAGACGGTGCTGTGCGTGGTTGGGACAGGCGCAATGGTTATTATTTCCAATTACTGTCGGCACTTGCAAAACATTATAAATTCGATATGAATGTGCCTTTCAGTCAATTGTCGAAAAAAAATCAGCAAGTTGTTTTGTACGGCAGCGGCGATGAAGTTATTAAGTTTAAATATCGTAGCGAGGAAGGTCGCGGATTTTCCAAAGTGGATGTGTTTGAAGGGGTTATTCCCAACATGGATAGACGTTATCGCGATACAGAATCCAATATGGTACGCGAAGAACTCAGCAAATATCTCGCCACTAAAGTATGTGACGAATGTGGCGGCACACGATTATGCAAAGCAGCACGGCATGTGTTTGTGGCGGATGTCACGCTCCCGGAGATTGCCAAAAAACCGATAAGCCAAGCAAAAGTGTTTTTTGAAAATTTACATCTACCGGGTTATCGCGCTGAAATTGCCGATAAAATCAAAAAAGAATTAATCAATCGTTTAAGTTTTTTAGTCAATGTGGGTCTTGATTATTTAAGTTTAGATCGAAGCGCCGATACGTTATCAGGTGGTGAAGCGCAACGTATTCGTTTGGCTAGTCAAATTGGCGCGGGATTAGTCGGTGTAATGTATATTTTGGATGAACCGTCGATTGGTTTGCATCAGCGTGATAATGCGCGATTGCTTAGCACACTGCATCAATTGCGAGATTTAGGTAACACGGTCATTGTCGTTGAGCATGATGAAGATGCTATTTTAAGTGCAGATTATGTTTTAGATTTAGGACCGGGTGCCGGTGTGCATGGGGGTGAAATTGTTGCGAAGGGTAAACCTAAAGACATTTTAAATAATCCAGCGTCGTTAACCGGACAATATTTATCGGGCAAGCGCGGCATTGAAGTGCCTAAAAAACGTGTGCCGATTGATGTAAAAAAAATGATTTCTCTGCAAGGAGCAAGGGGAAATAATTTGCGTGGAATTCATGTTGAAATTCCAATTGGTGTGATGACGTGCATCACTGGCGTTTCGGGTTCGGGAAAATCTACTTTGATTAATGACACGTTAGGTCCTATTGCAACGCGCGCATTAAATGGCGCAACGCTACGTGAACCTGCGCCGTTTGATTCTGTGGAAGGAATTGATTTTCTCGATAAAGTTGTTGATATCGATCAGAGTCCTATCGGTCGAACGCCGCGTTCAAATCCTGCGACTTACACGGGATTATTTACACCCATACGTGAATTATTTTCCGGCACACAAGAAGCGCGTTCACGCGGTTATCAACCGGGACGATTTAGTTTCAACGTGCGTGGCGGGCGATGTGAAGCGTGTCAAGGTGATGGCGTTATTAAAGTTGAAATGCATTTTCTGGCCGATGTGTATGTGACATGTGATGTGTGTCAGGCTAAACGTTACAATCGTGAAACGTTGGAAATTACATATAAAGGCAAAAATATTCAGCAAGTGTTGGCAATGACGATTGAAGATGCGCGTGAATTTTTCGATCCGATTCCAGCGGTTGCACGCAAGTTGCAAACATTGATGGATGTGGGTTTGTCGTATATATGTTTAGGTCAAAGTGCAACAACGTTATCGGGTGGTGAGGCGCAGCGAATAAAATTAGCGCGTGAATTGTCACGACGTGATACCGGAAAAACGTTATATATTTTAGATGAGCCGACGACGGGTTTGCATTTTCATGATATTGAACAGTTATTAAAAGTTTTGCATCGATTACGTGATGATGGCAATACGATCGTGATTATTGAACATAATCTGGATGTGATTAAAACCGCGGATTGGATTATTGATTTAGGCCCTGATGGCGGCGATCGCGGCGGACAAGTTGTGGCGATAGGCACGCCAGAAGATGTGGCGAAACATCCTAAATCGTATACGGCGATGTATTTGAAAAAGATGTTGTCGAAATAAATATTTTTTATATTACTGCGATTGTTTAATCACCTATGCTCTTGTAGGGGCGAACCTATGTGTTCGCCCTCTTGACCGAAGCAAAATAAATGTGAATAATCACGTCCCATCAATTAAATCTGTAATTCCTTCTTATCTTTCTAAAATCCTAAAAAAAACCCACTAAAATTTTAATAAGAGGTATATCTATGCAAGTAGACGGCCGCCAATCTCTGCGTTTACGTAACTATAATTATTCCCTGCCAGGCTACTATTTCATTACAATCTGCACACAGAACAAAACGTGTTTATTCGGAACAATTACAAATGATAAGATTCAATTGAATGAGAGTGGGGTTATGATTGCAAAATGGTGGCGTGAAGTATCGAAAAAATTTTCCGTAGTTCAATTGGAAGATTTTGTGATAATGCCAAATCATATACATGGAATTCTTGTGATAAGAGAGGAAAACACGTTAATAAAAACAGTTTTGCAAACAATAATCCAGTGGTTTAAAACTATGACTACGAATGAATATATTCAAAATGTTAAGCAGTCTGGATGGAAGCGTTTTAGTAAAAGAATGTGGCAACGAAATTATTACGAACATATCATTCGTAATGAGAAATCCCTGGAAGAAATTCGTGAGTATATAATTTATAATCCCTATAATTGGAAAAAAGATGAGTTGTTTGTGTAGGGATAAGGTGGTGTATTAAGGCCGAAGGGCGAACACACAGGTTCGCCCCTACACAAGATTGCCTGTATTCGCGATATTCTTTTGTAGGGGCGAACCTATGTGTTCGCCCTCTGACCGAAGAGAAAAAATTAGCTATTAAGACAAGTCCCAACTATTAAGCAACAATAAAAGGTAAGCAACAATGCAACCATTCCCACCCAACGAATCCACTCTCATCCTCCAAGGCCCAGCCGGTGATTTGGAGCTCTTAGCATTACCCACAGAAAAACCCAGCAACACAACAGCAATCATCTGTCACCCGCACCCACTCTTCGGCGGCACGATGAAAAATAAAGTCGTCACTACACTCTCACGTGTCTGTCACGATTTAGGCGCGCGCACGGTACGATTTAATTTTCGCGGTGTGGGAAAAAGTGCAGGAATACATGATGAAGGGCGAGGAGAGGTGGATGATGTATTAGTCATTGCCGATTGGATCAAAACAAATTTTCCTAACGATAAAATTTGGCTCGCCGGATTTTCATTCGGCGCTTATGTCGCAACAAAAGCCGCCATGAAGTTATCGCCAGCAAAATTAATCACCATCGCACCACAAGCATCACGCTTTAAACAAGATGATTTGATCCAAGTGACTTGTCCGTGGATTTTAGTGCAAGGTGAAGAAGATGAAGTAGTTTCGGCGGAAGACGTTTTTGCGTGGGTTGAAACGTTGCAGCCAAAACCCCAGGTGATTCGCATGCCAGGTGCGGGACATTTTTTTCATGGACAGTTGTTGGAATTGCGTAGTCGATTAGAGAGTGCATTGTTAAAAGATAATTAGAGGTGGATACATAAATCCACCTCTAGTTCTAAAAAAATACGAATGCGCATTTTTAAGGAGTTAAACGTTTAACATCTTCTATTTCTTTGTCCAAAGTGTTTTTAAGCTCTTGCTCATGCGAACCTTTTATCCGATCCACTGGGCCTGCTAGTTTTGTAGCAACAGCTGCTTTCTTTTGCCATTTACTCGCTCTCGGTAATCCATCGCCCAAAGAGACTCCATCTTTTCCTGGAGCATCTTCTAATCCCATTTTATAGATCATGCAATCCAGAGCAATGCTTAATTGTTTGCTATTGACTACATCAAAATGAAATGGAATTTGTTTATTCACAATGATTGTATTCAAAAGTTTCGTAGCCTGATCTAGCATGTCTTGGCTTGGCATCACCACGCCATTTGAGGCTGAACTGAAGAATGGAGTCTTGATCGGTATCGTCCAGTAAAGATCACCTGCTCTATCGCGTCTCAAGTCAACTGTCATTGTTGATTTTTCGTCAACATAGTCCATGAATTTCTTGGCAATTGTGCTGTTCTTTCGCACACTATGTAAATTTAAATTACTGTCTAGAAAGTTAGCTACATTTTCTGCATTCAATCCAGGTGGTAATTTTTCAACGATCAATTTTTTTAAAGCGTCTTTATCTAACTTTCCTCCGCCAGGAAGCACAGTAAAACTGCTATAATTTTCAAGAATAAAGTTTGTAAGTAACTGGCGCGGAGAGAGCTTATCAGGTAAGTCGATTACACCAATTTCATAGTACGGCGTTCCAGCTTTGGTTGTCGTTTCATGTTCGTAGAAAGACATTTGATCGCCTTTGTTAAGTGTTTTTAGCGATCCATCTGATTGTGTTTCTGCTGGATGACAGCGAAATATTTCTTTTGTATAAGATTCGCGTGGATGAAGTTTAGGTTTCAAGTCATCAGGTTTAGCTGGTTTTGAGCCGGATGATCCGCTCAAGAGCATAGCACTGGTTGCTCCGGAAGCTGCAATCAAGTTCTCTTTCCATTTTTTAAATTTCGCTTGATCTTGCGTGGTTCCAACGCCTTCAGAAAATATTTGGATATGCGTTAAGGTGCCGGAAGCTTTTATTGCATCGATTTCTTTACCCAGCAAGTCAAGTTCATTGAGCATGTTTGCCAACCATGCATCTGAATCAATGCCTGCTTTTAATGCAGGGCCTCTTGCCGCACGTGCTTGTTTAATGCTAGTAACAAGGTCATCAACTTTTTTTCGCGCATCATCTAATAAATTTACTGCTCGTATAGTGTTCTTCATGGCGTAAATGGTATTGTAAGTTTCTAGTACTTTAGCGCAAAAAGTTGTTTTCCTTGCTTCCATTTGGATTTGCGCAGTTGAAAACCCTTTTAAGGATCCTGAGGGTACTTTATAACCTTCAGGAGGCCGAGCTGCGGATGCAATTTGTTGTGCTTTTGCATTTCTAGAAGTTGCAGTGCTAATAATATCTGAAGACTGTTGCAGTCTTTTTCGGCAGTCCAATATTTGCTGCGCTTGAACAGTATTTGTTGTATCGAGTGTGAGTTCTAGTGGGGGTAGTTTTACATTTATGTCCTGAGTTAGATCTGTAATCAAATTCAAAGTGGTTAGTTTATTTAATTCATCTCTAATTTCTTTTACTTTTTTGCTTAGAATAGCTTTTCTTGGATTAGTAGGATTTAAAAGCATTTGAAGATCGTCTAGTTGCTTGGCTAGAATTTGAAGTTTATCCTTCTCGGCTATTATGGTAGCCAGGCTGGTCTTAAATGTTGCAAGGTCTGCCTTGAGATTTTTTCGAGCTTGAAGATTTGGCTCTTCCTGATTTAATGCGGCGATATCATCTCTCAGAATGACAAGTTCTGCAGGTAGTGGATCTGCCGTCTTAGTGTGCGTTAATGTTTTGAGTTCGGTTTCTATCGCAGCTTTATTTAGCGCAGGATCAAAAAGTTTTTCGATCGCTGCATAGAGTGCTTTGCCGTCAGCTCCTTTAACCCTAGCATCTAGCGTTGTCATTTTAGCAAGGTGTCTGATGGCATCGTTTATGCGTTTGGCTTCAGCTTCTGTGTCGCCTATAACTAACTTTTTTAATAATTTATCGGCGACGAGTAGATGATTTGGGTACTTATTCTTTTCTATATCAGCAGCTTTACTCTTTAATAGACCTATAGCGTTCTGCGCGCTTAACTCTGTGTTTAGCTTTATGGATGCTATTTTTGCAAAAAGTTTAACTGCAATGTCCTTAGTCTCAGGATCGTCACTTAGGCTCCTACCTATCTCTAGGATGCCACGCAATTTAGCTTGAAGGTCGATAGCGCCTTTCGCTTCCATAGCGAGCTCAAATGATCGGGTGATAATAGTTGCTAATGCACCTTTGGTTTTAAACTCATTAACGGCTGCTATTTTGAGTAGTCCATCATAAAGCTTATCGGTCAGTTTTAATTCTGTATCAATTGTATCGCCGAGCGGAGTAACAACCCCTTTTTCTTCAATAGAATACAATGCATTCAGCGAATCTTTTATACTCGGTCGCTCTCTAATAATAATATCAATTGGGGCTATTTTTGCATCATCCGCAGCGTCAAAAGTTGCGTTTATCGCAGTGACAGCATTATTAAAATCAATAAATGGTTTGGTTTCTGCTTCAAGGTTTTTTCTTAGAGCATTTTGTTTTGCTAGATCTTTGATTGTTAAGATTTTGGCAAAAATAGGTGCGGTCTTAGTATCTACATCAAAATCTTTTACATCTGATATTGCAGTAGCTAATGATAATTTAGTTATTCCGTCTGTTGCTAAATCAGCAACACTTTTAAGTTCTGCAGCCGTTATTTTTGTTATAGTTGTCATTAATGTGGCTGGAGTTGTTTTTGCGATCTTAAAAGCAGCTATATCTTTGGTAATTTGAGCTTCAATGTCATCTTGTTCTTTGGCTTCTTTAGCTGTTGTAAGTACAGTTTCTACCTTGGTTATGTCGGATAAGCGTGCATCTACCAGATCTCGTTGTATTTTTAGTGTGGCAGTAAGAGCATCTCGCTTAGGGCCCGCAGGTACGGCTGCAATATAAGCATCTATCGTTGCATAGCGATTATTCTTAACGGTAGTAAAGGCTGTCTTGGCATCTGTGACTTTTTTTTCATCGACGGTTGCTAAGGTTAAGCCTGCACTATCTTTGTCTTTATTGAGAATTACCAGTTCATGGGCTTTCACTAGTGCTTTTATGTCATTATCTAGAGCGGTAGTAGCTGCTGTTGCATTTGCTTCAGCTGCAGTGGCTTCGGCGTCTTTTTTAGCTTCTTGTAATACAGCCTCAATAGCAGTCAAGTCATTTGATTTTTCGGTTGCAAGAGCTTTCGCAGCATCAAAAGAGGCTTGAAGTGCTGGTCTTGTGCTTAGAGGTGCAGCAACTATTAAAGCTGCAATTGCGACTTCTACTTTTGGAACTGCTTCATCAAATTCTCGTTTTGCATCAGTGATTGTCTTGCCTATTTGGGCTTTGACTTCTTTTTCATCTTTAGTTTTGTTTTTTAAAGCTAATAAAGTGTTATGGTTGCCAGTAAGCTTTTGTATAGAGGTATTAAGCGCCTTAATTGCCTTATCTGCTGTTTGATACTTCTTATGGTCAGCAGTGAGCGCGCTAAGTTCGTTATTTAACAAGGCTCTATTGATGAAAGTCTTCGGTAAATTTTTAGTTTCTAATAGCGTCCCATTAATTGCTTCTGCAAATTTAGCCGCAATTTTTTCTGCAGGTACGCCTCGCTTACTCTCAACCTCCCATAAGGCGCCCATGGACGCTTTAAGATTAGCATGGGTCAATGTGGTTTCAAGATTGGCCAAATCAACAGCTATGCTATGAGGTGGATTTTTCAATGCATTGATAATCTCTTTGGATTCTGCGGCTGTAAGGTCACGTGAAGCGCTCATTGTATATACCTTTTTGTTTATCAATTAATAATTAATATCATCTGTTTGCAATTTATTACTAAATTCTTTTATAAAAACCCTGTGCTCATCTGTCTCATTATAGCTTATAGCTAGCCAATTTTCCGTCTTACTAGTTAGGGTTTCGAGCAAGTTCAGAAACCTCCTAAAATACAGCTAACTGCTTCCAAATCGGACTTTCTTAAAATTATTATATGCCCTCACACCTTAAGGAATAATTAACGTAGATAGTTTTTTTAGTCCTTGGGTAATTGATCAGTGTAATACTGATCAATTCTATTAAAATTCAAAGATCTGTCGGTCCCTTCTTTCAGCATAATGAGAGGTCTCCAGAATGATAGTGCGCGATGCGTATTGACCAAATGCGAATAGTTCTCAATTGTATTGACAGGTTTAGGGGGAAAAGCGATACTTTGATTTATTAAGGCCAAATTGACTCACCATTCATTGTCACCCCGCACTTGTTGCGGGGTC
>JBDTIZ010000004.1:0-8539 GCA_039936115.1 Gammaproteobacteria bacterium
TGCATTTGTTGAATCAACGATAAACGAAGTGGTTGCAAAACGAATGGTTAAAAAACAACAGATGCAATGGACGCACATCGGTGCGCATTATCTTTTGCAAACAAGAACAGCGGTTCTAAATGATGAACTGCATGAGCATTTTAGCAGATGGTTCCCGGGCTTTAATATAAAAAAATCAGAGAGATGCGCTTGTGGGGATGCAGAAAACGGCATAATTTTTGTCAAGATGACCCCCCACAATTTTACGCTCTCGCCAATATGGGGTATTTTGACTTTAGCCGCAAAAACCCAGGTTTTTTAAATCAGGCAATAAGTACCAGTAAATCCGTATAGTTTATTCATTTTCTGTGCCATCAAAACCAAGAGGCACAATCTTCTTTTTTTTAGCCGTATCATTTCTATCTCGTAAATCAACATCAATGTATTTATCTGTTATGCTGCTGTTACTATGCCCAGCATCATCTCTGACATGCTCACGCGGACGAATTTTCACATCATCAGAAATTCCAGTATGACGTAACCAGTGTACTGTTGCATGCATTAATTGCTGCGCATCTTCTTTAAAACCATCTTGTTGTAAACGTATAACTGACCCATCAAAACACTGCTGTACTAACGAGCGAATAGGTCGAGTACTAGTTATAGGGCCTGTACCTGTTTGCTTTGAAATAAGAGGCGTGGTTTCCCCTGGCGATGGAAGACTTGTCAAGTTTAGATGCTTTCTAAAGCGTTTTAATGCATTGAGCATATCAGCACTCACAGCAATGTGTCTCTCTTTATTGCCTTTTCCACGTGTTTTAAACCACCATAAGCTATCGCTATCTCGATAGAAATGGCCCATTTGTGGAGTCCAACGTGCGTTTGCAGCTAATTCAGAGATACGTAAATACATGGCATATAATGCATTCATGATGAATAACGTGCGCTCATGTGATGGATTTTCATTTGCCATCAAATAAGCTGTTTCTATCACATAACCCCATTGTAATTCAGGCAATTTGCGTACAACTCGTTTTGTTTGTTGTTTTGAGAAATACTGATTACGCTGTCGAATCTGTAATACTGGATTAATCTCCGTATAATTTTCCTGAATTAAGAAATTAAAAAAACTGCCAGTAATGGTGAATATTTCACGTAAGGATTTTTCTGATAAAGTGTAATCATCAATGTTTGGTTTTTTTCCTTTGTGAATTTGTGCTTTTGGTAATGTAACTACAAATGGTTTCCATTCATTATTTGCAATTCTCTTACCATCTTTATTAATAAAGCGTGCCACTTTTTTTAATCCAGTCCAAGATTTCAAGGGTTTTTGACAAAATCGAACATATTGATCGATGTCATCACGTTTTAATTGTTTAAGTGTTTTATTGGTTTTTAAATGGCACCACTGCATTAAACGTTCAATTTCACGACGATAGGCAACAAATGTCATTGAATTATTTTGATAGGATAATAAAAATTCCCGTGCCTTTTTAAAATCTTTATTTTGCAACGCGGTCAACTGATGACATTCATTTTGTTTCTTGAGAATTTCAATGTTATCAAATAGGGGCACTGGAGTTTTATTTTTTGCCATGATCACTATCCAATTGAATAGATGCATTTAGCTCTGATTCAATAGTTTCAATAGAGGGTAGGGCTGTTTTTAGCTCCTTAGGAAGTGCTTTTGATAATGTATATTCAGAAACCCCAATCGGTGCATCAATTTTTCTTAAGGCGTATTCAGCAATAATTTTACTTCTGGATTCACATAGCAGAATCCCAATCGTTGGATTATCAGTTTCATGTTTCATATTGCTATCTACAGCGGATAGATAAAAACTTAATTGTCCTAAATCAGCAGGTTTGAATTTTTTTGCTTTAATTTCGCAAACCACGTAGCTTCTAAGTTTTAAATGATAAAATAAAATATCGATGAAAAATTCTTCACCATCCACATCTAGTGGAACCTGTGTGCCTACAAATGAGAAGCCTGTGCCTAGCTCCAGTAAAAAATCGCGAATATGAGTTATTAGTGCGTTCTCAATTTCACGTTCATGAGCTTCCTGTGAGACTGTTAAAAAATCAAAATTGTATGGATTTTTTAACATTTCATGCGCTAAATCCGATTGGGGAGAGGGTAATCTTTCAAGATAATTAGACACTTTTTGTGACGCTATTCCTTGTCTTTCATATAAATCACTTTTAATGTGCATACTAAGGCTTGATCTTGACCATCCATTTTCCATCACTTTTTCTGCATACCAAGTAAGCTTTATTGGATCAGCCTTATATTTGTCGAGTAGTAGCTGTATAAGTGACCAAGGCAATTGCGCAGCAGGTTGCTGCGTAAATTCATCCCAGGATGGATATACGGTTGCTAGAAGGCGCATATACTCTAAATTTCGCTTGGAAAAACCCTGCATTCCAGGGCGTGCACTTCGCATATCCAAAGATAATTGGTCAAGAAAATGTGATCCCCAGCGTCTGTTAGCTTGGTGTTTAATTATATCGCTGCCTAACTCCCAATAAAAATGAATTTGCTCGGTGCTGACAGCTCTTGCAGCTTTAAGTTGAGCGTTTTGTAATCTTTTTTGAACATGCTTGAGAAAGCCAATGTAATCTTTATCTAAAGATAGATTATCTGCTTTGGAAAGCTTTGTTGATTTTTTAGGGCTTGGCATCACTCATTACCATCATAATTGATATAAGCACAGAATACTTTACCGAAAACATAATGTCTAGTAGTATCCGCTACTGGCTTTTATGGGTATATTGCAGAATCTCGTGTCAAGTGCAACATTACCCTCGCTAAGCTTTTGATATATTCGACCAGTGATTTTAAAATTGTGGATAATTCATTATTTTAGTCAAGATGCGCTGGATTTTAACCAAAATCAATATATAGCCATATTTCTTAGGAAACTTTTAATTGTTTATTCATCAGTGGATAATTGGAATATTTCGTGTGGCGTTTTATAGTCCAAACATTTTAATGGTCTGTTATTTATTTCATCGATTAATCGAGAAATATGTTTTTGCTTGAGTTTTGCTATATCATAATTGCGTGGCAATTCTGCTCTAATTACACCATTACCATTTTCTACTGCTCCTTTTTGATAAGGTGAAGCTGGTTTGCAAAAATAAATTTTTGTACCAAAGCATTCTTGAATCCATTTGTATTTATTAAATTCACTACCCTGGTCAAAAGTAATAGATTTAAGATGTTTTTTAATTTTTTTAACGGTGCTAATTAAAGTTGATGCTGTGCCACTTGCTGTCTTATCAATATTTTTTATTGCCACAATGAAGCGCGTTTGACGTTCGCGCAAGGTAATCAGATTGCCTTTGATTCCTTGCTTAAACATCATTAAATCCCCCTCCCAATGTCCGAACTCTTTTCGTTGGTTGATCACATCAGGACGATTATTAATGAGTAATTCTTTTGGTACCCGTGGTTTCCTAGCATTGCGTTTAATACGCCAAAAATGTTTACGCCTTAATTTATTATAAAAAATATTTCGAATGCCATAATCACTATAAATATAGCGATAAATAGTCTCGTGGGAAATAATACAGTGTCCTGCATTTTCAAGTTTTAATCGCCCTTCGATTTGCCAAGGAGACCAACCTGATTTAAGTTTTGTATGTACGTAATTTTTTAAATTTTCATTCTTATCTATTTTTCTCTCTCGTTTTCGGCGAACAAGATAATTCTGGTGTGCAGTGTTACTCCAATAAATATTTATCTCATGGCGCCAATGTTTGAAACTGTTTCGTTTTATTTCACGATAAATTGTGGAACGATTAACTCCTAATATTTCAGCAATTTTTCCTTTTGCATATCTTTTCTCAAGCATAATTCGTAAAAATATTCTGTCTTTTTCAGTAAGATGGTGATATTGCTTGCTCATATTATTCTTATAAAATTGCTTTCATAGCATTTGCAATTAATTGAAAATCAATATCTGGTATCTCGAAAGCACCAAATCGAAATTTATATCCCCATTGTTTTTTATCAGTTATAAATGTAAGTTCTTCAACTAATGGCTTAATTTGAACAGGATGTGCTGATAAATATTTAATGTTTCTACGATAAGGTGTGAATCCATTACCCATATCGTAAAGATATACTTCTTCGCCTGAAACTATTCCTATAGCAGTAAATTCCTGGCATGGAATATTTTTTTCAAACTCAAGTTTTGGTGAATAATATATTATACCGTCACCAACATTCATCCTCTTGAGTGGTAAAGCCTTACCATGACATGCTTGAGCAATACCCTCATTAATACCACGCTGTACATGATTTTTAGAAGCAACTAACATCCAATATTTTTTCTTACTCATCCTGAAACATCCATTTTTGAAATAAGATTATTTAATACGTTAATAAGTGATTGCTGATCGTTCTTTTTAAGAATGCCAAAAAAATTAGCATCAATTTTTTCAACAATTGGTATTAATTTTGATATTAGTTCTTTACCTTTTCTCGTGAGATAAACAGCCTTTGCACGAGTATCTTCTTTATGTTCCATTCGTTTAACATAACCCTCTGTCACAAGTTTTTTAAATGATTTAGAAACTGTCATTTTATCGAGTTTAGATTGACGTATTATTAAGCTTTGTGAAACCTCATGATTTTTACTTTCATGCCACAATGTAATTGCAAGAATCACAAATTGAGCATGAGATATATTATGAATATCAAGTGCTTTTTTAATTAAACGTTGCCAAGTAATCGTAGTTTGCCAAAGCAAAAATCCTGGGCTGTCTTCTGGCTTGTCGACACTAAATACAGAGCTCATTATCGTAAACTCGCTAATTCAACTAAGGCATCCATTTGCTTAGGAACAGATGCAGCAACATTTTTTGCAACTAAATTAGCCCAAATAAAACTAAGAACACCCTTTACAGTAATCGTGCTGGTAATACGCAATCCATTTGGAGTTTCCTCAAGTTCGTGTGCATCGTACATAATCGCGCCAGGAAACTTGGTATAATCAGTAAATTTTTTATTACTTATAACTTCAGATAAAGTTATTTTTACCTTTGGGCCTTTATTAGGTTTTAAAATGAAATGACTACCTTTGGTGAAAGGAGCATCCAGTTTACAATACTCAAGTTCTGTATCCCAAGTTGGCCAATTATTTACATCTGACCATAAACGCCATACATCTTCTTTTTTCACGCCTTGATAAGTCTTACTATATGATTTGACCCACATGATATTGCCTCACTCTCATAGGTAAAAACGCATAATATATGCGAGTTTACTATCTGTCAAGCGTGGTGCGCTTCAAGTGAGATTCTGCCATATGATCGACGATGAAAATAGACAAGCACGGCAATAAACATAATAAACGGCTCGCTATCCTCTCACATGAAGAAATCGACTTTTATTTTAGTCTGCCCTGCTTTTCAGACACAGAGCGTTCCCATTATTTCTCGTTATCTGAAGCGGAATACAAAATAAATCAAACTCTATCATCAGCAACACAATGGTATTTTGTCCTGCAGCTTGGCTATTTCAAAGCGAAAAAACAATTTTTTGTTTTTCAATACTCACAAATAAAAACGGATGCTGAGTTTATTAAAAGAATTTATCAATGCGATCTTTCACGAAAAAGTATTAGCGAAGACACTCATCGTAAAATACGTCACATGATATTAACACATCTGAAATATAACGATGACATACCAACGATAAAAAATTATCTTATCAATAAATCTCAAAGTATTGTTTCTGACACGATCGATCCAAAATCAATATTTCGATTATTATACGATTATATGGAAATGAGTTCTTTTATTATTCCGCAGTATTCAACTTTCCAATCAATTATCAGCGCTGCTTTAAAACAAGAATCGCTGCGATTACAAAATACTTTGCAAAAGATGTTACCACAATACGCAGTTAATACACTTGATAAATTACTAAACGTTGAAAATCAATATTATGAAATTACAGCAGTTAAAAAGGATCAGAAAAATTTTAAATATAAAGAGGTGCAAAAAATTATTGCGCACAAAATTAATTACGACCGCTTATATCATCTATCACAGAATATCATTCCAAAACTTAATATATCAAAAAATATGGTTTCGTATTATTCTTTACTAGCAAGCCACTACCCGATTTCCAAATTGAAAAAATTGCCGAAATTTATAACTTATCTTTATTTGCTTTCCTACATTTCTTCTCGCATACAAAAGTTTAATGATAATTTGATGAGCTCATTTGTATACTATGTTGATAGGTATGAAAAATCAGCAAAAGAATATGGCAAAGAGTGTGTTTATGAATCAAAATTACAACTAAACCGTGATGTTAAAACAAAAATTCCAAAAGTAATGAGATTAGTGATCGGAGAACCTGCTGATGATAAAACAATTCAAGAAAAAGCGCTTGTTATTGCTCCGAAAAATAGATTGATACAGCTAATTGATTACATTGCTAACGAAAAAGTAGATGAAAATTGTTTTCGATGGGAACACTATGATCAAGTAAAAGCAGAAATCACAAAGAATCTTCGCCCAATTTTCATGAGTCTCGATTTTTCTTGCGACTCACCCTGCAATCAATTAGCTAAGGCTATTATTTTTCTCAAGACACAGTTTGAAAAGCAAAAGCCATTGTCCAAAAGCAAGATAAATAAATTTCCTATCACTTTTGTTCCTAAAAATGTAGCTGACTATATTTACAGCATAGATAAACGAAATCATATTTCGAGTATTCAATACTCTCGATATGAATTTTTCGTGTACTCACAAATTCGGCATCAGTTTAAAAATAATCATGTAACTATTTGTGACAGCATTAGTCATAAAAGTTTAACAGAAGATTTAATCCCTCAGCACCAATGTAAATCCGTGATAAAGAAACTTGACAATCCACTGCTTTCAACGCCATGCAAAATAACATTATCAAAAGCGGAAGAAATACTTGACGAATATTATTACGAAGTAAATAAACGCATTGAGAGCGGTGAAAATAAATCAGTAAGGATTGATCAAAGTGGAACAGAAAAACGAATTATTTTAAAGTATGAGAAGAAAGATGATCTCGTGAATCATCAATTTTTTAAAAATCTACTTAAAGTCAGCATTATCGACGTTTTAAATTTCGTACAAGAAAACAGGATTTCTTAATTGCTTTATACACATAAAGCCATATTGCGCGAAGGCAAAAAAGGATAATCAATACATAGTTGGCGGTATTATTGCGAATGCAATTGGTCAAGGCATTGGCGGTATGTCCAATAGATCAAATCTTGATTATCAAATGCTTTATAATGCGGAACATAATTTCATTCGATTAGACACCTTAAGACCAGCTTGTAACACCATCAGCAACGGTATCTCAAAACTACCTGTTTTTTCGAGCTGGGCAATTGAGCATGAAAAAATTTATGCAGCTGTTGATGGTCAAAAACTTCAAACCCGATTCGATATTTTATTGGCTAGAAATTCCAAAAAATATTTTCCTTTAAAAAAAGGTGTTGTCGGTTATTCATTACTCGCAAACTTTATTCCATTGAGTGCTGAAACAATTTCTCCAAACCTACATGAGAGTTATTTTCTATTTGATATTCTAAAAAATTGCACTGCTGATATTAAATTGAATTGTGTAACAGGTGATTCACATGCAATAAATCCAGTGAATTTTTTATTAATGCGATATTTGCCTATTGAGTTTGCACCACATCTCGTGCACATTAATCAGAAAATAGAAAATTTGTATTCATTTTCGCATCCCAATGAATTTAATGACCTATTAATTCGTCCGCATTATCAAGCAAAAACAGATTTAATATTATCAGAAGAAGAAAATATAAATTGGGTGATCGCATCATTATTGCATGGCGACACCAGACAGAATATCATTATTAGAAAATTAAGCTCATTAAGTCAACATAACCGAACCTGTCAAGCAATGATGGAATATAATCGCATATTTGAAAGCATTTATACGTTAAAATATATTGATGACCAAAAATTAAGACAATATGTTCGAGCATCGCAAAACCGTATTGAAGCCTATCATCAGTTGCGTCGCGCTATTTCTTTCGCAGGTGGAAGTGAATTGCGTGGCGGCTCGGAATTAGAGGTTATGATTTGGAATGAGTGCGCACGTTTAGTAGCAAATGCTATTATTTATTACAACGCATATTTGCTAACTGAGCTGTTAAAAAAATACGAGAAATTAGGTAATAAGGAAATTGTTGAAATGATCAAGCGTATTTCGCCAATTGCTTGGGTGCATATCAATTTTATGGGAAATTTTATCTTTTCACTCGATCCACCCGATATTGATATTGAAAGCATGATTGCAGGCGCGAAACTATTTTGATACATCCCTTAGGGAAGGCATCATACTTTTAAGTTGTTTTAGATAAAACCTGGGTTTTTGCGGCTAAAGTCAAAATACCCCAAGTAGACCATTCAACCATCAATCGTTGGGTGATACACTATTCGGCTCTATTAGAAAATGAATTCAGGAAAAATTATAAAAAAAAGGTCGGTTCAAGCTGGAGAATGGATGAGACTTATATAAAAA
>JBDTIZ010000005.1:0-6264 GCA_039936115.1 Gammaproteobacteria bacterium
TTGGCGGAGAGGAGAGGTTTTACCTCAGATCACTATCAATTCATCGTCATCTTTGAAACAAGCGGCGCGACAGATCCGCTGTTAGCAGATCGCACATCCTTTAACGTTCTCCCATCAGCCAACTCAAATCCAGCATCTAACAATGGATCAATTTCTGCAGCCTCAGGTGGAAGTTCTGAATCAGGCTTAAACATTAAAGATCTCGGTTTTGCAGCCGCATTTTTACTCGATTGCCTTACCATCACTTCATCAACCAGCTTCATTTTTACTTGTTCTGGTTTTTGCTTACTTTCACAGGTAAGAAATATGACTAACACCGTTTTTAAAATGCCTTCTAATACACCCATCGGTGCGGCAGCGATTTTAGCCTTTCTTTGTTCCAGCATCCTTTCTTCGCTAAGTGTTTTACCAAAGAAACTTACTTTACTGACTGCTATAGATTGCAAAAGAGCTTCTTTTCTAGCTGTTTGTAATTTCGTATAACACTCATTTAATCGGTTATTTAATAAATAATGGTCGTCAAACGCTTCTTGACTAAGCATCAATCTCGTCAAATCCAAAATCATGTCATCTTCTTCTTTAGTCCGTTTTGCAAGATCCGAAGAACTGTAAGATCGCACGATGAGATCAACTGCTATACAAACACTATTTGCATTCACGTATTTTTGTAATTGCCCAAGCATCTGCTCATCAATTTTATCCTCAGCAACATCTGCTTCCGATGTTTGATAAATCCCTTCTGCCACATGAATCAATAAATGCTGTTGCGTCACATGCGATTTACAAGCATCCATCAGACCAATTGTTTGCGCTCGCTTGTCCTCATGTGCGCCCTTTATATTATTCTCGTACTGCGCTGCAAGTTTAATGCTAGCGACGTGTTGCGAAATATTAGATAGCTTATTGTACTCAGTCACAAGTGCCGAAAAAACATTCGAATCTGCTGCATGAATAACACCATATTCAAACATCACGTTGCGCCAAAAAGCTAATTTTTTGGTACGCATAAACTCATATTTGTCAGATGCGTATCGTTCTAAAAATAGATTATTTGTGCAGCGTGCAAAATCAGCTTGCATCATCAATCGAATAGTAGCTGGGAGATTTCCATCCTTCATTTCAGCGAGTTTTTTTGCAAACAGTTGTGCAGATTCAAGGTAGCGATCTGCTTGCAGATGTCTTTTAATGCCACCCGCCAATAATTTTTGATTATCCTTTGTAAGTGGTTTTAAAAATCCTTCATCCTGAATAGCTGATAGAATAAGCTGATTTATCACGGTGTTAGACTGATCTAGATAATCTTTACCCATGTCTTGTAATGCAGTCGAAACGAAAGAAAGAATAATTTGCTGAATCACTTCACGCTTCTTTAAGTTCTTCTCATCTTCTTCCAGACCCATTACTTTGATTAGGCTAGGACGAAGCTTACCATTACTATCAAGTAACGTTGCACAGGCAAGATTAATTAACGCACTTGCTAATTCGGTTGTTCTCCATAAGAGCTTTTCAGAAATTATTTTTGTCGCTACACGTTGTGAATTTTCGGTAAAATCTAATTTATCACTGATCAAAATTCCAAATTCGTCAGACGGTTTATTAGCAATACTAGCCAGCCCCTCAACTTCCTCTAACATTTTTCTCTTTAATGTCTTTAGACTAGGCTTCAATTGTTCGCCTAGCTCTAAACAAAATTCTTTGTCCAACACATTTACATCGCTAAAGATGCGATTGTACTGACGAGACTTAGCTCTTCCTACGAGTACAGCTTTTTTTGACAACTGACCCTCTTCAAGTTTTCTCTCTTCATCTTTTGTAAATTGCGACGCAAGTAAATCTTCTAATCTCGTTTTCATGCAACCCTCTCGTTTTATTTGTGATCTATTAGTCTTTCGAATTATTGTTTAATAACATTCCGCGCTGTGATAATTGAGTGTCCGTGCTTACAATTGGCGCAGCGCCTGAATTATTAAAAAATCTTGCGTGCTCTTGTTTTGCGTTATTTTTCGTATCGAATCCATTTACAGCTAACACCGACTGGTGTGCTTTTTCAAGCTTTGCAATTCGCATTTTTGCAGGCTGATTTTTTGTTGATAGATGTAGAAGAAACGCCTGCTTAGCTGTTTTTAAAATTTCTTCTAAAACGCCTTCAGATGAAGTAGGAACTGCTCCGCGAGCGATTTGTAATTGCACATGTGAATTTATCAAAATCATCTCGACTGAGAGGTGACCAAAAATTTCTTTACCGTCAGCCGCTTGCTTGAACTCTTCAATCAGGCCTAGCTCTGCTTGAGGACGCGTATAACTTCGCTTTGAATGCTTAGGATCTCTATAAGACCGCAACACCGTATCAGCAAGCACGCACCTTTCATGCTTTTCAACTATTCGCTGTAATTTAACAATCAATAGATCTTCATTGGTTTCTTTATCTTCTAGTGTAATTTGTGAAGCTGCCTCTGCTGCAATGGAATAGATTTTATCCGCTGCGAAACAAAGTAAATGTTGATGCATAGCATGCACAGTATCTGTCTCTAACAGCGCAATATCACCATCACGCTTGCCTAGACTGGTTGATCGTTTGAAATTTTTGTTATAAATCGCCATCAATGCTGAATATATTTCAGGATTCGCAGCATGAATGACGCCGTACTCAACCATAACATGTCGCCAAAAAGTTAACTTACTGAGACGAATAGCGCGATAAGCATTTGGTCTTTCGTTTTTGAGAAATAAATTTTCTTCACAACGATCGAAATCTGCTTGAACAATTAGCTCAAGCACTGATGGGATTTTCTTCTGCGCAGGACCTTTCATGTCTCCTAATGTTTTTGCAAATTGTTTTGCAATAGCACGACGTGGATCCACTTGTTGATATTGAGCGATGCGATCTTTTAAGAGTTGCTGCTGGTTTGCTGTGACTAAAGCAAGAAAGACTGTTTCCATGTTTGAATGTAATTGTACGTTGCTTATTGTCTTGCCAACATTATTTAAATATTCTAATCCCATGTCTTGCATAACATTTGTGACAAACGCAAGGATGATTAATCGAATCGTATCAGCACTTTTAAGTGCATCTTTCACTGTGCTGTTTTGATCTAAACCCAGCTGGCTTATTGTGCTTGGACGAAGATGTCCAGTGTTATCGAGCAAGGTCGTGCAGGCAAGCTCAATAATTTCTGTAGCGACTTCAATGAGTTTGTTATGGAATTTTTTAGCAATTGTTTTACTGATATACTCACTTAACCTTTCATTGATATTAAGATCCATAGAGCCATTATCTAAATCCCGAAAGCCCTTAACGTAATCAAGTACATCTTGTCTTAAACTAGCAAGAATAGGACTGACTTCATTAATCAAAACGGCGCGAAATTCTTTATCAATAAGAGTTAAATCATTAAACAGTCGATTATATTCATTACCGCGTTTTGCGCGATCTAATACTTTCTGTTTAGCTGATATCTCATCATCCTGTAGTTTTTTTTCTGCTAACTGTGGCTGAAGTAATTCTTCTAATCGGGTTTTCACATCATCCTCTCGTTTTGTTGTTTTGATGTAACTATTTACTGGGGACACAATTGTATCATAAAAGAACCCATATATTGACAGCATTTTGGTCAGCTTAGGGTTATTTTTATCAAAATCTTATACAAAGCCCACCCCATATAGCCCCTTAATTTGATAAAATAATAATGTTGTAGATTCTTACTCGAGTAAAATCTCACATTCCCAGGAGGCGTTATGAATAAGGTCTTAAGTACTTGTTTTATAGTCACTCTTTCAGCTTTGCTCGCAACAGGTTGCACGTGGGACAGAAGAGATACAGGGACGGCAGTGGGTGGTGTTGCGGGTGGCCTGGTAGGCGGCGCCGTTTCCGGCGGTAGCGCTGTAGGTGTAGGTGTAGGTGCTGTTGGTGGCGCTCTCATTGGCAACCAGGTTGCACGCTAATCGATTAACTGATTGATAATTAGTATAATAATATAAGTTTATTAGGGCGCCTCATTTGGCGCCCTTATTATTTTTAACCCGCTCTTTCGCTTTTTGTATGTTTATATATACTTCTCAACAAGCTACTCATCAAGGACATAGCATTATGACTCTTACTATTGGCGATAAAGCGCCGGAATTTACGTTGCTTTCGGATGAAAACGAATCTATCAGTTTAAATACGCTTCAGGGCAAGCTCGTGGTTTTATATTTTTATCCTAAAGATAATACACCGGGCTGCACACGCGAAGCCTGTGATTTTCGGGATTTACTCAATCGTTTTAACACCAACAATACCGTTATACTGGGTGTCTCAAAAGACAGTCCGGCTAAACATAAAAAGTTTAAAGAAAAATTTGCCTTGCCGTTCAGCTTACTCGCTGATGAAAACGGCGATGTTTGTGAAGCTTATGGCGTGATCGATAAGAAAAAATTATTTGGCAAAACATTTTTAGGCATTCAACGTTCGACTTTTTTAATTGATGAAAAAGGCGTGATTCGCGCGATCTGGCGCAAAGTAAAAGTGAAAGGACACGTAGACCAAATACTTGAACAACTGATCGGAGCTTAAAACAACAATGAAAACAGCTATTACACCTACACGTGCAGAAGACTATCCTGAATGGTATCAACAAGTCATTAAAGCAGCTGATCTTGCAGAGTCATCACCCGTACGCGGTTGCATGACAATCAAACCCTGGGGTTACGCGCTGTGGGAAAATTTTCAACGCGTGATTGATGACCAACTTAAAGCAACAGGTCACAAAAATTTGTATTTTCCTTTATTAATTCCCGCCAGTTTTTTAGCGAAAGAAGCGGAACATATTGATGGATTTGCGAAAGAATGTGCGATTGTCACACATACACGATTAGCAAAAAATGAAGAAGGTAAATTGCTACCTGCAAGTCCTCTTGAAGAACCGTATGTCATCCGTCCTACCTCTGAAACTATTTTTGGTGAAGCCTACTCGCGCTGGATTCAATCGTATCGTGACTTGCCGCTGTTAATGAATCAATGGGCAAACGTCATGCGCTGGGAAATGCGCACGCGAATGTTTTTGCGCACATCAGAATTTTTATGGCAAGAAGGTCATACGGCTCATGCGACGCATAAAGAAGCGGTTGAAGAAACCTTAACAATTCTTGATCTTTACGCAAAATTTGCGGAAGAGTACATGGCAATGCCGGTGATTAAAGGTGAAAAAACAGCAAGCGAACGTTTTCCAGGTGCTGAAAATACCTACTGTATTGAAGCAATGATGCAAGATAAAAAAGCTTTGCAAGCAGGCACGTCTCATTATCTCGGGCAAAATTTTTCTCGCGCATTTAATATTAAATTTTTAAATGCGGCAGGCGTAGAAGAATTGGCTTATACCACGTCTTGGGGTGTAACAACTCGACTGATCGGCGGTTTGATTATGACGCACAGCGATGATAATGGTTTAATGTTGCCGCCAAAATTAGCGCCAGTGCACGTAGTTATTTTGCCTATCATTCACAAAGAAGAACAACGTGCAGCGATTATGGAATATTGTCAAAAAATTGCGGTGGAGTTGCGCGGTATTTCCTATTTCAATAAAAATATTGCTGTTGAAATCGACAAGCGCGAAATGACGGGTGGCGAAAAAGCTTGGAGTTGGGTGAAAAAAGGTGTGCCAATCCGAATTGAAATTGGTGCGAAAGAATGCCAAGCAAACACTGTCTTCGCGGGGCGTCGGGATAAAGAATACAAAGATCGTCAATCGCAAGACCTTAGACAATTTTTGGCAACCATCACTATCCAGCTCGATGAAATTCAAGACGGTATGTTCAAACGTGCGCAAGATTTCCAACGACAAAATACCATCAATATGGAATGTCAGGATGATTTTTATGAGTTCTTTGCTGAGAGCGACGGTGGTTTTGCATCCGCTCACTGGAGCGGTGATCCTGCTATCGAAGAAAAAATAAAAAAAGATTTAAACGTCACGATACGTTGCATTCCCTTGGTTGAACAGCCTGAGGCAGGAGTTTGTATTTTCTCGGGTGGTAAAAGTGCTCAGAGGGTGATTTTTGCTAAGTCTTATTGAGAAAGCTTTCCTCGCTCAGCCAATTTTCCGGTTAGTCTGGGCTGTTAGTCTGCACTCTAAACCCCTGTCATCCTGCACTTGCAGCCACTGTCATCCTGCACTTGCAGCCACTGTCATCCTGCACTTGCAGCCACTGTCACCCTGCACTTGCAGCCACTGTCACCCCGCACTTGTTGCGGGGTCTGGAATCAAAAACATAAAAAAGTCATTAAAA
>JBDTIZ010000006.1:0-10586 GCA_039936115.1 Gammaproteobacteria bacterium
GACAAGCCGCGGTACGACGGCAGAGACGAATCACCACACCCAGAAGAATGAACTTTCTTCCACGCGCCGTCGTACCGCGGCTTGTCCGCGGTATCCAGTCAACTTGGCGTCTGTTTTGATTTGTAAAAAAGAAAAGTCGCGGGAATGACAGGTCTTTTTACGTATTGGCATGACAACTCTTTCTTCCAATTGTCAGCAAACCCTAAGCTTAATAAAACATAAGCCAAGTTTTTCCATAGAATTTTTCTTTGTATTTTCGTAAAGAATAATTATAAATTCAGACAATTAATTCATCGATACAAGTTCTTTTATTGTAAGAACCTTAGCAATTCGTGATAGCTGTTTCATTGATAATTGATGCTCTTCTTCATTAGCTGCAGCACAAGCATCTTCCAAGACAATGATTTCATAATCACGGTCATGGCCATCACGTGCAGCCGCCTGTATAGCCCAAGTACTGCTTACACCACAGAGAATCAGGCGCTGGATATTATTAGCACTTAAGACTGCATCTAGATTAGTAGCATAAAAAGGGCTTACCCGCGATTTAACAATTATACGATCAGTAGAACTTATCTCCAATTGCGGATGAAATTCAGTTCCCCATGTATTTAGCTTTAAGGCCTGAAGTTGGTTAGCTTTTCCAAAGATAGGAGAGTTTTTGGGTTGTTCTAAGTAATGTTCAGAAAATCCCACTTTTACCAATATCACAAGCCAATGATTTTTTCTTGCTGTTTGCAAAGCAACATTGGCATTTTGTATAACATGGCGTTCTTCAACATGTGCTGCGCAGGATGGAATTTTACCGTCTTTTGAAACAATATCATTAACAAAATCAAGTGCAATTATAGCCGTATTCATTGTAACTCCTAAGCCGTTTTTAATTACAGTGATTATTCTATATTAACTTGCTGATCCAAAGATATCGTTTGTCTATTTTAGAAAGTGATAAATTGAGACGAATAGCAGCCTATTTACCGCGGAGAAAAATATTCCTGCTGCAGAATTAAATCACAGACGGTTTTTTTATTGAATTAAACAATTCGGTACCGGATTATCATAATAAACTTGAATATGATGATTAGAACCGCTAGTAAAATTCAAACTGCCTTGGCACCAAACTTGATTGCCATTTGAAGTAAGCAATACCAACACACCATCGTTATTTTTTAATGTATTAACAATTTCACTATTGTTAGTACTATAAGTCACATCACTGCCTGATTGTCCTTTAGCGGTGAGAACTGGAAAAGGATAGTAATTCGCTTTATTCGCTGTGACTAAAGTAATTGTAATAGGATGATTTGGATCATTATTTGTTAACTCCAGTTTCACATCCGTACCACTAGCGCCCGCTGATGGTTGGATACCAAACACTTTATCAACGGCTCCTAAAATTGAATTCGATTCCAAGACAGGTTTGTCAAATCGCAACGCCCAAAACATGACGCCCGCCAAATTTTTATCTAATGCATAATTTGCTTTTACTGTAGCAGAGTCTGGATTATCGTACGACACAAATATTTTTTGCGTTGATTGATACGCATAAACACCAGAGGTTTTACCACTAACAGAAACAGGTATTGCTTGATATTGTTGATCAACTAAATTTTTATATTGAATCATGTCACCACAAACATTTCCTACATTGAGATTAGTACAACAATTTGAATCATCAAGATCCCCTTTCACTGCTTGCGTAAACACTTGACCCAAACCGCTAACCTGAACATTGCCTACCGCACGTCCGTACATAGGCAATCCTAAAATAATTTTTTCATTAGGTATGCCGACGCCGTTCAGTGCTTCAATTGCGCTTTGATCACTATAATCAGCGTGATCAGAAAACAGTGCGGATTGTAATGCTGTAAAAGGATTACTTTTATCAAACGATCCATGCATGTCGTAACCCATCACACTAATATAAGTTACATTTTTCGCAAGCTGCTGACAGTTGTCCTGACCAAAATTTCGGATATTTGCTGGATTAGCAATAATCGCTGTTGGGTTTTGACGTTATTTGCGAAAATAGAAGACGCGGCCACCTGATGTCAGCATGGATAGCACTAACACTGAGATTGCTTTTTTATAGGTTGAAAATGCTTGTTTAATCACCGGGATAGCCTCGTTATTTTAAGTACGCATTTATCATTTATTGATATAGTTATTGTTAAGTGATCGTATTTTAAGCAATTAGGGACGAACTAACCACTGTCATTTCTGACAGTGGGTGCGCTGAATATTAAGGGAATGGCCCTGTTATTTCACACAACCCCGCCTGATCTTTATCATGTTTACAATTTATTGAAATAAACCTGGATTGCGCATATTATAGCCATCAAATTCAAGCAGGGTTAAAAATAGACATGCAAAGACAAGACGAAAACAAAAAAGAGCACATTAAGGCGGCGTCAACTCGAGACGAAATGGAAAAACAGTTACTTACATTAATAAAGACCCATCCCAAGCCCGCCGATCTAGTAGGTTTACTAGGAATAAATAGCATGAAGCAAATTCAGGCTACATTAACACAAAGCAAAACGGAGACAGCACATGAAGTCAAAGACCTTCACACACAAGTAGATCAACCAGATTGTTTTAGTACGTTGGTACGTCTCAAATTAATTAACGCTAACTATACCCAAGAAAATTTTATTAACGAGCTAGCCAAAGCTGCTAACGCTAATAGTGAGAAAAAGAATGATGACGTGGCACGCGATTATTATCAATATGCCATTTTAGCTAATATTATAAAATTCAAAATAGGTCGCATTGGCTATCTCAGTTTACCTACGGATGCTATTCTTAAAGATCCAAAACTGTTGAATGAATTCCTTAGAAAAGCACTCTGTGTTTTACCAGTCACTTATCATAAACAACACATTACTTTTGCTTTTTTAAATCTTTTACTGCAAAGCACAAAACATTTCGTATTGATGTATGCAAACCAATCCTACTATGCGCCACTTATATATACTCAATTTTTTCATAGCGTCACCGCATTTTTAGATGCCGCTCGATTTTGGTCTACAGTGCTACCAAAAGAGATCAGATTACATTTCAACAAATCATTACATGCATTTGAACTGGAATTCGAATTTTTACTTGCAGTTAATAAATTAGATCCACAACATTTACGAAATATTTTACAAAAAAACCCAAGCTTAGTGCATACTAAAAGTATGAATCATGCGTCAATGTCTCTGTTAGCGACAATTACATTTGATGCACTAGACATAATTGAAGTGCTTGTTGAGTTTGGTATCGATGTAAATGAACTATTGCCTTCAGCAAAAAATCAAATTACTCCTTTAACTTTAGCTTGCACCTTACAAAGAACCAACATAGTACGCTACTTATTAGAAAATGGTGCTAAAGTAAATAATCTTAATGCACAAGGTCAAACAGCATTAGAAGAATTTATACTTAAAATAGCAGACGATATACGGTCAGGACTTTATAACCGTTCAATTCAAGCAGAACGTATAAAAGAATCAGATAGAGCTATTCTCATGCTGTTACTTAAAGCAGACGCGAACTATCATACAGGTATGCTCCAAGCACTATTAGTCATGAAGCGGCCAGATTTGTTGTTTATTTTTAAAAAGCATGTTCGTCAACTCGATAAAAAGGATTCAAGGTTAATAACGAAAACAATTAGTGAATCAGATTTTAATCCTGAAGATTTTGACGAAGAATCTAAAGCCGTGGTAACCGCGGCGCCGAAAAGCAAAATACAAGTTAACCGTGAATTAATAGCGGAAGCGCGTTATCGCGGATTAGAGTTATTAAAAGCCCAAAAATACAGTGAATCGGAACAAGCTTTTACAAAAGCAGCGCAATTACAAGGTAAAGTACTTGCGAGAAATCCTTTGGCGGTATTTCAGTGGATTCCAACTATAGATCAACTCATGTTTTTTCGTGCCAGCATAGAAGGGGATATTGCTCAGGCATTAAAAGTATGGCGCAGCTTGCCGAACGATAAAAGAAATAGCGTAGTGCGAATGCAAATGCCCGATGGCACTACCCCCCTCATGGTGACTAGCGATTTTAAATTTTTTCAATTCTTGATTGAAGAATGTAGAGTAGGACTGATTTATCGTGATGAGCGCGATCAAACTTTTTTACATCATCACGCAACCAAAGCTCATCTGGATATACTAGGCTTGCTTTCCAGTAAAAGAAAGCCTGATTTAAAAAAAGTTTTGAATTATCAGGATATAGATGGAAATACTGCATTGCATTTAGTCGCTTCAAAATCTGAGTTCGCTAAGTTCGCAGAAGCATTAATCAGCTTAGGAATTCATCTTTCGTTAAAAAATTCTCAAGGAGAAACTGCATTTGATATTGCAGTAAGAAACAAGAATGAAGGTGTAATACAAGCGATTCACGATGTAGATATCGTTCCTAGCGTAAAAGAAGACGCGGATGAAGAAAAATTCGAAGATCAATCATTTGATCAGGAACCACGTGCGCTCACTTTTATTGACAAAGGATTTAAAGAAATAATCGACGGCAAATACTTAGCTAATAATGATTTCATGAAGCTGGTCGCCAAAATGATTCCAGTTGAGGCCGTGCTGCGCAAACAACATGAAAAACATCAAACTATTCGATCCGGATTGCGTCTCGCTAATTTCTTGCGTTTATCTAAAAAAATAACAGATGAGCGTGATATTTTAGATAAGTTAGTGGCGACATACTCCGATAATTTAAAGGTCAAAATGGCATCTGGCTTGAATCATTTAAGACTAGGTAATCTTGAAAAAGCAGAACAAGAACTTGATTATGCTTATGGTCTAGCTGTCGATCAAAAAGAGATACGGCTTGGCTCAAAGATTGGAAGCGCTCTTTATAAAATTTATAGAATAGGACATCGCACGGATGAAGCTTACGCATTATTAGAAGCCGCCATAAGTAACAAAACTGCAGATGTATTTCTACAATTAAAATGGCTTGCTATGAATAACAAGCAATATGGATATCATAAAAGCCTGATTCTTAATCAATATAGAAAATTATTACAGCAGCACACAACGAGTTCTGCGATTATTATACGTGATCGTGCTTGGTATTATATTAAATGCGCGGATTATCAAACTGCGCTGACTGAGTTCAAAAGCTTAGAGAAAATCAACCCAATCGAGTATTTAAAAGGTGCTGCCGTTTGCTATGAAGCACTTAGTAATCATGATGAGGCGAGCTTTTGCTATAAAGTGTTGCAAACGGATTATGCAGATATTTTTATTGGTCGATTACGTGCCGCAATGTACTTTAGCAAGCAGAAAGATTTATCATTGGAAGTTAAAATCGAGCACTTTGAAAAATTAATCAAAGACTTTCCTTCTTATGAAGATGCAAACTTAGCTTTTGCTGTATTTCAAAGTAAACAACAAAATACTCGTGAAGCAACAATTCAATTTGAACGGAGCTGTCAACGTTTTCCATTGCGTGTGCGTTGTCATCTCGAATTCATTAATTATTATCTTGTCCACGGGCAACATGATAATGCAATTGATTTATCCAATAGTATTATTGAGAATATGGCTGATTATCCCGAGGTGCATCTCGCAAGTGTCCGTTCATACTTAAGTGCAAAGAAGTACGATAAAGCGATGCAAGCCGCTGATAATTTCAAGAGTAAACATTACAAAGATACTGTTTTGCATGCTAAGACTTTACGCTCAATCAATGAATTGCTAAAAGTACACCGTGCAGGACCTGTGGCGGTGAACCTTGATCTAGCGACTGATGCAGTTGAAGTTGAAGCTAAAGATGTTGCTCTTCCATCTCAGCAGATAGCTAATAAAGATTTCCCCCCGTTTGCGGAAGAAAAACATTTAGCAATAGAGAGTGACATGACTTTTTCACAAACTAATGCAACGCCGGACAATAAATCATCGCTGATTGTTCCATCCAATCACCCATCATCAGAAATCCATGCTTCGCCACAACAACACATTAGATTAAGCGCAGATTTAGGTGCCTTATTGATGTCATTTTATCAAGCTGGGTTTTTGTCTGCGATTGATGGGCGCAGTACCCTGGAGTTGCAGTTGCTACCACACAGGATGGATACTGATTGTGTATTACAAAATGTTTATTCCAATGCGACGCCTGAAGCTTTAACCATATCTGGTGCTTTACACTTAGCAGATAATAAATGGCAAGTGATATTTAATAAAACGATAATCCACTTCCATCTTTATCCTGAGTTGCATGACCAAAAAGCATTAAATGATAAAGCAGCGATGAGCTCACTATTTTCAATATTTACGATTGTCGCCGATCATACTGGTAAACTCTATAGTGGAGAAAAAGCAAAGGTTGCTCAACAGAGTGCCAAACTCTCATTTCGCATTAAACCTGATGAGCATAGAAAAAATGTCGACAATTTTTTTCTCAAACGGCCAATCAATTTATTAATTGCTGTTTTTGACTCTGTTAATTATCGACTTAAAATTGATGATCAAGTTAAACAAGAATTTAAAACTTTCGTCAGCACAATTATAGGCAGCACTGATACTGATTCAACTGCTCCGCAAAGAACAAAGCTATCTTTTCATGAATTATATGAATTTCTTTGCTATTATTTTACGAATCCAGAAAAAACTGCCGACTTATGTGAAGCGTTGGTCAAATATAATTTAGATCAATTGATTGTCCCAGGAAATGTTTCTATTCATGAGTGGGTGATTTTGATGTTGCGCACTCAAAAAACAAATGGCCAAACTTCTCTTGATAGACTTTATTTCTATATGGCGATTTATCAAAACTACGAGAATTATGGAAAGCATGATTTCCTTAGTAAAATTGAAGCAAGCCTGTGTCGTTTTGGGCTTGCGCCAAACGCATTTGATTTATGGAAACTGTAAGATGAAATTATTTTCTATAGCTTGAAATTGCAACAATACTTACGAGCGGTAGAGATATCTGTTACAATAAACAGCAGTTTAAACCCGCAGACAAGTCAATTCTTCCGGCCATCGGAAAATAGAAATGCAATAAATACACCAGTGTTGCAACCTAATCAAGTGAGCAATTCTAGTGATTTACTTTTAATGCGATGAAGGGAAAGTAATAATAAAGATGGACTCATACCGCACGGAACGCTTATAACAATTTATACGTGGAGAAAATTAATGGATACAAGAAAAGAAGAAAAAGATTTAGAAGGTTCGAAAAGCAAACAAGTGGCAATAGACTCAAGCGATTCGGAAAGTAAACAAGATGAGATAGATTTAAAAGATCCTGGTCTTATCCCCTATTTACTCATTCAAAAACTAGCATCTGAACGTTGGTCTAAATTCGTAAGAATGACTGTATCTGCGGGCTTAGATCCTAACAGTCGTACCGCCACTGCAGACCTTGACACTTCCTGTGCTAATACGCTGGGCGCGCTAGCTATCATTTTTTTGGGAGAATCAAACGCGAAGGAATTATTAAAACGATTATCTCAGACACATATTGCTAATGTAGGTTTTAAGTCACCGATGACAGGTAAGCAACAAACATATGGGATTGCAAATTTTGCCAGTAAAAATATTTTACATGCTCCTGATTTAGAGCAAGAATTAAAATCTTTGACTGCTAATCCAGAAACCGTAAACAAGATTGGTGACATGATTGAACCTAGTTTAGGTCGCTTTACTGATGACCGTTTTACCTCCGACGGTAAAGCGTATTTTGAAAATATTGAACACAATTTTAATGACTCTGTTACTACTGAGTTAAAAGCAGAAATATTAGCAAACCATAAAACTGTAAAAGAAGGTCAAACGCAAATTTATTTTGTTGTCCTCCTAACTACTAATGATAATAGTTCCACTACGTACGAACATGTTTTTGTAATTGAACAGTTTTACTCATCTGAAACTCAAGAAGTACTTCATAGACTTTATCAATCGTGGATCAAGCAAGCAACTTTGCTGGATGATTTTACTAAGCGTCAATATGGAACAAAAACTGAAAATACATATGACAAAAGTCAAATTATTGCTTTTCTAGATAATTTTCAATTATATTCTTCTACCAAAAAAACTAAGAAAGCAACGGACTCTACAACATGTTTTGGTTACGTAAGTCAAAGTAGCGATAAGCGCTGTACGTTTGGCCAAAACAATTCACTCATAGGAACGTGTGTACGGTATTTTTCTACTACAATTGACCCAAAAAACTGCAGAGATAATTTAGCCGTATTTGAAAAATCACATCCCGAGAAGAGTAAGTGGCAGCAAGCTACTGCTACTGTAGGCAAACTGCTAGCAGGCGCGAGTTTCATCGCCGCTGCCGGTGCTAGTGCTTATGTTGCTTATGGGACTGATGCTGGCGCGAATCCATCTGACCCTAACAATTCATCTTCTCCTAGTCCTTAATATGCTTCAGACGATAATCCAATTTTTTATATCGTCCGCTGCATATAGAAGATGAAAAAAAGGTCGGGCTTACGTGTGCGTATTTAAACTCATAACGCACACGCAAGCCTGACCCTTCTCTCTCTATTTATCTCACACCTGTTTTCCATTCACCCTTAATTTTGAAAAATGTATAACTTAACCTGCCAGCTACTTTATTTGCTTCTCCTCAGGTAAAATCATAGAAATTAATTGATTATTATAGTTAACAACCGAGAGCACTGATTCAAAGCAGGTAGAAGATCCTCCATACCAAGTATGATTCTGTCCTTGAAAATCTAAGATTTTCCATGGATAGCCGGCGAGAATTTGTTCTGCATCATAATGAGGAAAATAAGACCATTCTTTTTGTAAACCAACTGCAACATCTTTCAACCCCATCATAGTCAGTTCTTCTTTTAAGGATACGTCAATCTCTGATTTATTATAATTTTCATTATCAATATATTGCAGTGCAACTAGATCTAGCCTTTCGTGATGATCCGAATTGTGTAATCTTGTGCATTCTTCAGAATTCCTCAAATTAAGAAGATGCCCAGGTCCATCAATATTTAAGTTTTTCGGAAAAACAATGCGCTGATGTTCCAACCGCTTGTCAGCTGTGCAGCTGATAATCGAGGTAATAAATGTTGACGCTTTTTGTTTTGAAAAGGCATCTAACTCATTTTGTGTAGGTTCTTTTAGTATTGAAAGAGAATCTTTCATGGGCAATGTTAAAATAATTTCATCTGCTAACCATTCTGTTTCTTTTCCGGTTACTTGATCGATTCCTCTAATGACCACTGGCGCAGCGGGTTGGTCTCGCTCAATCACTTTGATATCGATATTATATCGAATATTTAATTCATATTGTTTTACGATTGTTTCCCAAATGGCTTGATATCCTTCCGGCAACACATAAGCAATAGGTTTATTGGCTATAAGCCCCCAAAAACATTGTCGTAAAAAAACCGGACTAACAAACCAAAGTGCGTAAAGCGCTGGACTATTTTCTAAAAACCCATAGCCTGTACTAACATAACAAGCCTTAAAAAAAGGCAATAATATTTGTAGCCCATTTTCTACTAAGAAATCATGCGTAGAGTGGCTGAGCAAAGGCAAAAAATTATTATCTGGTTTTGGTAAAAAATCGCGTGAATATTTGCCGAATATTTTGCGGTGTAAAAATTGATATTTTATAAGAGCAATAATTAAATTTAATCTGCTCCACAACGATCGGGTAGTTTTCAATTTTTTTGGCAATTTTTGTAATGAAGGAAGAAGGTTTCCCTTTACTACTTCCTGTCTTAGCCAATTTTTTCCATTAATAACAGAGTGAGCTGAATTATCTAAAAAGAAATATTGCTCATTAGAAAAAATTGGCGAAGAATTATTTTCAATATGGAGATCTTTTAGCAGCTTAAATAATTCGCCATAGCCTGCATGAAGATAGGTTGCACCCATTTCATGAAGTTGATTATGAAAAGCTAAGCTTAAACATTTCCCACCCAAATGATCTGATTTTTCCAAAATGGTGACATTTTTAATGCCATGAAGAGCAAGAAGATAGGCCATATGGATACCAGCGGGACCGGCTCCAACGATTATAAATCGTTTTGCAATTTGGTTGCCCATATCCAACCCCTTATTATCTGTTAAGGCTAAGGCGCCCTATTCTGGCTGGGCTGAAATCGGGCTGGATTATTAAGTGGAATATTCCAGTCAATGCATTTATTTGCCGTTGACTTATGCTAAGCACTGCTCCCGTCATATTTGATTTTCTTCTATGCAATTTCTAATCACAGGGTTCTTAACAACTATGCTATTGACTTAAAGAGATTGGGAATAGGTAGAAAAAGTGCCTAGTAATTCGCTAAATGATTATGTTATGCCCATGGCTTCATCGTTTACTCAATTAAGTTTTCTATGACTTAAAAGTAGAAGAAGCAGAGTTCGATATAACGAGTGCGTGATTGTTTAAATAAAAAAATAGTGTTACTTCGGAGTTAGACGTGAATCGCTGATTAGCTAAAATGTTGCTGAGTAAAGCTATGTATGAATGTGAAAAACAGTTTAGAAAGACAGGATAAATTATTTGAGTATGAAAAATATTTTGTGTAAACGGCCGTCTCATTGATTAAACTCTACCTTCGAATTCAATCATAAACCTAGCTAATGCCGGTTTCCAATCGC
>JBDTIZ010000007.1:0-17075 GCA_039936115.1 Gammaproteobacteria bacterium
TGGCACCAACATATCATGACTGCCAAATACATGCAGAGCAGGACAAGTGATATCCGAAATTTGTGAGCGTAAATCCAGATCACGTAATAAATTCAATCCACCCATCAATGCTGGCACCGATGTTTTAACAGCAGAAATCTGGTTTTGTAGAGATTGCAGCAATTCAGGATGACGGTTTGAACCACGCAGTTGTAGTTCTAAAAAATCTTGCAATACTTTTTGCTGATTAAATAAGAGAGAACTAGAAAATTTATCAAGCGTTGGTAATGAAACACCCGGCCAGTTTTCAGCACTGACAAATTTAGGTGATGAGGCGACGGTTATCAATCGAGAAACACGCGTGGGATGATGAATCGCAATATACCATGCCATCATGCCACCCAAAGACCAACCTAACCACAGAGCATTTTCAGGAGTGATTTCGCATAATAATTCTGAAATAGCAGTAATATCATAATTTTCTGTAACTAAAGGGCTTTTTCCAAAGCCCGGTAAGTCAATCAAAAAAAGTTGAAATTCTTCAGCTAAATACGGCACTAGCGATTGCCAAATATCAGAACTCCATCCCCAGCCATGTAACATGATGAGTGGACGACCATTTCCAATAATTTTCAAGTGTAATGTGTTAGTCATGGTAAAATATATTTGTACAATAAAAAAATAATTAGGTAAAAAGTGTTTATACTTAGATTAAGAAGCTAACGTTTTTATCAGGAGGAGTCAAACTTAATCGATAGAAAATAGAAGCCAATCGTTAGTAAAAAAACTTAGACAAAACGTGAGGTTACTTATGCTGCCAGTCCAAATAACAGTCCGAGATATGCCAAGTTCGATCGCTTTAGAAGATCACCTACGTAAAAAAGCTATGAAACTCAGCCAATATTTCCATCGGATCAATAACTGCAAGATAGTGATTCAAGTGCCGCAGAAACACAAACATCAAGGTAAATTATTCAGCGTAAGCATTGACTTATCAGTGCCAGGAAAAGAATTGGTTGTAAATCGTAAACTAGATGAAGATGTCTATGTTGCTATCCGTGATGCATTTCATGCACTTCAAAAGCAACTCGAAAGCTATGTTACTAAGCGTAGAGGAGACGTGAAAAAACACGAACAATTGATGAATGGTTATGTGAAAAAGCTATATGCAGACAAAGGATATGGATTTATTCAAGGTTCTGATGGCAGTGAATATTATTTCACACCAACGAATGTATCTAATACTAGCTTTGCCCAACTTGAGCTAGGTGATATAGTACACTTCATTGGCGTGCCAGAAACGGAAGGAATGCAAGCACATCGTGTAACTCGGGATAAAAACAATAACTTATAGATTGAATATGAATCACGAAAAATATTACCAACATTTTTTAAATAATAATCCTTACCCGCGACACTTGAAAAACCTTGAAGCCATTCAAGGTTTTTCTTCTATTTATTTAAAACATCACGGTAAAAAAATCATTAATTTTTCTTCTAGTGATTATTTAGGCTTATCGAATCACCCAGCATTAGTAAAATCCTCACAGGAATTTGTAGAACGTTATGGCGTAGGCGCTTCATCGTCGCGTTTAGTGACGGGAAATTTTGACTGTTATACGGAACTTGAGACTAACTTAGCAAAAGCACTAGGAAAACCCGCTGCATTAATTTTAGGAACAGGCTATCAGACGAATATGACTGTTCTTGAGGCTTTGTTTGATCAAACAATATTACGTCACGAGCCACTGATATTTAGCGATAAATTATGTCACGCAAGCATGATGTCGGTCATAAAAAATTTTTCAGGTTTAGAACGATTTCGACATAATAATTTAGATCATTTGCGTCATTTGTTGGATAAACATATCAACAGCGATCGACAAAAATTTATTTTAGTTGAATCGGTTTATAGCATGGAAGGCGATGAAGCGAATTTAGCGGAGCTCATTCAAATTGCGAAAGATCATCAAGCTTTTTTATACGTTGATGATGCGCATGGTGTTGGTGTGTTTGGTCAAAATGGCTGGGGAAAAACAGTCGAACATTCAGAGCACATTCCCTTGATTATGGGAACATTCAGTAAAGCCTTAGGTAGTTCTGGAGGTTATATTGGCTGCTCGGAACTTATGCGAAATTATTTAATTAACAAATGCAGAGGATTAATTTATTCAACGGGTTTATCACCGGCGATTTTAGGTGCGATGACTGCCGCGATTGAATTGCAACCGCAATTGCATGAGTCTCGGTTGAAATTATTAAAAAACGCAGAACGTGTCCGACAATTTTTTCACACAGAAAATATAAATTGCGGTGATTCAACTACTCATATTATTCCATGGATAATTGGTGATGCAAAGAAAACCTTAGAGATAAGCGCGCAACTAGAAAAACAAGGTATTTTAGGCACAGCGATACAACCGCCATCAGTTCCCAATGGAAAATCTCGCATTCGTTTTTGTTTATCAGCAGGGCATAGTGATTCAGATATTGATTTATTGTTAGAAGCTATTTTGCGTGTTAATGCGTTAATATAGTTTGTCCTTTTTGCGAAGGCGGAATTCTATCTAGACTGTCATCATGCCACTTAATACTTAATACTTAATACTTAATACTTAATACTTAATACCGTCACCCCGCACTTGTTGCGGGGTCTGAGCAACCGTCATTGCGAGCGAGAGCGAAGCAATCCAGGTTTTATTGCTCCGTAAATAAGTAAATTATTCTTGAATAAACTTCTTTTAATCAATATTCATAATGTTAAGTGACTACGATTAGGCAGCAATAAAACCTGGATTGCTTCGCTCTCGCTCGCAATGACGGTTGCTCAGACCCCGCAACAAGTGCGGGGTGACAGTAGTAAGTAACAGGTGACAGTACTAAGTAGCATGGTGACATTATTAAGTGCATCACAGGAATGACAAACTTCGGCGATTACGGTCTAAGAAGCCCATCCCTATAACGCGGAATATCATAAACCAAAACATCAATAAGATAATCACGTAATTCTTTTTCATCCAGAGTTTTTACTTGATTATCTTTAGTAACGTATTGTGTTTTATTCATATCATGCTTTAAATAATAATCAAGAAAATTAAATTCACCCCAGGTCTCACCTCTGCTAATTTCCACTTTTCTAGCTCGTTGCTGCATTTCAGCAAACACGCTATCAATAGACTGAAGTCCTGTATTAGCAGCTCCTTCAGATGCGATTTTTGCGAATTGCGGAACAATTGCTCGCATTTTTTCAGCAATGCAAACATAAGCGGGTGTCATTCCTCTCATTAATGAGGGTAAATAACCGTATCGGTAGGCAATTTCAAATGATGATCTAAATTGTGCCGCTGTGTCTTTCAACGCTTTTTTGGCACCTTCGGTTGTCGTAAGCGCAGTACCATGTACTCTTACTAAATACTCATTGTTAGTGTAAATTTTAGTAGAGGTGGCCTGTGCTACTAGCGTGTCCCCCTTCATTGCAAATTCTTTCATGGCAGCAAAGAAATTTAATGTCGAAGGAACCCATTCGTCACCCATTAACGTTTTCATTTCCAGAATGACCGGGGATGCTTTTATAAAAAATTCTTCATCAGTCATCTCAGTCCAGATAATGTTTTTTCTCAAAGGCGTAATGGCATTTTTAAATTGAATAAATGCTTCAAGTTTTGTACGTGCTGCTCTATCATTCTCTGGCAGATGATTTAAAAAATTATCGTGACATAAATGAGACAATAATTCTAATAAACTGGATAGATGAGCATAGACTTTCTGCCGTTTTTTAAGTGATGAAAAAGTACTTTGTAATTGAGTTAACTGTTTTAAGTCAAACTTCAAAAAATCAATGACATCAGGTTCAGCAGATTTTGCTTCTGCTAAACTACTTTCAGCTTGTGACGGACAAACCAGTAAATTGTCGGTTTTATGAAAAGTCATCACTAATGATCCGAGATGAGGATGTTGTTTAAGTTTTTCTAAATCTTCATCAGCAATAGGTTTTCTTGTCACTGGGTTAACAAATCCTAGAAAAAATAAGCTGCGAATATCTAAGCCAATATTATCGGTGGTTTTGAAAAAATAGCGTTCGGGAATTTTATCCAAAGCCACATCCCAAGCAGCAGATTGATTTGTGCATTGCTTAAGTACGGGTAAATGATCGTGCCAATTTATCGCCAATTTGACTACGGTTTTTATCTTTTGCAACTCGGCTTCTTCAGCAGCTGTATTAGTTTTAATTGTTAGTAATTTTTTTGCCAAAGTGAGCTGATCTTTTTTTTGTAGCGTCTGTAATGCGTTATTCCTGCAAGTAAGATTTTCAATTGTTTCATGTTCTTTTAGCGCATCGACAAAACTAGTATATTGAAAAAGATGACCCTCTAATGATTCGAAAGGTTGCGTAAAATCAATTCGCGAAGAAAAAGATTTCACGCCGGGTGTCCGAGGTTCTATAGGCTGGTCTTCTTTCGCATCAAGCAAAGGCATCAAAGTTGTTATTTTTACACTAGAGCTACCGACTTTTTTTGCTTCCAGGTGTGAGGGATTGTCAAACGCAGCAGCTAAAGCAATATAGGCTTGCTCAGTCGCACTTAATTTTTGATTTAGATAATGATTGGGGGTTTTCTTGATTTGACTCCAGTGATATTCAAGCAAAAGAAGTATTACTTCGTCCGGAATATCTGCATTTGTATTTTTTTTGTCATAAAGATCAAATATGCGTTGCATGGCCGAAGAGGTAAATTCGAAACGACCTTTATGGGCACGATAAACAGCAATAATTTTTTCTAAGTGTTTGATTTTCATAACAATAAATTCCTCGTTGTTAGCTTGTCGATCTAAATTTTGTGAGTTATTATATCACATTTGAGCAAAATATATCCACAGCTAGAAGGCTGAATTGCTAGTGACCACCTTGTTATAACCGTCATATCCGTTTACTATCTCGATCTTCAACTAAACAAAAAGTAACGATAATGGTAAGAAAAAAACAAGTCATAGCAGGCTTTAATCGCGGTGCTAAAACATACGACCTAGCAGCAGGGTTGCAGGCAAGAGTAGCAGAAAGACTGGCTACTAAGCTTCGTGATTCCTTGCCCGGCCAGGTATTGGAAATCGGCTGTGGTACGGGTTTATTTAGCCGCCATTTGATGCGGAAATATCCCGCAGCAGATGTGTTATTAACGGATATTTCACCCTCTATGATTGCCGAGTGTCGTGAAAAATTTAGCAAATATCCTACAATCAAGTTTTCGTGCGTAGACGGTGAATCACTGACACCGGCTCCGGCATATGATTTAATCGTATCCTCAATGACGTTGCATTGGTTTAAAGAGTTTGAACAGAGTTTTACTCGTATTGTGCAAACACTAAAAGACAGAGGTCGATTTGTATTTGCAATGCTAAGTGAAAATTCATTGCATGAATGGCGTGCGATGTGTCAAAAACTCAATATTTCGCCAGCAACACCTTCGTTTCCGACATTGCAATCCTTAACGCGCGAATTGCCAGATTTACAACTGCGAGTTGAAACCATCAAAGAAATTTATCCGAATGCGTTTAGTTTTTTAAAAACACTGAAATCAATAGGTGCAATTGCACCAAAAGCAGATCACGTACCTTTAACTCCGACTACGATGTGGAAATTACTCGAGCATTTCGATCATGAAATCGAAATTACTTATGAAGTAGTTTATGGAGAGTACCACAAGTTATGAAACAGTTTTTTATCACGGGTACGGATACAGGTGTTGGAAAAACTCTCATCTCAGCGATTGTGATGCAAGTACTTAAAGCGCATTATTGGAAGCCTATCCAATCTGGACTAGCAGATGAAATATCCGATCGAGCACAAGTTCAAGCGTGGACGAATTTTCCTTCGCAACATTTTTTTGACTCACACTACAATTTGCAAGCAAGCTTATCACCCAACATCGCAGCTGATTTGGAAAACAAAAAAATTCATTTGCATGAATGTCAAATCCCAACCACACAGTCATTAGTGGTCGAAGGTGCGGGTGGCGTTTGTGTGCCAGTCAATGAACATGCGTCTATGCTAGATTTAATGAAACAATTAGATTTACCCGTGATTATTGTGAGCAGGGGAGCGCTCGGTACAATTAATCATACGTTATTAACGATTGAAGCATTATTAGCACGCGCGATAAAAATTCATGGCGTTGTGTTTAATGGTGAAATCAATCCAGCTAGTCAAAAGACAATTGAAACCTGGGGAAAAATTCGCACGTTATTTCATGTGCCGCGATTTCAACAATTAACTAAAGATAATTTGCAATCCTGGATCCGAACAGAAGAAAAAAATATTCAGCAGGAGTTAACATGACCTTGTCTGAACGTGATCATTCTGTTGTCTGGCATCCGTTCACACAACATAAAACATCGTCGATGCAAACACCTATCGTGCGTGGCGAAGGTGCTTATTTGATTGATGAAAATAATAATCGAATCCTGGATTTGATTTCATCCTGGTGGGTCAATTTGCATGGCCATGCGCATCCTGAAATTGCAAAAGCGATTTATACACAGGCAATGCAGTTAGAACATACAGTATTTTCTGGTTTTACCCATGAGCCTGCGATTCAGTTAGCTGAACAGTTATTAGAAATTCTACCACCAGCGTTCAGTAAAATATTTTACACAGATAATGGTTCAACAGCCGTTGAATCAGCATTAAAAATAGCGTATCAGTATTGGCACAATCGGGGTGAAAAAAAACGGCAGCGTTTTATTGGATTTAAGAATGGCTATCACGGCGATACATTTGGTGCGATGTCTGTCGGAAAAAAATCAGGTTTTTTTGCTCCTTACGAAGATTTATTTTTTTCAGTTGATTTTTTTTCATACCCATCGACGTGGACAAACGATTCAGCAGTAGAAAAGAAAGAACAAGCGGTATTGACTGAACTCGACCAACATTTAAAATTATATGCTGATGAAACAGCAGCCATGATTCTTGAACCGTTAGTACAAGGCGCTGGCGGTATGCAAATGTGTAGGCCGGAATTTTTGCAACAGTTGGAACAATTAGTCAGATCGCATGGTGTTTTAATTATTTATGATGAAGTCATGACAGGTTTTGGTCGCACGGGCGAATATTTTGCTTGTCTTAAAGCGAATACAACACCGGATATTATTTGTCTTTCAAAAGGAATCACCGGTGGTTTTTTACCGTTAGCCGTTACAGCCTGTCAGGAATTTATTTATCAAGGATTTTTAAGCGATTCGATAGGGACTGCTCTTTTGCATGGCCATAGTTATACAGCGCATCCCATTGGATGTGCGGCGGCGCTCGCATCCTTGAAAATTTTAAAATCACCCGAAGTCGCACGCCAACAAAAAATGATTGAGAACACACATCGAGTAGCGTTAAGCGAACTCAGAGATACAGTCGATCAACAACGTTATTGTGGAACGATTGCAGCGTTTAATTTAAAAATGTCACCGACATATGGTTCAAATGTTAGTGAAAAATTACGTAAACAATTGCTGAAAAAAGGTTTGTTACTTAGACCGTTGGGCAATGTTATTTATTTTTTACCCCCTTATTGCATTTCAGAAGCCGATTTAAAAAACGCTTATGCAATTTTGATTGAAGAAATTCAAGGAGTAACAGCATGAAAAAAAATGAAATGACGTGGACGGCAGAAGAATGTTTAGCCTTATTTAATTTACCATTCGCAGATTTAATTTATAAAGCGCAAATAACGCATCGTGAAAACTTTCCTGAAAATACGATGCAACTTAGCACTTTATTAAATATTAAAGACGGTGGTTGTCCTGAAGATTGTCACTATTGTCCACAAGCAGCGCGTTATCACACGGGTGTGAAAGCAAAAAAAATGTTAAGCGTTGCTGTTGTAAAAAAACAAGCAGAAGCTGCCAAAGCAGCTGGTGCTACACGTTTTTGCATGGGCGCTGCTTGGCGTGAATTAAAAGATCGCGATGTGCCTGCAATTGCGCAATTGATACAGGAAGTGAAGGGTTTAGGCATGGAGTCTTGCGTGACATTAGGTATGTTGACGGACAGTCAAGCGCAAGCACTAAAAGATGCTGGGTTGGATTATTATAATCATAACGTCGATAGTTCACCGGAATATTACGAAGAAATTATTACGACAAGAACCTATGACGACAGATTGCAAACCTTAGGTCATGTGCGTGAAGCGGGCATTAAAGTATGTAGCGGTGGCATTATTGGTATGGGTGAATCGCGTCAAGATCGCGCGGGTATGTTGCTGACGCTTGCAAATATGTCGCCTCAACCAGAGAGTGTGCCAATTAATAATCTTGTTCCTGTGCCAGGCACGCCGCTTGCGAATGCACCAGCAATTGATCCATTTGAATTTGTACGCACAGTTGCGATTGCACGTATCATGATTCCAAAAACACGCGTCCGTCTTTCTGCAGGTCGTTCGAGTATGTCGGATGAAATGCAAGCTTTGTGTTTTATTGCGGGTGCTAATTCAATTCATTATGGTGATAAATTATTAATGACGGGAAATCCTGCGGTTGAGCATGATAGAGATTTGTTGAAACGTCTGGGTATCAGTGTTGAGGAATACGCTGAAGCAAGCTGTGAAATGGAGGCGTAAGCTCCTGAGCGAGTCCATGCCAGTCTGTTTTTAGCTAGCATCCCGGGCGCGAACCACCGTCATTGCGAGCGCAAGCGAAGCAACCCAGGTTTTATTGTCACTCGCATAGCAGGAAAAAGTATAAAATCTAACCTTCCATTTAGATTTATATGCTAATTAAGTGACAATAAGACCTGGGTTGCTTCGCTCGCGCTCGCAATGACGGTGGTTCGCCCTGCGAAGGCGGGAATGACAGGATTTGCTACAAAAGTATAAGATGCACATCAAGTTTTTTTGAAAAAGAAAAATAGCCTAATTATATAAAGAGTTACGCCCTATTCCACTTTTAATCTCTATCTCTATCTTGGTTCAGTTAATTTATTTTTAATATTACTCTGCTAAACTTAAAAAGTAGAGGAATGCCATTATTATAAGATTTGAGAGGGGTGTGTATGCTTCCAAAAAGAGAATTGTCTGATGAAGATATTTTAAAGTTAGGCAGACGTGTAGTAGAAAAAACGAGAAATTCACTTTTCTTGGGAAGCTCTAATATACAAGAAGATGTTTTGAAAACAGGAGGTTGGGTTCAGGTTTTGATTGATAGCCAACGTAAAAAAGCGCGTTGGAAAAAAACAGGAACAAAGTGGGGAATTAAGCAGGTACGTGAAGCTAATTTGACTAGGCAAGACTTAGCAGTTGATCATCTTGGACAGCATGCACTTTATGGTGCACATGCTCTGATGAGTAAATCTGGAAATTGTGGAGAAATGGTTGATGTAGCAATGTATTTTCTTGCAACATTTCTTTCAGAGCACGACCTCCGTAAGGAAAATATTACAATTACCAGTGTTGAACTTCCAGATCCTTATGACCATGTTTTACTTAAAGTGGCAATTCATGGCGAAAAAACTCAAAATGTATATATTGACCCTTGGATGGATAAGGTTTACTTAGAAAAAGATTATAAAGAAAATATTTTATTAACAATTAAAAAGCTTTCTGAAGAACTTGCTGTGGCTCCAGATGCGCAAGATTTAGAATGGAAAATGATAGCCCTGCAAGATCAAGAAAGTATTGCAAAAGCAATGGAATCTTCTTGTTTACTTCCCATTGAGTTCCTTGATTCCTCCAATGCACGTGACTATTATCTTAAAATATTTGAAACAGAATGTAATTATGAAGCAACTTCTGATGCATCCGCACATTTTACTGACAAATTAAAAGAGGCGGTAAAAAATTGTGATCACACTCTAATGGCGACTTATATTGCTCAAGGAGCGCAGGTTACTGATGAAATATTAAAATTAGCATTTTTGTCAGGAAATGCGGAAGTGATTAATAAAATACAAGATGCGATGTTAGATCAGCATGATATAAAGTTCATGTATTTTCAGCATGTTTTTGAATCCTTAGAAAATATCTTAGAGCTTGAGAAAAGACTGTTACATGCTGAACAGTTAAGTAAAGAAATATCGAGCTATCAAGCTGTACTGGAAAAGAGGGAAAAATATATCTTAACTGATGCTGCTGCCAGTCAAGTAAATAGAATTAATAAAACTTTTTCGGCTCTTAAAAATGAAGCTTTATCTGGAATAGCTACCCTAAAAAAATATGTGGAAAGTCAAAATATTTTAATCGGCCGTCAGATAAGGACTACTAAATTCATTACGGATGTTGTTTCTCAGTATCAAAACATATTCGATCAGAGACAAGAAAAAAATCAAAAAAAATCTTTTTTTACTACTCAATCTCATGCCGATAGAATTCATCAGATAAAATATTTATGCATTATGCAGCATCAAATTATGATTAGCATGCAAGAGCCGCTTAAATCTAAAACTAGATTAAATGAACAGGAAGGTCGTTTAGCGATTGCTGGTGCGCTATGGATATTGAAGGCTCAATTAAATGAGAAAGGACAAAAAGGCTTTTTAAGGCTTAGCAAATTAGAAACTCAAATTGATACATCACTACGCGCCCTATTGCCTCCAGGTACCAGTATTAAAACTCCTGATCCGGTTTCAATAAGTCTGTGTATCAGAGAAATGAATAGAATTCCTAATTCAGTGCTTGATGAAGGATTAGGCTCATATGAAATTGCATCAACTCACACTAAAGCAGGGCATCCATATTGGCTTAAAATTAATGGTACAGCTGCTCGACTAAATAATACCTTACAATCCAACATACCAAATAATGCAGTTGATGATAAAAAGCATTTGTAGCGGCGAATACATAGATTCAAGCCCCTACAACTACGCTTACATCACTGTATACTGCGGCCCACAACCCCCTTCCGGCGGCGTCCAATTAATATTTTGCATCGGATCTTTAATATCACACGCTTTACACTGAATACAATTTGCAGCATTAATCTGCAATCGTGGTGCATTATTTTCATCATACATAATTTCATAGACTCCAGCAGGGCAATACCGTGTTTCCGGTGAAGCATAATATTTTAAATTAATTTCAATCGCGATAGCCGGATCTTTTAGTTGTAAATGACAGGGCTGGTTTTCATCATGTTTAGAATTCGTCAGATAAACAGAAGACAATAAATCAAACGTCACTTTATTATCGTGTTTAGGGTAAATAATTTTTTCTGATTTAGCGATGGTTTTTAGACGATTATAGTCAGCATGATTATGCAAGGTCCAAGGTGATTTTCCACGAAATAGATAAGTGTCTACTGCTGAATAAATCAAACCGGGGAATAATCCCCAATTCATGGCAGGGCGAATATTTCGCGCACGATACAAATCATCCCACACCCAACTCTTACGCAGGTTTTCAGGGTATTTTACGCAGGTATATTGATCAAGAGATGGAAAAATACTTTCGGCTGCTAACATCCCAGATTTCATCGCATTATGTATGCCTTTGATTTTCGGTACATTCAAAAATCCCGCAGCACAACCGATTAATAAACCACCTGGAACCGTTAACTGTGGAATCGATTGCAATCCACCTTCGTTTAACGCTCTTGCACCGTAAGCAATCCGTTTGCTTTTTTCCAGCAGAGGATAAATTGTCGGATGCGTTTTGAAACGTTGAAATTCTTCATAAGGATTAAAATAAGGATTGGTATAATCCAAACCAACGACAAATCCAATGGCTAATAAATTTTTATCAAAATGATAAACGAATGAACCGCCATAAGTTTTCTTATCCAGTGGCCAGCCAATCGAATGCATCACTAATCCCGGCAAATGATATTCATCGGGGATTTCCCATACTTCTTTAATGCCTAAACCATACGTTTGTGGATCAGAATCTTTTTGTAACTCAAAACGTTCGATTAATGTTTTTGTGAGCGAACCGCGACAACCTTCCGCAAAAAACGTTTGTTTAGCGCGTAATTCCATACCAGATTGGTAACGAGCGGTTTGATTGCCATTTTTATCAATACCTTTATCACCCGTAATGACACCACAGACGCGAGGGCCATCAAATATAATTTCAGTTGCAGAAAATCCGGGAAATATATTTACACCTAAATTTTCAGCTTCTCGCGCTAACCAACGACAGAATTGACTCAAACTAATAATAAAATTTCCATCATTACGCATTTGCGGTGGGGTAGGTAATCGATAGGATTTTTGATCCGTCAAAAATAAAAATTGATCATGCGTTACTGGTGTGTGAGTAGGTGGATTTTTTGATTGCCAGTCGGGTATTAATTCACTCAATGCACGTGGCTCAAGTACAGCACCCGATAAAATATGTGCGCCGACGTCTTCACCTTTGTCGACAACACAAATATTCAGCGGTTTTTTTTCTTGCTGACTTAATTGTGCTAACCGAATGGCAGCGGATAATCCAGCAGGGCCTGCACCGACAATGACAACATCAAACTCCATTGTTTCGCGTGACATAAAACTCCTTAAATCATTTCAATTGCGATTGCAGTGGCTTCACCACCGCCAATACAAAGAGATGCAATGCCGCGTTTTAATTTATATTTTTGGAGTGCTGCAACAAGTGTCACAATAATACGCGCACCGGTTGCACCAATGGGATGCCCTAGTGCACAACCGCCTCCATGAATATTGATTTTTTCGTGTGGAATGGCAAGATCACGCATCGCAGCCATTGTAACCACAGCAAAAGCTTCGTTAATTTCAAACAGATCGACAGTGGCTACGGTCCAATTAATTTGTTTTAGCAAATTTCGAATAGCATCAATGGGTGCAGTGGTAAATTCGCTAGGTAATTTCGCAAAACTAGTATGACCGATTATGCGCGCAAGTGGTTTAATTCCACGTTTATCTGCTTCTGTTTCAGACATCAGAACCAATGCAGCCGCACCATCTGCAATGGAAGATGAGCTTGCGGCTGTAATTGTACCGTCTTTCATAAATGCAGCAGGCAATTGCGAAATTTTTTCAAGTTTGACAGAACTTGGGTGTTCATCGGTATCGATTATTTGTTCGCCTTGACGAGTCTTTATAATGACCGGTGTAATTTCGGCAGCAAAACATTTTTCATCACTTGCAAGTTTTGCGCGTGTGAGTGAAGTCGTTGCAAACTTATCTTGCTCTGCGCGCGAAAATTGATAAGTGCTAGCACAGGCTTCTGCAAATAAACCCATAGGCTTGCCTTGCTCATAAGCGTCTTCTAAGCCATCACACATCATATGATCGAGTATTTCACCTTTACCGATGCGATAGCCTTGTCGTGCTTTGGGAATGAGATAAGGCGCATTCGTCATGCTTTCCATGCCGCCGGCAATCATAATGTTATGATGACCTAGTTTTATCGCATCATGCGCAAACATGACGGCTTTCATACCTGAGCCACAGACTTTATTGAGAGTGGTGCAAGGCGTGCTAGCAGGCACACCAGCACCAATAGCCGCCTGTCGCGCAGGCGCCTGGCCTAGCCCTGCTGGCAAAACACAGCCCATAATGACTTCTTGAATATCAGAGGGCATCAGTTTGGCACGCTCTATGACGGCTTTGATGACAGTAGTGCCTAATTGGGTGCTGCTCACGTCTTTTAATGCACCTAATAAGTTACCTTGCGGTGTGCGAGCTATGCCCGCAATAACAACAAAATCCTTTTCTGCCACGTAGATTCTCCAGATTGATCGGTGTTAGCGAATCATAGCGTCTCTTGGAAAAATCTGAAAGTGATCTATCGCGTTCGTTTTACTTTCTGCCAATAAATGTTTAAATTATCACTCATCAAATTATTTAAGTGATAAAAATAAATGAGCTTACTAAGTCCACAGCTTGAGGCGTTCGTTGCTATCACCCAATACAAAACAGTGCACGGTGCTGCCGCGGAACTCCACGTGACACAAACCGCAGTTACGCAACGAATACGCACCTTAGAAAACAAGTTAGGTACAACTTTATTTATTCGCACGCGTCGCGGCATGATGCTGACGCCAGAAGGCGAAGCACTATTGCGTTACTGTCAGGCATCTTCAGAATTGGAAGGTGAAGCCTTAGCTATCATTCAGGGTGCAGCTAAAGAGACAACGATTCGATTCTGTATCACCGGCCCAACCAGTATTATGCGATCCCGCATCGTCAGGCAGTGTTTCCCAATTATGAAACAATTTCCGAATTTGCTAATACATTTTGATATTAATGATCTTGAAACTCGCGTGCGTTCTCTGCGTGCGGGTGAAAGTCAGTTAGCAGTTGTTCAACGTGACGATGTTGCACCTGAGATGGAATGTAAATTATTAAAACCAGAACATTATGTTTTGGTTTGCACAAGCGCATGGAAGCAACGATCACTACAAGAAATCGTTAAAATGGAACGTATCATTGATTATGATCCAGTTGATCAAGTGACAGTGAATTATCTCAAGCATTTTGATCTTTATGAACTCGCGCAGCATGATAGACATTTTGTCAATCGCACGGATCTGTTGGCCATGATGCTAGTCGGTGGATTAGGTTATGGAGTACTAGCATTAGAGTTTAGCAAACCTTATATCGAACGAGACGAGTTGATCGTCTTAAATGACAATAAAATTTATGAAAACAATATGGCACTTGCTTGGTACGATAGACCCGAACCGCCGAAATATTTTTCTGCATTGATTGATGCGATAAATTAAATTATTTATTAATTTTTTTTTCTAATTCTTCTTGCTTGCTGATTGTCGCTAGCACTTTGTGCAAATCTTCTGGGCTTAATTCAATGCCAGCGAGTTCCAGCGCTTGCTGTGGGTTTTTTTTAAAGTTGAGTTTGAAATCGGAGTCATTTGCCCATCTATCAAACACATCGTGTAAGTTGCTCATCTTTGCATCCTTTGGTTCCAATAAAGCATAGCATAAAGTTCCCGGCCACCCGAAAGCAAGTTATACTAAACGAATATACCATTGTAGAGGCTATGAGAATATACAATGCCAAAACAGTTAGCTAAAAAACGGATAAGCTTGAAACAGCGCCAAGCCTTCATAAAGGCGCTTACCTGTTTTGCTATGCTGTCGCCCGAGCAGACACAAGAATTAGCTAAATTAATGAGTGAAGTGCTTTATTCTGATGATGAAAAAATTGTTGAAGAAGGCGCATTGGTTGACAGTGTTTTTATTATTGCGCGCGGTCATGCCGAAGTCACACAGTTAGTGATTCCCAAAAAAAAGCAGCTCAAACTAAAATTAAAAAAAACACCTACACCATTAACGTCAATTCCACTCGCTATCTTAAATTCAGGTGATGCCGTTGGACTAAATGATACAGGTTTCTTTTCAACCTCAGGCAAACGCACCGCAAATGTTACTGCAATTTCAAAAGTCGTTGCGTTAAAACTGGAATTAACAAAACTCCATGAATTTTTAAAAAAATATCCTGAATTAAAATCTGCGATGTACGCGAGCTCTGAACAAATGCTTAGGACGCAGTTTATTAAGCAATCATTGGCTTTCAGTCGTTTATCTCAAGATCGATTAATGTGGCTCGCAAATCAAGTAGAAGCTGCATCAATTCATGCCGGCGAAATTATTTTTCATGAAGGCGAAGTGGGTGATCGTTGCTATTTAATTCGCAAAGGTAAAATAGAAATTATCACCCAAAACGAAGATGGAACTGAACATCAACTTGCTGTTTTAAAAGCCCCAACATTATTTGGTGAAGCCACGCTCATTACTCACTCACCACGTAATGCCACTGCGCGCGCAATCGAAGAAACCGAGTTGCTTGAATTAAAACATGAGTATTTATCAGAATTAATTGAATCAGAAAAGAATGTTGCTAGCACGTTTATGACATTAATGGTAGATCGAAGCAGACCGTTAAAAAATCCACGCGTGACAGCGCATGAACGAATCACAGCTGACAAACAAAATGTCGTGATTCTAAAAAATTCTGACAATGGTAATTATTTTAAATTATCTGAAGAAGGTTGGTATACTTGGGAACAAATGAATGGCCAACAAACCATGCAAGAAATTACTATGTTTCTCACCGACAAATATAATATTTTTGCACCCGATATGGTGGCTGCCTTAATTTCTAAATTAGCTAAAACAGGATTCGTCACTAATATTGATCTCCCAAATTCAGCTATCAATGCGAATCAACCAAGATGGGTTCGCTTGATGTTATCTGTTCGAAAAGTATTAGAAGCACGGATTGCATTGGGTGATGCGGATAAATGGTTAACGCATATTTATCAAAAAGTGGGTTATTTATTATTTAGCGCGATCGGTAAAGTATTTCTCGCGTTGATTATTATCTCGGGTTTTATCGCATTTGCACAATCAACACCTTATGTCATTGAACTTTTTCGCACAATTCACGACAGCTGGATTTTGTTGATTTTTTTGGTGCCGTGTACCTTGTTGTCGGTGGCATTACACGAATTGGGGCATGCATTAGCGACAAAATCTTACGGCCGAGAAGTGCATTATATGGGTGTAGGTTGGTATTGGTTAGGACCGATAGCATTTACCGATACATCGGATATGTGGTTAAGCTCGCGGCGCGTTGCGCGAATTTTTGTAAATCTTGCGGGTGTTTATACGGATTTATTAGTGAGTGGTGTTTGTTCATTAAGTATTTTTGTGATGCCATCAGCGCATTTACAGGCTTTTTTATGGTTGTTTGCTCTCTTCACTTATATTAGCGCATTTCGTATGTTAAATCCGTTGCAAGAGTTAGATGGATATTATGTATTAATGGATTTATTTGATCGACCGCGTTTGCGTCAGTCCGCAGTGCTTTGGTTAGTGAAAGAATTCCCTAAGGCAATTCGACAACCTAAATTATTTCGCAAAAAAATCCCTGAAATCAGTTATTGGTTCGCTTGCATTATATTTATGATTTTAATAAGTGTATTAACGTTGATCGTGCAAACGTTTGTATTTAAAATTTTAGGCTTTCAGCCTAGTAATCCGCTGGTATCTCTTGCATTGCCAATTATCGTGGGCATTACCTCTTGCTTAGGAATTATTGCGGATATACGAAGTCAGGCGGAGGATTAATGTACCAGACATTTTTGCTTTTGTAGGGGCGAACCTGTGTGTTCGCCCTCTCTATCGAAGAAATAATGCT
>JBDTIZ010000008.1:0-11455 GCA_039936115.1 Gammaproteobacteria bacterium
TCCGCGGTATCCAGTCAACTTGGCGTTTGTTTTGAGTAGAAAAAAATATGTATCGATCTATCACCACAACAAAATTACTTCACCACCTTATCCAACTCCATCTGCGTCTGTTTTTGAAATTCATACGGATGTTCAATTTCCGAAAAAACATCATTATTCCCACCAAACGGATTAATCACAACCGTGCCATAATCCAGCATTTGCCCGAGTATGCCTTGATTAATCGTCATGTTTGACACAGTTGCCAAGCGCATCTCATTCGAATGCCGGATAAAAAATCCTTCTTTCATGATGATGCGTTTGTTAGTGAGAACAAATTCCGAAGTGATGTAATCAAGCCATTGTTTAATCCATGTCACTACAGCTGCGATTGCAGGTGCAAAAGAAATTTTTACGATTAGAGGGTTTGGATTAAACAAAAAAATGAACGTTACAATTGTCCAAATTATGGGTAGAAAAAAAATAATCAAATGTTTTTTGGTGCGATAGAGTATTTGTTCGTCGGGTAAAAGAATTTTGTCAATTGCTTTCATAAAAGTATGTCCATATTTGACAATCGGATTAATTGTAGCATGTTATACTAATAGGGTCTGTATGCATGCTGTCATGTCAGCTAAAAAAGGAGTTTGTTATGACCGGTTTTGAAATTATGGTGATATCGCTTGTGTTACTTGCGGTTATTGTCCTCTATATGAGTGTAAAACAAGTTCCGCAAGGGTATGAATGGACAGTTGAGCGTTTTGGCCGTTATACACATACCTTGTCACCAGGCCTTGGCATTATTGTTCCTTTCATTGATCAAATCGGTACACGAATCAATTTAATGGAACAAGTTTTAGATATTCCGCCGCAAGAAATTATCAGTTCCGATAATGCGATGGTAAAAGTAGATGCCGTCGTTTTTTACCAAGTGGTTGATGCACCAAAAGCCGTCTATGAGGTGCGTTACTTAGATGTTGCGATGCGTAATTTAATCATGACAAATATTCGTACGGTGCTTGGCTCACTTGATTTAGACAGTATGTTATCGCAACGCGATCAAATTAATAATCGATTGCTCAGTGTAGTGGATGAAGCAACCACACCTTGGGGCGTTAAAGTGACACGCGTTGAAATTAAAGAAATTGCACCGCCGCGCGATTTGGTTGAATCCATGGGTCGTCAGATGAAAGCAGAGCGTGACAAGCGCGCGACAGTTTTGGAAGCAGAAGGTCAGCGTCAATCTGCTATTTTGCGCGCGGAAGGTGAAAAACAAGCTTTAATTCTTGCGGCGGAAGGTAGAAAAGAGGCTGCTTACCGCGAATCAGAAGCACGAGAAAGATTGGCGCAAGCAGAAGCGAAAGCAACGGAATATGTGTCTGATGCAATTTCAAAAGGTAATATTCAAGCGATTAATTATTTTGTTGCGCAGCGCTATGTTGATGCCTTAGGAAAAATTGGTGCGGCACCAAATCAAAAAGTCATCATGTTACCATTGGATGCAACGAGTATTTTAGGTTCAGTCGCAGGCATTTCTGAAATTGCTAAATCAGCATTTTCAAAGGAGAAGAATAATGCTTAATTTATTTGAGCATTTAGTTTTTTGGCATTGGTTATTGTTCGCTGCCGTTTTGTTGATATTGGAATTAATCACTGGCAGTGGGTTTTTATTTTGGATCGGCATATCTGCAGCGGTGATGGGTGGTTTGTTGTGGTTGTTTCCAGCAATAGGTTGGACCACGCAATTAATCGGTTTTGCTATTATGGCAATGCTTGCTGCGGTGTTATGGCGGCTTTATTTAAAACATAATCCAACAAGAACAGATAAACCTACATTGAATCGGCGCGGCGCACAGTATGTCGGTCGGATTTTTACTATCACGACACCGATTGTGAATGGCATTGGAAAAGTTCATGTAGATGATTCGACGTGGCGCGTGCGTTGCAAAGATTTACCTGCGGGATCGCGTATTCGAATTGTGGGGGTGGATGGAGTGATTTTGATTGCTGAGGAAGATGTTTAGGAAAAAATCTTAACTAGGATTGCTCTGTAGGCGCGAACCTATGTGTTTGCTCTCGTCGCCTCTATTGCTCCGCGCCCCACACCACTGTCACACCACACTTAACGCTGTCACTCCGTGCTTAACGCTGTCACCCCGTACTTAACGCTGTCACCCCGCACTTACACCACTGTCACCCCGCACTTGTTGCGGGGTCTGGAATCAAAAGCATAAAAAAGTCATTAAAAATTAAATGCCTTTTTTATTATTTAAAGCCCGGACCCCGCAACAAGTGCGGGGTGACAGTGGTGTAAGTGCGGGGTGACAGAGGCAAGGGCGAACACATAGATTCGCCCACAAGAGCATTTTTTCAAAACAAACTTGGGATTTCCTTTGCCAAAATCGCTCGCTCTTTCACCGCGTCATTCGTCAACACAAATCCATGAAGTTTATGTTCCGCGTCATAAAACAACGCCCGCAAACTATGATCTGTCGATTCAATTTGCCAATTTCCTTCGGTATTTTTAGGCGGTGGACAAACTACAATGGGATGCGCAGGTGTTTTCACTGTCACCGGCATGGCAGGATAATCAACGGCAGTGCGAACGCCGGCAAGTGTTTTCGCGAGTGCTTTGGAGCTGTTAAGCAAGGGCATAATATAGGGTAATACATGACCTTCAACTTCAGCACAGTCACCTAGCGCATAAATATCATGTAGACTGGTTTCAAGAAAACGATTGACGATAATGCCGCGATTGACGGCTATACCGGCGCTTTCTGCCAATGTAATATTGGGTTTTAAACCAATCGCAGATAAAACAAATTCAACTTCAATTTCATTGCCGTTCGATAATTCCAGAGCGTAATTACCGTTTTCTGTTTTATCAACACGCTGTGCGATGCACTCTAGATGAAAATGCACACCGTTTTGCTCTAACGCTGTTTGTAATGCATGCCCTACTTGTGCGGGTACCAATAAATCAAGTGGTGTTTTAGCCGGAGCAATTACATGAACCTCATAACCAGCATTCGTCAAATCATTCGCAAATTCACAGCCAATTAAACCAGCGCCTAAAATAGCAATGCGTTTTTTATTCAGAATTAGATCTCTGAATTCTGCATAGTGATAAAGATGATTTACTGAAAGCACGGCATCGACAGCATCGCCTTGCAGTGGTGCTTTGATGACTTCTGCGCCGCAGGCTAAAACTAATTTAGAAAAAGGAAATTTATCCGCATTAATGGTGATGGTTTTATTGATAGGATCAATGTTTGAAACGCGAGCATTAGTTCCAATCGCTGCATTTAATTGTTGTGACATCATTTTAGCGTTAGCGGTGGATAAGGTTTCTGCTGTTTTTCCTGATGTTAGCGCTGTTGAAAGCAAGGGTTTAGAATAGTATTTGCCATCATCGGCAGTAATAATAGCAAGCGGCGTCGCATCATCCAATTTGCGGAATTCCTTCGCAAGCTGGTATCCTGCTAACCCGGTGCCGATAATGATAATGGGATGAGCCATAAAATAATGTCCATAATGGTATAAGAAAATTTGGTGCAGACTTGTCATTCCCGTGAAGGCGGGAATGACAAGTCTGACTCAATAGTCTGAATTATACTATTTTTAATGAGAGTGAACTAATAACAATGTTAACGCAATTACAATTAAATTGGCAAAGATACCAGCCTACACTTGCGATATCGGCAAATCTTCGCGCATGGTTGCTTCATCCCGGTTCATTTATGCAGCGTTTACGTGCAAATGGCGTGGTTAATCCAGAAGTACAACTCTTAAGTCAGCGTTGGCAATTTCCAGAGCTCGCCGAAAAAAATGCACTGGGTATTGCATCGCGATCCTACGCATTAATTCGCGAAGTGTTAATTGTAAGTGAAGGAAAAAAATGGATGTTTGCGCAAACCGTTTTTCCACGCGAAACGCTTACCGGAAAACAACGACAATTAGCGCGTTTAAAAAATCGTTCTTTAGGTTCAGTGTTATTTAAAGATCCAACAATAGAACGCAGTGAATTTGATCTGATATGTTTGCAACCTGGCATGCCTTGGCATACAGCGATTATGCACGATGCCGATCTGTCAGCGACCCACCTATGGGCGCGCCGTTCGACATTTGTTTTGCAACAGAAACCACTTTTGTTGACCGAAGTTTTTTTGCCTGATATGGAATCACTATGCAGTTAATTCATTATGCACGCTTAATGCGGTTGCATAAACCGATCGGCATTTTTTTATTGTTATGGCCGACATTATGGGCATTGTGGCTAGCAAGTGCTGGAAAACCAAATCTCTTGATCGTCAGCATTTTTGTAGTAGGCGTCATTGTGATGCGTTCAGCCGGTTGCATTATCAATGATTTTGCCGACCGTGAAATTGATAAACATGTTGAACGTACGCGTGATCGTCCGTTGACCTCAGGTTTGGTAACGACAACGGAAGCGCTTATTTTATTTTTTATTTTGATCACACTCGCATTCATACTGATTTTATTTTTAAATCATTTTACTATTTTGCTAGCGTTTGCTGGGTTATTTTTCGCTGTGACGTATCCCTTTTTGAAACGCGTGACTCACTTGCCGCAAATTGGTTTAGGCTTAGCTTATGCTTGGGGAGTGCCGATGGCATTTGCTGCAGAAAATAATAGTATTACGCCGGCGGGTTGGGAAGTGTTTGCTGCGGCGCTTCTATGGCCGGTGATGTACGACACATTATACGCGATGGTTGATCGCAGCGATGATCTTAAAATTGGCGTCAAATCAACAGCTATCTTATTCGCGCATTATGATCGATTCATGATTGCTATATTGCAAATTATATTTTTAATTTTGCTAGTGCATATTGGTTTTTTATTTAAATTAACGGAAATCTATTTCTTGGGATTATTTTTTGCAGGACTTTTATTTGTTTATCAGCAATGGCTGATAAGATCTCGCGATCCAAAGGCTTGTTTTAAAGCCTTTTTAAATAATAACTGGGTAGGATTGATTATATTTTTTGGTGTGGTGTTCGCATGAAGATTGTGGCAGATGAAAATATTCCCTTGATTGAAAATTATTTTGGCGCGCATGGCGCACTGCATTTAAAACCAGGGCGTCAAATTACTAATAGCGACTTGCTGGATGCGGATATTTTACTGGTGCGTTCGGTGACTAAAGTGAATCAAGCACTATTGAAAAATACGCACGTTAAATTTGTTGGCAGTGTAACAACGGGGTTTGATCATTTAGATATTGATTGGTTGGATCAAGCAGGAATTAAGTGGTGTGTGACACCAGGATCGAATGCAGTTTCGGTCGTTGAATATGTTGTTTGCGTGATCGCGTCGTTACAAAAAATGAATTTTCTACCGCAACAGAAATACCGTGCCGCAGTGATAGGCGCTGGTAATATTGGTAAGCAAGTTATTCAAAAACTAGAATTATTAGGTTGTGACGTCGTAGTCTGTGATCCGTTTTGCAAAGATCAGGTGACAGTGCCAATTGAAGAATTGGCGGATCTAGATTTTATTTCTATGCATACGCCTTTGACTAAGACTGGGTCTTTTCCAACGTATCATCTTATTCAGCAGACATTTTTGCAACGGCAAAAAAAAGATTGCGTATTATTAAACGCAGGGCGCGGCGAGGTGATTTCATTTGAAGATTTAAAATTATATGGCCAGCATTTAATATGGTGTTTGGACGTTTTTGAAAACGAACCTTTTATCGATGTTGAAGTCATGGAATCCGCTGTCATTTCAACACCGCATATTGCAGGTTATTCGATACAAAGCAAATATCGTGGCGTTGAAATGATTTACCATGCGGCGATAGAGCAAAACATTATTTCGGCAGTATCAAACGCCGAACCATTATATCCAACCACTGCGATTTCTTTTAATCATTCAACAGCTGATTGGCGTGATGTGGTGTTAAAGATTTTTGATCCAGCAGCGATGTCGCAACACATGAAAGAAACATTGCTGCAAGATGCGAATTTATTTGATCGATTAAGAAAGAATTTTACGGATCGGTATGAGTTTGGGTTTGTGGAAGTAAAAGATGTTAAGTTGAGTGAGAAGGATAGAGTTTTGTTGGAGTGTCTTGGTTTGAAGTAGTCATCAATAAGGCTTTTGTAGGGGTGAACCTATGTGTTCGCCCTCTGTCAAACTTGGAGCTGGCGCCGTAGGGGCGAACACATAGGTTCGCCCCTACAAAAGCTTTTTCAGAGCGCAAAACAAAAGATTTTTGCAAAAAATTTAATACAACCCACCTTCAGGTGTCGCCGCAGCAGCAGAATTAGCATCTCCAGGTTGGGCAGCTGTTGCAGTCGGTCTTTTATCTTCATCCGGCACATAAGGCGTCATAAAATATTCAAACTGTGCGACCGGATCATTAGACTGCGCCCGTTTGCCCGTCAAAGGATCAATCTTAATGCTGACGATACCCGTCGGTTGATTCAACACATGCTCAGCTTTTCCTTGCAGTGCGACTTGCATGAAATTCATCCACACAGGCAGCGCAGCGGTTGCGCCGTATTCATGGAGCGATTGAGGTTGATCGAAACCCACCCAAGCCAGAGCCACTAAATCTGGGTTATAACCCACAAACCAGGCATCAACTTGATTTTGTGTGGTTCCTGTTTTTCCAGCCAGATCATTCCGTTTTAAACTTCGCGCTTCAAATGCAGTGCCGTGTTGAATCACATCATGCAATGCAGAGGTAATCAGAAATGCGTTTTGGGCGCTAATTGCTCTTGGCGCATGGGTGTTGTCAGGAGTTGTGCAGTCACCGCAAACTGTTAATGGCTTTGCCTGATATAAAATATTACCTTGGTTGTCACGAATATTATCAATCGCAAAAGGCACTACTTTGAAACCGCCATTAGCAAACACGGCGTAACCTGTGGCCATCTGCAGAGGTGTTACACTCGCAGTTCCAAGCGCCAGCGAAAGTGTCGGTGGCAGTTGCGATGGGCCAAAACCAAAACGTTGTGCAAACCCAACCGCATAAGGAATTTTGATTTGATCCAATAAACGGATTGAAACTAAGTTGATAGAGTGAATCAGAGCTTCACGTAATCGGGTGGGTCCAAAGAAACGTTTTTCATCGTTTTGCGGGCGCCATAAGCTATTATCAGTTGGATTTTCAACTACAATAGGCGCGTCATTAATAACGGTTGCCAGGGTATAGCCTTGATCAAGCGCGGCTGAATAAATAAACGGTTTGAAGCTAGAGCCCGGCTGACGTTCCGCCGAAGTAATGCGATCAAAATTGCTATATTGGAAATCAAACCCGCCAACTAACGCAAGAATCGCACCATCCATTGGATTCAACGTGACAAGCCCCGCTTCTGCTTTAGGAATTTGTGCGAGACGCCAGTTTTGATTTGTAGGTTTATTAATGCGAATCAGGTCACCTAATTTCACAATATCACTTGATTTGTGTGGCCGTGGGCCAAGAAAATTCGCATTGATTTGTGGACGTGCCCATGCAAGTCCCTGCCACGGAATAATGATCAAACTACCATCGGAGCGTAATGCGGTTACAGTTTGCGAAGTCATATCGACCACAACAGCAGGTTCAAGCCCGCCGAGAACAGGGATCGTATTTAAGATTTTTTCCCATTCCTGCATGCCACTTAAATTAGGCGAACCAAGGTTGCGCTCAGGCCCGCGGTAACCATGACGTTGATCGTAATCAATCAATCCATCGCGCACTGCTTGATTAGCAATTTCCTGCAAATGACTGTCAATCGTGGTGTAAACCAAAAAGCCTCTAGTATCTACATCGTCACCATACATTTGTTTTAATTGCTGGTGGACTAAGTCTGCTGCATAGAGTGCTTTTACTTGGGTTTGCAAATTATGATAGTGGGCGTCAACGGGTACTGAAAGAGCTGTTTTATAGACTTTTTCATTGATATAACCGACTTCAAACATACGTGATAACACATGGTCGCGACGTTTTTTTGCAGCGGTTGGGTTAGCTAATGGATTGAGCGCAGAGGGTGCTTTGGGCAAACCTGCTAACACGGCATATTGATCCAGTGAAAGTTGATCGAGTGTTTTGCCATAGTAAATTTGTGCTGCCGCAGCTACACCATAAGCGCGATTGCCAAAAAATATTTTATTGAGATAAAGCTCAAGTACTTTTTGCTTGCTGAGTCTATGGTCGATTTTTAAAGCGAGCAAAATTTCACGTAATTTGCGGCCAAAGGTCTTTTGCGGATTTAAATAAAAGCCGCGCGCAACTTGCATGGTAATCGTGCTGCCGCCTTGAATTTTTTTGCCTGTCGTAATCAAAATCAAGCTGGCGCGGATAAGTCCCGGAATATCGATACCTGGGTGTTGGAAATAACGCTGATCTTCGGTGGCTAATACAGCTTGAACCAATAAAGGCGGAATTTTGTCATAAGGCACAGGAATACGGCGTTTATCACCATATTCAGTAATGAGCTTTCCATCGCGCGTTAGAACTTGTAATGGCACTTGTAATTGAATCGTGCTGAGCGCGTTGATGTCAGGGAGTTGAAACTCAATATAATAACCGATACCTACGATTAAAATGCCGCTCACGACGAGGGAGAAAATAAAGAGTTTTTTAAAGAGCCGCCAAATGTATGCCATAAATAAGTTTTAAATTCTAATAATAATCTTGCATTTTACTACAAAAATCACCAATATATTAAGCTATTCTTTCATCCCAGCTTAAATTTTCAACGACAATGCCTGCTATTCCCTTTGTTTATCGTTTTTGTACCTCTTGATACAGCCACGTTCTGCTTTTATGGAGGTGAACATATCGGTTCGCCCCCCACGATTTAATTCCTATTCCCCTATCAATTACTCGGAGATTTACTATTTGAAATCATTTTTTCGAAACAACCAAGCCATGCGAGTGGGTCTCGCCTTACGACAAGATCAATTCAGTTTGATTAAGCTAAAACAAACAGCAGAAAAACGCAGTCTCGAATCATTTGCCTCTATCGATTTACCAGCAGGTTCCATTGTAGATGGGAAGGTCAATCATCACACACAGGTCTTGCATGCGATAAAAAAACTGGTGGATATAACAGAGAGTCATAACTGTGTGGCTGCCATAAGTTTGCAAGCCTCTTCTGTGATTAACAAACGCATCACGCTGCCAAGTTATTTGAACGAGTTAGAGTGCGAAACAGAGCTTACAACTAATCTCGCTTATTATTTTCCAGGCATACAGGAGGAGCTGTCCGTTGATTTTGTGCGAGGCGAATACGATGCGTCGGAAAATACAGCGCTGCTGATTGCAGCACGTACCGAGCAAATAAATGCTTATATCTTTGCAGCAGAACAAGCAGAATTGAAAATTCGCGTAGTTGATGTTGATCTTTATGCCATTGCACGCGCAATTTATTTTGCCAATAGATTCGCGACTTCACAGAGAATTGCCATTTTAGATATTGATACAAATACGGCGCAATTAATTGTATTGCTGGCGAAAAAAATTATTTTCACTCATCAAGTTATGATTCATTCAGATGACGCTTTAGCTCAACAACTTAAACGCGCGTTGCAATTATTTTCAACCGCTACCGAGCAGTCGTCGATCGAGAAAATTTTTTTAACCGGAAAAGTAGATCTGATTACGCACGCAAAACAACTCATTGAAGAAGAATTATTGTTAGAAGCAGAGCTTGCCAATCCTTTTAACTACGTAGAATCAGAGCCTGCGATATCAAGAGACGTTTTGCAACGGACAGCGCCAGAATTTTTAACTGCCTTCGGTTTAACATTGCGGAGTTATCCGAGATGGTAGAAATTAATTTATTACCTTGGCGAAGGTATGTGTATGCAAAGAAGCAAAGAAAGCTAAAATCTTTTTACTTAAGCATCGCGGCGTTACTTGGATTGATCGTGCTTTGCGCGCATTTGATTTTGATGCACAAAATAAAGAACAAGACGAATTATAATGCCGATTTAGACAGTCAGCTTTCAGCGATGACCTCTGCAACGCATCAGCGTTCTCGTTCACTGCGACACAATGAAAACATAGGGCAAAAAATCTATGCAACACAGCAATGGGTATCGGCACTTTTTACTAAAATGGGTTATTTGAATTTATATCATATTCAGTTGATAAAAATGCATTACGCGAATGACAATCTCAGTCTGAGTGGTCGTATGCATTCAATGACTGACTTGTTGCGTTGGGTAAGTGAACTGAATGCGAAAAATTCCAATCGATTTAAGACGCAGATTGTCAACATAAAAAACATAGAAAAATCGGATGCAGAGCAGTTTGATTTGGATATCCAATAATGACGAGAAGAATAAATGCAAATCATGGTGCAATTGAAAGCTTTAATAGTGATGGTTTTTTTAATTTTAATAATAGGAATACTTGATATCAAAAATTTAGTGTCACGACACATTGTGTTACAACAAAATACCCTGTTGCTCGAACATAAAATCTCAGATGCCAAAGAATATCTTCAGCAGGAAAAAGAAAAACCGATAGATGATCAACTTACTCATACAGGAAATAGATTAAACAATATTTTTGATGCAATAAGAGAGTCGCATCTTGTCATGCAATCAATTCAACCGACTGAAAATCAGATCGCGCTGGGTGAAGGTTCTTTAACCTATAATTTGTTGTTGCAGGGAGATTTTAATCAAGTGGTCAGTTTTTTTAAAAATCTAGAAGAGTATCACGTGTCATATTTGATAAATCATTTTGAATTTTCGGCAGAAAATAATCATTGGAATTTTTCTATTGAGTTGAGAGTGTTTAATCATTATTTTAAGTCGAGTCGGCAAAAATCGAGTTTTGTTTTTGATGCTGATCGTGAGAATTGGTTAGATCCATTTTGCTATGATTATTTCAGGGATATCACATATTCTTCTACTGCAGTAACTGATAGGGTTTCAATTAAACAACTTAAATTAGTGGGTTATTTGCAGCAAAAAAATCAACTGAGTGGAATTGTGTTGATGCCAAATGGCGAGTCGATAACTGTATTGGCGGGCGATCGATTGGGCATTGAGCAGGCGGATATCATGAAGATTACAGAAACAGAATTGGTGCTGCGAGTGAAGAATGGCGAGTGGATTTTGAAGAATTTATCGAGAAGTGAGGTGCAGTCAAAACCGATGCCAAATTCACTGGATACCGCGGACAAGCTGCGGTACGACAGCTTTTAGGAATAGATCGAAATAAAACCCCTTTTCCTCCGCTGTTGTACTGGCGTTGTTGCAGACTTTTTTGCTTTTGTAGGGGCGAACCTGTGTGTTCGCCCTCTCTATCGAAGAAATAATGTTGCATATTTAGGCCGTTGGGCGAACACATAGGTGCGCCCCTACAATAGCCGCCGTCGTACCGCATAAGCGCTAACCTAAGGAAGATGCCAAAATCAAATAATTTTAATACACTTCTTTCCAATATGGAAAGGAGTTGTATTAATGGATGTGAGTTCGGATGAAAATTGGCATGTTTTGTTATCGC
>JBDTIZ010000009.1:0-4562 GCA_039936115.1 Gammaproteobacteria bacterium
TTTCATCCGAACTCACATCCATTAATACAACTCCTTTCCATATTGGAAAGAAGTGTATTAAAATTATTTGATTTTGGCATCTTCCTTAGGTTAGCGCTTATGCGGCTTGTCCGCGGTATCCAGTCAATTTGGCTTAGGTTTTATTGCAGACACAGGGCGAACCAATAGGTCCGTCCCTGCAAAAGCAGAATTGATTTACTCATCCCAACTCAACGCACCACCGGTTTGATATTCCGTCACACGCGTTTCAAAAAAGTTTTTTTCTTTTTTCAAATCCATCATTTCACTCATCCATGGAAACGGATTCGTTACGCCTGGAAATTGTTGTTGTAATCCAATTTGCGCACAACGGCGGTTAGCAATGTAATGTAAGTACTCTTTGAACATTTCAGCATTCATGCCTAAAATGCCACGCGGCATAGTATCCACTGCATAATCGTATTCCATAGCAACACCCGTATGGATCATTTCAATAATTTCTTGTTTAAAGCTTTCAGTCCATAAATGCGGATTTTCAATTTTAATTTGATTGATCACATCAATACCAAAATTTAAATGCATAGACTCATCACGTAAAATATATTGGAATTGTTCTGCAGTGCCTGTCATTTTGTTGCGTCGACCCATAGACAATATCTGGGCGAAACCAACATAAAAGAAAATACCTTCGAATATCACATAAAACGCGATTAAATCACGTAATAAACGCTGGTCGTTCTCTGGCGTGCCAGTATGGAAATGTGGATCGCCTAAGCTTTGTGTATAAGGTAATGACCAAGCTGCTTTACGTGCGACTGCCGGCAATTCACGATACATATTGAATACTTCAGCTTCATCCATCCCTAAGCTTTCAATCACGTATTGATAAGCGTGAGTATGCAACGCTTCTTCAAAAGCTTGACGCAATAAATATTGTCGGCATTCAGGGTTCGTAATGTGGCGATACAATGCCAATACTAAGTTGTTTGCAACTAAAGAATCTGCCGTTGAGAAAAATCCAAGATTACGTTTGATAATCATACGCTCATCTTCAGTTAAACCATGTGGGTCTTTCCACAAAGCGATATCTGCAGACATGTTGATTTCATTCGGCATCCAATGATTTGCGCAAGCATCTAAATATTTTTGCCAAGCCCAAGTATATTTAAACGGTACGAGCTGATTTAAGTCAGCTCGGCAATTGATAATACGTTTATCATCGACTTGAATACGTGCCGCGCCCATTTGGAGTGCTTCCAAGCCAGTTGCGCCGCCGATGTTGTGTGCTGTTAGTGACATTTATGTCTCCTTGTTGTTACGTTTTTTCATGTGTTATTACTGACACGCCTCACAGGTCGGGTCGGTAATCAAACAAGCTTTAGGTTCTGAGTTTTCTTGTACCGCATTTAACGTACTATCATGCACCGTCGACCGTTCTGCATTTGTCGCACCCATACTGCGCAGATAGTAAGTTGTTTTCAAACCACGTACCCAAGCAAGACGATACAGGCCATCTAGTTTTTTACCAGAAGGTTGTGCCATATAAAGATTTAATGATTGTGCTTGATCAATCCACTTTTGACGGCGGGAAGCTGCTTCTACTAACCAGGAAGGTTCCATTTCAAAAGCAGTGGCATAACGGCTTTTTAACTCAACAGGAATGCGTGTGATTTTGCTAACACTACCGTTAAAATATTTCAAATCGTTTACCATCACATCATCCCACAAGCCTAACTTTTTCAAATCAGTGACGAGATAAGGATTAATCACGGTAAATTCACCCGATAAATTCGACTTCACAAATAAATTTTGATAAGTCGGTTCAATCGATTGTGAAACACCGGTGATATTAGCAATCGTTGCAGTAGGCGCGATCGCTAAGACATTAGAGTTGCGCATACCCACTGTTTGCACACGCTTACGTAAGTTTGCCCAATCCAATGTTTGTGAACGATCTTGTTCAAGATGTTTGCCACGATGTTTTGCCAGAATTTCAATCGAATCGATCGGTAAAATTCCCTGGCTCCAAAGTGATCCATCAAACGTTGAATATTTACCACGTTCTTCTGCCAGTAAAGTCGATGCTTCGATTGCGTAGTAACTGATGAGCTCCATAGAACGATCTGCAAATTCAACCGCATCTTGTGAAGCATAAGGCATGCCAAGTTTATAAAGTGCATCTTGGAAGCCCATGACACCTAAACCAATCGGACGATGTTTAATATTCGAATTACGTGCTTGTGGCACAGAGTAATAATTAATATCAATTACGTTATCCAGCATACGAATTGCGGTATGAATGGTTTTGCGTAATTTGTCTTGATCAATACGCGTGCCGTCTTCAGACATATGTGCTGGTAAGTTAATGCTGCCGAGATTACAGACAGCAATTTCATCGAGCGATGTATTTAATGTAATTTCGGTGCAAAGATTTGAACTATGTACAACGCCAGTATGTTGTTGTGGTGAACGTAAATTACAAACATCTTTGAAGGTAATCCAGGGATGACCTGTTTCAAATAACATACCCAACATTTTACGCCACAAAGAGAGTGCTGGAATTTTTTTGACGTTTTGAAGTTCGCCACGTGCGGCTTTAGCTTCATAAGTGATATATGCTTTTTCAAATGCTGCGCCATATAAATCATGCAAATCAGGGACTTCATCGGGTGAAAAAAGTGTCCATTCACCTTCTTCAGCGACACGTTGCATAAATAAATCAGGAATCCAGTTTGCAGTGTTCATGTCATGCGTACGACGACGTTCATCGCCAGTATTTTTACGCAGTTCTAAAAATTCTTCGATGTCTTTATGCCATGTTTCTAAGTAACCGCAGACAGCACCTTTACGTTTGCCGCCTTGGTTAACAGCCACAGCTGTTGCGTTGGCAACACTTAAGAAGGGAACAACGCCGAGTGATTTGCCGTTAGTGCCTTTGATGCGAGCACCCATAGCGCGTACGTTGGTCCAATCATTGCCTAAACCACCGGCATATTTGGATAAGAGTGCATTGTCTTTTAATGCAGCGAAAATACCATCTAAATCATCTGGCACAGTGGTCAGATAACAGCTGGACAATTGTGGCCGCAGAGTGCCTGAGTTAAATAACGTCGGGGTTGAGCTCATGAAATCGAACGTTGAAAGTAAGTTATAAAATTCAATCGCACGTTCTTCTTTATTTTGTTCATTGAGTGCTAGACCCATCGCAACGCGCATGAAAAACCCTTGCGGTAATTCAAAACGCGTGCCGTTATTGTGAATAAAATAACGATCATAAAGTGTTTGCAAACCTAGATAGTTAAATTGCAAATCACGTTCTGGAATGATGGCAGCAGCGAGTTTAGCGAGATCGAATGTTTTTAATTTGGCATCAATTAATTCCAATTCAACACCACGATCAATGTAAGCTGTCATGTATGCATGATAAAGATTTTTCATTTCATCAAATGTTGCGCGTTCTTTGACGCCTAGAAAGCTTAAAGCTTCGCTGCGTAAATCATCTAATAATAATCTGGCGGCAACTAAACTGTAATTAGGTTCTTTTTCAATTAAGACACGAGCGGACATGATAAGTGCTTTGCTGACGTCTTTAACAGGTACTTTGTCAAATAAGTTGCGTTGTGTTTCTTCGATGATATTTGTCGCAGAAACGTCGCTTAAGTTTTCGCAGGCGCTATTGACAACTTTGATTAAGCGCTCGACATCGAGTGGTACGACTCGGCCATCGTTTAAGGTGACATGTAATTGTCGGTTAGCGGTTTCGGCAGCTTCTTGTTCTTGCGCGCGGATTTTGCGGCGCTCTTCACGATATAACACATAAGTACGCGCCACTTTATGTTCGCCAGCACGCATTAAAATTAATTCAACTTGATCCTGGATATCTTCGATATGAACCGTGCCGCCATGTGGCATACGGCGAGCGAACGTATCGGTAATTTTTTTCAAGAGATTAGCAACGGTTTCATGAATACGGCTTGAATTAATTGCTGTATCGCCTTCAATAGCGAGAAATGCTTTAGTCATAGCTGCGCCAATTTTGCTGGCATCAAATGAGGCTAACATCCCATTACGACGAATGACTTTTAAAAGTCCTGGGGCAGTAATTGCAATATCCATGTTGAAAGATTTGATTGAAGCTGTTGTGCGTGGTGATATATTTTCTGTTTCCATAAGCTCCTCCAGAGCGTCGTTAGAATATTGTTCTTAATTTATGACCATGCTAGGATCAAAATATGCACAGTTCCTGGATGATGTAAGCAATATCCCACAAGACCACAATATATAGGGCGCTTCACCTTCTCGCTATACAAGATAGTGTATATTTCAAGTTGTTGCAATAGAACAAGATGTGTGTGAGTTGTGGATAACTTGTGGGTATAAAATTTATTATTGCCAGTGTGAGTCTGTTTGGGTGGTTTCGAATCAATTCGATTAAAATCTGGTTCACGAGGAAGATTTCAGGCAAAATCACATGCAGTAGGGGCGAACCTATGTGTTCGCCCAGCGGCGTTTAAATACGCCATTGGCCATTATTGAGAAAGTTAAAATTTTAAGGAGTGGTATATGGAATTAGATCCAAAAAA
>JBDTIZ010000010.1:0-18885 GCA_039936115.1 Gammaproteobacteria bacterium
TAATGTTGCATATTTAGGCCGCTGGGCGAACACATAGGTTCGCCCCTACAAAAGCAAAAAATCTGTAACAGAGACGACATTTAGAGATATTAATTTCTGCGCCGACGTTCCGCGGGATCCAGTCAACTTGGCGTCTGTTTCGATTTGTAGGACTATGCGCTTTTCACACATCGCACAATAACCATTTTAAGATAATCCGTTTCTGGAATCGCAATATGTACCGGATGATCGGGTGCCTGGTGACCTCGTTCTAAAATTTGAATTTCACAATTCACCTGCAGTCCAGCCCGTCTGATGGAATTCACTAATTCACTGTAATCCACATGCATTGAACATGAACACGATATCAGTATTCCATCCGGTTCCAATAATTTCATAGCAGCTTCGTTCAATCGTTGATACGCGATTAAACCTTCTTTTTTATCTTTTAGTTTTTTCACGAAAGCAGGGGGATCAAGTATGATCACACCAAATTTTTCTTTTGCAGCAGATAAGTTTTTTAACGCAACAAAAGCATCATCACAAATTACCTTCACTTTTTCAGCAACCTGATTAAGACGCGCATTCTCCATAATCCAGTCACTGGCAAGCGCTGATGAATCAACACAAGTGACATCCGTTGCACCAGATTTTGCTGCTTGAATCCCCCATGCACCCAAATAACTAAACACATCCAATACACGCTGATTATTGGCATAGTGTGTAAGACGAGAACGATTCAGACGGTGATCGAAAAACCAACCTGTTTTTTGTCCGGTCCAAAGAGGCGCTGAAAATGTCAGTCCATTTTCTTCCAGCGTGATAGTCTCAGGCGGAGTACCAAATGCAGCACTGACATAAGTTTCTAACCCCTCATGTAGCCGTGATCGACTGTCATTACGAAATAAGATAGATTCCACATCCGGGAAAACTTCACGTAATCCAGCAATAATAGCGTCTTTTTGTGTTTCCATTCCAATTGTTGTGATTTGCACAACCAGTACTTGATTAAAACGATCAACAACTAAACCTGGCAATCCATCGCTGTCACCAAAAATTAATCGATAAAAAGGACGGGAATATAATCGAGTACGAAGCGCGAGCGCTGTCTTAATTCGTTCCGAAAAAAAAGCCACGTTTAAACGGGTATTCAATACTCGACTAAATAAACGACCCGTGATTAATGAGTGCGGATTGACGTAAGCAATCCCTAACGGAGTTTGATCAGAGGCTACAACACGCACTTCTTCGCCTGAAGTAAAAGACTTTAACGGAGAGATTTTAGTATCAATTTCATTACTGTAAATCCACACATGTCCCGCACGTAAACGCCGATCTTCATTTTTTTTAAGTCGCAATTCTTTGAGTTGCATACATTTGCCTAGTGTCAAAATTTGAGAGGGTAGAGCCTAACGAGGATTCGGTGCGAGGTCAATTAAATCCAATCAGGTGATAAATTCACAGGTGCCGGATAAAAAAATGTAGCTTCATGTTTGTTATGAAAAAGATGTAAAACGCGTGCCCCTGGAATAGTTTGAAATTGTTGGATTTCCGCCAAATTCGTTTCACCTTGTAATTTAATCGTAAAAATTAAGCGTTTTGCTTTGCCTGAATCAATCCACTTTTTGGCAAGTTCAAATAATCGGTCTGGATAACAGGCAACGTCAGATAATAACCAATCAACTGGTTCTGATATTGTTTTAGGATCTAGGCCGAAGGCACTTTCACGGCGATATTCAATTCGCGGTAATGTTGCAATTCTAGGCTCTAACTCTGCTTTGTCGATCGCAATCACTCGCGCGCCTAATGACTGACAAACGTAACTCCAACCGCCAGGTGATGCGCCTAGGTCGATTACAAGCTCACCTGATTTTGGGTGAACTTCAAGTAAACTGAGAGCCTCCCATAATTTTAAATACGCACGATTAGGCGGATTTTTTTTATCTTCAATAAATTGAAAATCACCTAATGGCGGTTTTTTCCAGCGTAACGCACTATAAACTAAGGTGTTTTGATCTAATAGACTAAAACAACCGATAGGAGGTATTGCGTCCATGATTGGAAAGGTATGGGTGAGTGTTGGTAATTTTCGTAATTCAGCTAAAATTAAGTGTGATCGTCGAATGGTTTCAATTGGATTTAAAAACCAGAATTTACCCGCTTGGCGCAAGATACGCACGGCTTCTGAAATTGATTGAAATGAAACAAGTTTTGGTTCAAGCCATGCATCTAATGCGAAACATACATCTGATTTTTTGACAGTTGAGAAAACTAAATTACCTATAATCTCCGGCTGATCATTGAGCTCACGGCAGAGTTCTTCGAGATAGTCTGGTTTGGCTGTGTAGATTGCATTAAAAGGGCGTATTGGCATGTTTTCCTTGATGTAATGGTTTTTTGTAGGGGCGAACCTATGTGTTCGCCCTGCAGCCTTAATACGCAAATGTTATTTCTTCGAGCCAAAGGGCGAACACACAGGTTCGCCCCTACAAAAGCCAAAACACCGGGCGCCAAGCAGAATAAAACAATTTACTGATCTTTGCCATACACATCATCACGGAAATTAACCGCACCGTTTTCATCAATCCAAGCCGTTATATAGGTAATAAAAATCGGCAACGATTGCGGCACACGCACGTACGTCGTTTTGCCTGTATCAAGAATAGATTGCATACGATCTTCATCCCATTCAGGATTTGTTTTCATTAAATAATCCACTAATGCAACGGGATTTTCTAAGCGTACACATCCATGACTTAATGCTCGTGTATCTTCATTAAATAATTCTTTTGCGGGCGTATCATGAAGATAAACATCTTGTGAATTTTGAAATTCAAATTTAATGACTCCCAATGAATTATCTTCTCCCGGTTCTTGACGTAAAAAATAGGGAAAAGTACGAGCATCAGATCTTTGCCAATTCACATCTTCTTGATTCATTTCAATAGCATTATTTTCCTGGCTCTCAAAAATCCGAATACGATTTTCATCTAAATAGCCTGGATTTTCTGCGACTTTTTTTACAATTTCTTTGCGCGCAATTGTTTCTGGAATATTCCAATAAGGATTAAATACAATACGTAAAATGCTAGATTGAAGTTCAGGTGTTTGATTTGTAATTTTTCCTACAATTGTTTTCATACTAAATACTTTTTCATTATTTTCGTAAACATACAATTCATACTCTGGAATGTTTACCATGACAAAACGATCGGTTAATTTATCCGATAATTCGGCCCAACGTCGCATATTGACTTCGATTTGTTTAGCACGTTCGGCCGGCGTAATATTCAATTCTCGTAAGGTGTTTGTTCCTACCACACCATCTGCTTTTAAGCCGTGACGCGCTTGAAATACCCGCACCGCTTGTCCTAGTGGTCGATCAAATAAGTTATCGTTACGGTTGAATGCAGTAGGCAAATCATTTGTGATAAGTAACCGTTCTCGTAAGATAGCGACGGTTGAATTTTTACTGCCGACTTTTAATAATTTATGAGTTTCTGGGACCATAGGCCATGGATGAGATTCGGCATTTTGATAATTGGCTAAGGCATAGCGTAATTCATTGAGATTTTTATCGGCGAGTGACGATGCGATATGTTCTGGCTGAGGTTTAGCTAGGCTGCTGTTATACATCGGTTGGAAAAGGGTGTCTGCCAAAGATGCGTTAGTCATCATCAACAGAAATAAAATGGCTAGAACGGTCCATTGCATGAACAATCTTAACCGATTACTCATGACCCACTCCTTAATCGAATTTACGTCAACTCTCAATTCGCATTACTACAAAAAGAGGTAATTAAAAAACGTCAATCCTTTGGCGTGGTGTTCGTATGTGTATAAATTAATTTTAGCATGGATTTGGAGAAAGGTTTGAGATGGGGTAGGTTTGAATTTATAATGAACAGTTTTAGGAAGTTAATGTAAAAATATATCAATGAGAAGAGAGGGCGAATATACGTATATTCGCCTCTGCAAATGCTAACTTATGTAGGGGCGAACCTATGTGTTCGCCCTGCGGCCTAAATACGCAAAAATTGTTTATTGAGCAAGTGGGCAGACACATAGGTCTGCCCCTACAAAAGATTATGATAGAGTTATGACGGCATTAAGCTTGCATACTCCTCTCGAGCCGTCTGTCTTACCTTTTCTACCTCAGCAATTAATTTAGATATTATGTTTCTATCTTTTCTAAATTGTTTTTCAAGGATCTTGAGCGCATTTGGTATGTTCGCATTTTTTACCTCACGAGCTGTTAGAACTTCGTTGAATAACTGCAGACGCTTCTCTTTACCCTGATCTGCCAATTTTTGTTCCGCTGTAACTGTTGCTGCAGGCGTATAATTTTCTACAATCATGTTAGTTAAAGTAGGAGAGGCTGGTCTGGCTGCGAGCTCTTTCATAATTTGATTCTGAGATGAGGCTGGTTGACGTGACGGAGACTCTGGTCGAGTAACTTGTTTAGCTTGTTCCGATTCTTTCACTTTTAATAACTGCACTTCTTTCTCCAGCCTGAGCCTTTCAAGCTCTGCGGATTCTCGTCGTGCTTGCTCGTCGTTTTGCCGCTGAAGTTTTTCACGTTCTTCAGTTTCCCGCTGAACTTGTTGCTCTCGTAATTTATCTCGTGCTTCGAGTTGAGCTTTTGTACCTTCATCCGAGTTTAATACTAGCCGTACCTGACTTGCGATGCCTTTGAACAGTGATATTTTATCAAGCTCTACTTGAAGCCTCGCATTCAAATCATATTTACTATTTGGCGATGCAGCGCTGATAAATTCGTTAAGTGTAGAGATCTTTAAATCTAGCGTATTCATTTGTTCTTCTAGCGTTTTTATTTCTTTTTCAGTAATTGCTTGCGATACAAGCTCTTTTGCTGATTTTTTCACAGCAAGAACGACTTTGTCAGACTCTAATTGAGTGAGGCTGCGTGAAAAGTCATTAATACCAGCAAGTGCTTTTTCTTCAGCTTGTTTCTCTTCCTCAGCTGTTTTAAATTGGGCTTTGTTTTTTTCCATATAAATAGCAGGAAAGTGATCTTGTAACACAAGCGGCAAATAAGTATTAAGATTTTCACATGCGTAGGCTCTGGTCGCTTCAGGATATTCAAATCCTAACGTATGGTCTAAATACTGTTCTGGGATCGCAAATTTTAATACAGAACTTCCCGGAATTGATTTTTTAGTGGTTCCAAAATATATAGCACTGGTTTCTTTCAAGCTTAATTCAAGCAAAGGGTCTAAATCACCAAGATGTGCTAGTTTTTGAATAGTCAGTGTGATGTCATTTTTAATTTGCTGAATGTTCGCAAGCTTTCCATTATTCTTTTTTACCGAAACATAATTATCGCGAAACTCTGCGAGTTTTATGCGTTCACTTGCGATCATTATTTTCAATGCATTTGGATTGCGTGATTGTATTTCATTTCTTAAGCTGTGAATCACCATATAAACGGCTTCAGTGAAATCAGAACAGTAAGTTCCCTCACGCTGTGCTGTATCAGCAGCCGAGCCTAATTTGCAAATAAGATTCAACCAATCTGCATCGGTTGTTCCTTCTTTCTGAGCAGCATCATTGAGTAATTTCCTGAGTGAATTGCACTCTGCAGTTTTCTTCGCAATATCACTTCCAGTCTTTTTCCAACGAATATAATTATCGAAATAACCATTTAAGTTGAAAATTAATGTTTTTGACAGGTTAGATACGGTAGTCAGTTGCTCTAGTTCTGAAGAACGGGGGATATCTAAAGATGTCTTTCTAAATGAAGTGAGTTTTACTTCATCAGTCACAGCAGAAATTGGAGTTTGAGTCGAAAGACTATCAGGAAGAGATACTGTTTCACTGAGTGATTCTGCTTTCATATCAGTCCCAGCGATTTTTACAAATTTATCTTTATATTTTTCTAAATAAATTTGCTCAAATACAGATTGCAATACGAGAGGAAGATACGTATTGATTCCCTCACAATTATAATTTTTTGTGGCTTCAGAATACTCGAAACGGAAATTCTCAGCCGATGTAATATATTTAACAGCTGTGGCAAGAATCCCTGAGAATTTTGCGGAACCAGGATATAATGATTTTTCTATTTCCTCGGAATCTAATTCTAACAACGGATCAAGATGACCTAAATGAGCCAATTGTTTAATTCGCAGATAAATTTGCGCCTGTATTTCATTGAGAGATGTTTCTTTTTCATTTTGTTTTTTGGCAAGAACATATTGTTGTCTAAGCCTAGCCAGTTTTGCTTGCTCATCTTTGATTCGCGCAATCAAATTCTGTGTGCTAATTTCTCTACGTATGCGATGAAGCACCATGTACATGACTTCTGTACAACTCGAAGCAAAAGTACCTTTAAGTTGGATTTCATCTGCTTTTTTACCCATCTCAACAACAAGATCTAGCCAATCTTTGTCAGTCGTCGACCGCTTAATACCAAGATTATTGATACGCTGTCTGAATTCATTTATATCAGCATTTTTTACAGCTATGTCAGACCCTTGAGTTTTACCGTGGATGTAATTGTCTAAATAATGGTTAAGTTCAATAATAACTTTTTGCGATAAAGGCATGTGACTAACCTCCTTGTTAGGTAGATAAAAATCCTAAAAAGTAAAATCAAATAAATTTGCTTCTACAGAATAGAGATAACGGATAATCCAACCCTACATACTAACGATAATTTCTTAAGGAATTCTTAAATGAATACAGTGTTCATATCTTTTGTAGGGGCAAACCTGTGTGTTCGCCCTCTCTTTGAAGAGAGGAAATTTGTGAAGTGAGTCACAGGGTAAAAGAATCCAGCATATCGCAAAAAAACAGAAAATTTATTATATTGACTGATAAGGGAGTGACAGATACCCTGATACGCACTTCGAACGGAAGAGGAGTGTCTTCTAAGTGAAAATTATTGCACAATTTGAAATTCCTTATTATCAATATTTAGATGAACAGAGTCACTTAGCAGACGATGCTCCACCGTTTGCAAAAGAGATCAATAAACTCGTTCAACTCTATCGCCAAATGGTGATGAGCAGAATATTTGACACCAAAGCGATCGCATTACAGCGAACTGGAAAAATGGGAACCTACCCGTCCATTCGTGGCCAAGAAGCAGTATTTATTGGTATCGGTGATGCCATGCCCAAAGATGATATTTTTGTGCCTTATTATCGAGATTCCGCGACCTTAATTCAGCGCGGTGTGAATCCCGTCGACATTTTTATGTATTGGGGCGGCGATGAGCGCGGAAATTTATTTGCCGACAAAGATAATAACTTTCCATTTGCAGTTCCCATCGGCACGCAAGTGTTACATGCGGTCGGTGCAGCAACTGCTTTAAAAATCCGTAAGAAAAATCGTGCGGTGCTGGCCGTGTGTGGTGATGGCGGCACATCAGAAGGTGATTTTTATGAAGCCATGAATGTTGCCGGTGTTTGGAAATTACCCATCGTGTTTGTGGTGTGCAATAATCAGTGGGCAATTTCAGTACCACGCAGCGCACAAACCGCAGCCCAAACCATTGCACAAAAAGCCATAGCAGCGGGCTTTCAAGGCGAGCAAGTCGATGGTAATGATATTATTGCGGTCTATGATCGAGTCCATGAAGCGTTAAAAAAAGCGCGAGAACAAAATCAACCCACATTATTAGAAATGGTTTGCTATCGTCAGAGTGATCACACGACCGCAGATGATGCGAGCCGTTATGAACCTAAAGCTAATCGTGAAGAAGAATGGAAAAAAGAACCTATTGCCCGTTTACGTCGCTACCTTGAAAACCACAATGCTTGGTCTGAAACCGAAGAACAAGCGCTGTTGGCACAATGCACTGCGGATGTCGAAAAAATTGTCGAAGAATATATGTCAGCAAGCGCGGCAAATCCTGCTTCCATGTTTGATCATCTGTATGAAACATTACCTGAAATATACGAAGAACAGCGCGCAATGTTACAGAATTTAGGAGTGTGACATGGCTGAAATTACACTAGTTGAAGCAATTAATCAGGCAATGGCATATGAAATGCAAGCCGATCCTGATGTAGTGGTATTAGGCGAGGATATTGCAAAAAATGGCGGTGTGTTTCGAGCCACAGTCGGTTTACTTGATAAATTCGGTCCAGAACGCGTACGTGACACGCCTCTTGCTGAATCAATGATTGCTGGTCTTGCGATTGGAATGGCAATTGAAGGTTTAAAACCGGTGGCTGAATTTCAATTCATGGGTTTTATTTATCCAGCTTTAGATCAAATTATTAATCATGCTTCACGAATTCGCAATCGTACACGCGGCAAAATGAGTTGCCCGGTTGTATTCCGCACCCCTTATGGTTGCGGTATTCGTGCGCCTGAACATCATTCAGAAAGTACAGAAGCCTTATTCGCACATATTCCGGGTTTGCGCGTCGTCATGCCATCTTCACCTGCACGTGCTTATGGATTATTGCTGGCATCCATACGAAATCCGGATCCTGTTATTTTTCTTGAACCCTCGCGTTTATATCGTTGGGCAAAACAAGAAGTACCCGATAATGGTAAAGCATTACCGCTCGATAAATGTTTTACCTTACGTGTGGGCGATGACATTACTTTGGTTACTTGGGGTTCTTTAGTCAAAGAAACTTTAGCGGCTGCAGAAAAATTAGCGGCTGATGGGATTAGTGCAGAAGTCATCGATATTGCAACCATTAAACCGCTGGATATGGAAACTATTTTAAATTCGGTTGAAAAAACCGGACGATGTGTGATTGTGCATGAAGCTGCAAAGACCTGTGGTGTGGGCGCGGAAATTTCAGCGCAACTTGCAGAACGTGGTTTAATGTTTTTAAAATCACCGGTTGAGCGTGTGACGGGTTACGACACTATCGTGCCGTATGCTCGCCTAGAAAAATTTTATTTACCCAGTGAAAATCAAATTCAAGCAGCAGTTCAACGCGTGATGGAGTTCGCATGAAAATATTTCATTTACCCGATTTAGGTGAAGGTTTGGCGGAAGCAGAAATTCACGAATGGTATGTTAAAGTCGGCGACGTAGTCAAAGTCGATCAACCAATGGTTAGCATGGAAACAGCAAAAGCAGTTGTTGATGTTCCTGCACCGCAAGCGGGAAAAATCGCTAAACTCTACGGAAAAACGGGCGATATCATCCCAACACATGCGCCATTAGTAGAGTTTGAAGGTGAGGCGACAAGCGAAAAAGATAAGGGCACAGTCGTTGGCAGTTTAGAAGAAAGTTCAACATTGCTGGATGAAGGTGAAATGATTATTGGTGCTGCAAAGAGAACTGCAACCACCGTTAAAGCAATGCCAGCAGTCCGAAGTCTAGCAACACAATTGAATGTTGACTTAAATACAGTCGTTGCGAGCGGACCCCAAGGTCAAATCACCGCAGACGATGTCAAAAAATCGGCTGGTCAGAAAACCAAATTGCCAGGTAACGTAGAAGCATTACATGGCGTACGTCGTTCAATGGCGATCGCAATGACACAATCACATCAAGAAGTGGTACCTGTGACGATTATCGATGATGCAGATGTGACAGAAATTATTAAAAAAACGGATTTCACCGTTAATTTAATTAAAGCAGTCGTTGCTGCAGCAAAAGCAGAACCTTCATTGAATACCTGGTATGACGGTGTTAACAAAGAACGTTGCTTGCACAGTGAAGTCAATATTGGTTTAGCCATGGATACACCTGAAGGTTTATTTGTACCTGTTTTAAAAGACGCTGCGAATAAAACGCCCCAAGAATTACGCGCTTTAATTGATGAATTTAAAACATCTGTACGCGCACGAAAAATTGCACCCAGTGATTTACAAGGCGCAACCATCACGTTATCAAATTTCGGCACGATCGCTGGACGTTATGCAAGTCCAATTATTATGCCCCCTATGGTTGCGATTTTAGGTTGTGGAAAACTGCGCGATGAAGTACGACCCTTAGACAGCATTATTGAAATACGCCGTATTGCACCCTTGTCCCTCACGTTTGATCATCGAGCAGTGAATGGCGGTGAAGCAACACGGTTTTTGGCAGCCATCATTAAGTATTTAGAAACACAATAATGATCAGGCAAGGACAGATAACTTCTGTCCTGTTTGCTAAGAATCAGCTACAAACACAAGGACGATTATGACTACTTACCTCAATTTTCACCTTGGCGATACAGCAGATATGCTGCGCGAATCCGTCCGTGATTTTGCGCTACAAGAAATTGCGCCATTTGCGGAAGACATTGATCAACACAGTAAATTACCCGATGGACTGTGGAAAAAATTGGGCGCGATGGGGTTATTAGGTATTACGGTCGAAGAAGAATTCGGTGGATCAGGTTTAAGTTATTTAGACCATGTGATTGCAATGGAAGAAATCAGCCGTGCTTCCGCATCTGTCGGTTTAAGTTATGGCGCACATTCCAATTTATGTTTGAATCAAATTCGTTTGAATGGCACGCCTATGCAAAAAGAAAAATATTTACCAAATCTTTGCAGTGGAAACCATGTCGGCGCACTTGCGATGAGCGAAGCCAATGCGGGTTCAGACGTGATGAGTATGCAATTACGCGCTGAAAAAAAAGGTAATCATTACATTTTGAATGGCACAAAAATGTGGATTACTAACGGTATTGAAGCGGATGTTTTAGTTGTGTATGCCAAAACAGAAAAAGCGGCAGGATCAAAAGGCATTACTGCATTTATCATCGAAAAGAATTTTTCTGGTTTTTCTACTGCACAAAAACTCGATAAATTGGGTATGCGTGGCTCAAGCACCTGTGAATTAATTTTTGAAAATTGTGAGGTACCTGAAGAAAATATTTTAGGTGCATCGAATTACGGTACCAAAGTGTTGATGAAAGGTTTAGATATAGAACGAATTATTTTAGCCGCGGGTCCAGTCGGTATTATGCAAGCGTGTTTAGATGTTGTAATTCCTTATGTGCATGAACGTAAACAGTTTGGTCAAGCGATTGGTGAATTTCAGTTAATTCAAGCAAAAATTGCCGATATGTATGTGGGGCTTATGTCATCTCGTGCCTATTTATATGCAGCTGCACGCGCTGCCGATTATGGCCGCATTACTCGTAAAGATTCTGCGGGTGTTATTTTATATACGTCAGAAAAAGCTACTGCTATGGCGTTGCAAACGATTCAATGTTTGGGTGGGAATGGTTATATTAACGAATATGCAGCGGGACGATTATTACGTGATGCTAAATTATATGAAATTGGCGCAGGGACGTCGGAAATTAGACGAATATTGATCGGGCGGGAATTGTTTGAAGAGGGTTAGTATCCTCTTAAATTTAGCATTGATGAGATAAACTCCCTCTCCTCTCACGCTCTTTGTGGGAGGAGAGGGTTGGGGAGAGGAGGGTTCTTTGCAGACATCCACCTTAAACTAGATATAATTTAGTACGAAACAAAAAAAGGAACCCACACCGTGTCCACTTACGAAACCCAACTCAATCCCGGCAATGAAATATTCCAACGCAATGCCGAAGCCATGATGCAGCAGGTGCAAGATTTAAAATCCAAACTTGCAAAAATTTCTGAAGGCGGTAATGAAACCGCACGTAAACGGCATAGCGAACATGGAAAATTATTACCACGTGATCGAATTCAATTACTGATTGATCCAGGTTCTGATTTCCTAGAGTTATCTGCTTTAGCTGGTTTTGAAATGTATGATGATGAAATTCCTGCTGGTGGAATTATCACAGGCATTGGCCGAATTCATAATACGGAATGCATGATTATCGTCAACGATGCAACTGTAAAAGGCGGAACTTATTATCCTATTACCGTCAAAAAACATTTGCGCGCGCAAAAAATTGCGCTGGAAAACCGGTTGCCATGTATTTATTTAGTCGATTCAGGCGGTGCTTTTTTACCGAAACAAGATGAAGTTTTCCCTGACATAGATCACTTTGGAAGAATTTTCTTTAATCAAGCCAATATGTCAGCACTCGGGATTCCACAAATTGCTGCTGTTATGGGTTCATGCACCGCAGGCGGTGCGTACGTGCCTGCCATGTCAGATGAATCTATCATGGTACGGAATCAAGCCACTATTTTTTTGGCAGGACCACCGTTAGTCAAAGCAGCAACGGGTGAAGTTGTCACAGCAGAAGCGTTAGGCGGTGCTGATGTGCATTGCCGTGTTTCGGGGGTTGCTGACCATTATGCAAATAACGATGAGCATGCGTTAAAAATCGTGCGTCGTATTGTTGCTAACTTAAATTATCAGAAAAAAAACTCACTCGTGATGCGCGAACCTAAGGATCCTCTACTAGATTCGCAAGAATTATACGGGATAATTCCAGCCGATCCGCGCTATCCATTTGATGTGCGTGAAGTAATTGCGCGGATAGTTGATGAATCGCAATTTGATGAATTCAAATCGCTCTATGGTAAAACAATAGTGTGTGGTTTTGCACATTTAAATGGAATGCCGATTGGGATTATTGCAAATAATGGAATTTTATTTTCAGAATCTGCATTGAAGGGAACACATTTTATTGAGTTATGTTGTAAGCGTGGGATTCCACTTATTTTTTTACAAAATATTACTGGGTTTATGGTCGGCAGTAAATTTGAGTCTGAAGGCATTGCGAAAAATGGCGCAAAATTAGTGACAGCAGTTGCTTGTGCAAAAGTCCCTAAATTAACGGTGATTATTGGTGGAAGTTATGGCGCAGGAAATTATGCGATGTGCGGCCGCGCTTATGATCCACGTTTTTTATGGATGTGGCCAAATGCAAAAATTGCTGTGATGGGTGGCGAGCAAGCAGCAAATGTATTAGCACAAGTGACGCGTGAAAAGAAAGAACGGCTAGGAAAGACTTGGAGCCAAGAAGAAGATGATGCGATAAAAGCTCCTATTTTGGCGCAATATGCAAGACAATCAAATGCTTATTATTCCACAGCGAGATTGTGGGATGATGGTGTCATTGATCCAGTTGATACACGTCGTGTATTAATTCTTGGTTTATCCGCTGCATTGAATGCGCCTATTTTACCGACGGAATTTGGTTTATTTAGGATGTAATGGATTATGACTGAGTCACAAATCAAAATAACCACGCCTAGCAAAGGAATCGCTTGCCTAACACTCAATCGTCCAGAAAAACGCAATGCATTGTCTGGCGACATGATTAATGAATGGTTGCAAGCATTACAAAAAATTGCTGCCGATAAAACAATTCGCGTTTTAATGTTAGCTGGGAATGGCGAACATTTTTGTGCTGGCGCAGATATTGCTTGGATGCAAAAAATGGCGGCGGGGTCATATCAAGCTAATGTAGTGGATGCACTGCAATTAGCTACGTTATTAAGTACATTGAATACGTTTCCAAAACCGACTATTGCATTAGTTCAGGGTGCAATTATGGGTGGTGGATTAGGTGTAATCGCCTGTTGTGATATTGTTATTGCAGCAGAAAATGCTAATTTTTGTTTTTCCGAAGTTAAGATGGGTTTGACACCCTCAGTGATTAGCCCGTATGTGGTGCCAATTATAGGCCAGCGCGCGGCGCGTTATTATTTTTTGACGGCAGAAAAATTTACGGCAAAGCGTGCAGAAGAATTGGAATTAGTGCAACGCGTTGTGAGTTTAGAAAAATTATCAGCGGAAGGATTTGTGCTTGCAGAAGTATTATTAAAACAAAGTCCAAATGCATTATCTGAAGCTAAAAAATTGATTCGACACGTCGCGTATACAAAATTGTCAGATGAATTAATTCAATTTACGTCGGAACATTTGGCGACTATGCGGTCGTCGGATGATGCGCGAGAAGGGTTGAAAGCATTTTTAGAGAAACGTGCGCCGATTTGGGAATGATGATTTTGTGTAATCACGGCAATGGCAATCAATACAGGAATTTATATGTCACTACCCACACGCGTCAAACTAGTCGAAGTCGGCCCGCGAGACGGTTTGCAAAATGAAGTAAAAATAATTCCAACGCCAGTCAAAATTGATTTCATCAATCAATTGTCCGACACAGGATTATCTGTTATAGAAGCCACTAGTTTTGTTTCACCTAAATGGATTCCACAACTTGAAGATCACACAGAAGTGTATCAAGGTATTCAGAAAAAAAATGGTATTTCTTATCCTGTCTTAGTTCCTAATTTGCAAGGCTTCGAACAAGCACTCAGCGTAAATGTAAAAGAAGTCTCTGTATTCACCACCGTTTCTGAAACATTTTGCCAACGCAATACGAATTGCTCGATCGCCGAAAGTTTGCAAAAAATCACGGATGTGATTTCTGTTGCAAAAAAAAATAATATTCGTGTACGTGGTTATCTATCATGTGTTTTAGGTTGTCCTTTTGAAGGCGACATGTCACCAGACAATGTTGCTAATCTAGCAGAAAAATTAATTCAACTGGGTTGTTATGAAATATCACTAGGCGATACTATTGGTGTTGGCACGCCAGGCAAAACACAACAATTACTCAACAAAGTAATGACGAAAATTTCAATCGAAAAAATCGCAGTGCATTTTCATGATACGTATGGACAAGCTCTCGCAAATATTTACGCTGCATTAGTGTTGGGTGTCAATGTAATCGATAGTTCTGTCGCAGGTTTAGGCGGTTGTCCTTATGCGAAAGGTGCAACTGGAAATGTGGCAACGGAAGATGTGTTGTATATGCTGAATGGATTAGACATTGAAACCGGTGTTGATTTAAAAAAATTAATCGAAACAGGACGATTTATTACACGATATTTAGATAAATCTGTTCAATCTAAAGTGAATTTAGCAATGCGGTTTTAAACCGACCTATTATAGGGGCGAACCTATGTTTCGCCCTGCGGCCTATGAGATCGATACTTATTTTATTTACAAATCAAAACAGACGCTAAGTTGACTGGATACCGCGGACAAGCCGCGGTACGACGGCGCGTGAGGGAAAGTTCATTCTTCTGGATCTGCTAATTCCTTTTTTTACCATCATACCGCGGCTTGACCGCGGTTTTGCTGCTTTTGTAGGGACGAACCTGTGTGTTCGCCCCGCGGCCTAAATATGCAACATTATTTCTTCGATAGAGAGGGCGAACACACAGGTTCGCCCCTACAAAAGCAAAAAAAAAGCCTGCAACAACGCCAATACGATGGCATCCCCCCATCCGAAGAATAAACTCTCCCTCACGCGCCGTCGTACCGCGGCTTGTCCGCGGTATCCAGTCAACTTGGCGTCTGTTTTGATTTGTAGAAAGACTCTATGACTGTGAAAATCTGTCGATCCTTTGGCTCTGCGGACTTAATCGCTAATGTTATTTCTTCGATAAAGAGGGCGAACATATAGGTTCGCCCCTACAAGAGCAGCTTTACTGCGGTACAGCAAAGGAACAGTTATTCTCCTGATTTTGTCATTTTGAAAAAAATATGGCATCGCAAATGCGGTAAAATAGTCATATCACAATTGAATTTTCCAGGATAAAAGCAATAATGAGATACAGTCTTATTTTTATGCTTTTACTGATTCCTATCACACTTTGGGCTTTGCCCTGTCCCAATGGCGGTGGCATTCTTTATAAAGGCGATTCTATTGAAGAAGTGATAAAGCAGTGCGGTGAGCCTACAACTAAACGTAGCAACACATACATCTTTTACATGCTTCAAGATTGGATATATTACATTGCGCATAGATACGATTCAGGTTTTGCACAAGTCATTGTGTCTTTTAAAAATGGAAAAGTGAGCAAGATTCATGTGACTGATTATTACTATGGGGTGCTTATTTGTCGTCGCATTGTAGTGCAATTCGGTTCAGCGATGACTGTACAAACAAGTTGTAACGGTGCTTATGATATCGGATTTACTGCTTTATGTGGCGCAATCTTTGGTATAGGGGATAGTACAGAAAGAGTGGAAGCGATTTGCGGGCTGCCTGCGACGAAATCGAATTTAGATATTAATAAAATGGAAACCACAGAGTTAATCTATCAAGGTGATGATCCACAAACTATTATTTTCCAAAATGGAAAGTTGAGTGAGTGGAAACAAATGAGATAGCTCGTCCGAGTCGTAACCCGGACCACACAAGTTTAATTGCTAGCCTGAAACCCTTTTTTTGTAGTAGTAGCAATAAGCTCATCACCAACCGGTTCAAGATCAGCATTGTTAGAAGCTGCTCTTATAGGATGATGGTGGGCACCTACTCCAAGTCCACCAGCTGGCTGAAATTTACCTGGGTTACGATTTTTTCCAGAAAAATTACGCGCTTCAATAGGCACAAGAGGAGTTACGATATCATCTTCTAATGCTGAGTCATGACTTGGGTTAGCATTAGGATCAATACCTATCACATGATTATTAGTATTAGAATTGTTAATTGAGTGAGTAGGACTACTACTGCTACTGCTAGGCTCATTACTAGCCGCTTTTAACTCGTCTGCCGCTTTTTGTAATTTTCGACGCGTATTTTCTTCGCGTATTTTACCTTCCATATCGAGCTTATAAATATTTCGGGCATTTAAAATAGCTGCAGCAGTAGATAAAGCAATAGTCAAAGGAGTTGTTGTTAAATCTGGGCGTCCTGCAAGCGAGTCAGGTAGATTGGTACACGCCGCAAATGTGCCCATTCCATTATTAACAGCATTTTCGTAAATACAGCCAAGAATCGGTGCATTAAAACATCCAAAGGGTGAGCGGTTAGCTGCTTTTTCAGGCTGTTTCTCTTCTTTTTCCTCTGCAATATCCGCAGCATCTTTCGATGGTGCGTTAGCTTCATTTTGTGCTTCGGCAAATGTATCTTTCTGTTCTAAGCGTTCAGTTTCTTGTTTGTTAAAGTTTGCTCCGGTAGACATTTGCGCGCTCACGGCAAAATTTGCAAGTGCTCCGATTCCAGAAAATATTTTTGCGCCTGTTGAGTGAATTTCACCGATAGAAGGAAATAGATGACACAAAGTATGACTTCTAAAAATTCCAATTAAATTTTGATTTGAAAAAAAGACACCAATGGAACCTAACGTTGCACCTACAAAGACTTCCAAATAAGATAGCCAGCCTACTTCACGCCAACCTTTTTTGAAGAACAATTCATATTTTCTCTTATCGGCTGTGTAAAGCTTTTGTGACTCAGTCAGTTTTTTTATTTCGGCAGAAGTGAGTTCTCTATTTTCAGATTTATTAAAGAGCTTACCTCTTTGCGATTCTAAATTGAGAGGCTTACCTTCCTGATCACAGACATTACCTTCGTTATAAAGTAAGCCATCTGGCGTATATAACTTACCTCTTTTTAATTTTAATTCGGCGAAAGTTTCTGGTGTAAAAAGTCTTTGATCCCAAATGACTTGTAAATTTTCTTCTTCATCATAGAGATTGCCTTCGCTCGTATGTAAATTTAAGGGCTGACCTGATTCATCGCAAAGTTCAGCATCATCACTATAAAGAAAGCCATCAGGCGTAAACAATCTCGCTTCGAGAAGAAGTTTTCTGTAATACTCGCGCAGTGCCGGTACATTATATTTTCGCAAGGATTGTACGTTAGCATAAATTAACAAAAGCATAAGGAAATTTTCTAACACAATTTTGGCTGCAGAACTTTCATTATCGCCGCAAGATCCCTCATATTCGAAGGAAAATACTTTTTGCATTAGTATAATCAAATTTCCAGCGCTTAAAATGCCGCTAGTTCCACTACCAAATCCATACATGGCAGCTAAAAGCTGAGATAGTTTATAACCTATATTCCAAGAGTTAGTATCAACTCCGGGATAACAGCAAGTTGCTTCTTTGTCTAAGGCTTCGGGTTTTTTCTCTTCTTTTTTCTCATCTGTTGGTTTTTGAGAGGTTGAAACTTCGAGGTCTTTCAGTCCTAAGTCCGAAGGAGCATTGCTTTGCAATAAGTTTTCGGACAATGAATCAGCGGCAGAAGAGCTGTCATATTTTGATTCGGCAGGTGTTGTTGTTTCAGCAGGTTTTTTGGTTTTCGACGCAGATTCTTTACGATATAAATTAAAAAAACGAGTGGTAGTTGCGGTGCCTAATGCGCCTATAAGCCCAATCATTGCGGCAAGTAGTCCAGGCCATGAATTCGCATTAATTGAATCAGTTTTAAAATATTTAGCCCAATAATCGGCAAACTTAAAGGCATTGAAAACGCTGGTACCGCCTCTGGCTGCGACGATGGAACTGCCTAGAACCGATCTTCGAGCGACACTAAAACCGGTTTTGATCAAAGAGCCTGCTTTTTTACAACCTGCTACAAATCTGCTATAAGCCATGATAATTATCGTTCTATAGTTTTGTATGGACGCTCAGTTTAGTGAATCTGGCTGCCCCTGACAAGTACATTTTTTGATCTTTTTTTCATTGATTTTGTATTTATTAAATAGTAATATGATCGGTCGTGGCTAAATCATTGAGTTTTAGACAAATTTTATACGAATCACGATGTTAACTTTTATTACTTATCATTTAAGAAATATGTCATAAATTCTGTTATTCCTGCGAAGGCGGGAATGACAGGGACTAACCATCGCAAGACTTAAATAAAAATCACCCTCGAAGGCTCACGCTCAGGTGCAGTTGGCGCAAATGTAAAAGTAGGCGACGATTGGCGCGCTTGCACCTGAATAGGTATCTGACGCTTAACAGTATTCACATGCTGCATTTTGCCAGTCATACGCTTCCAAATCGTTTCCAGATACCGTGCTGTCACTTCTTCTGTCATGATCATTCCACCGACAGCTGCATCATTATAATGATGCGCTAACCAAGGCATTTTTAATCGTATATAGCCATATGCAAAAGGCGACACTGCACGTTCGCTAATACCTGCGAAAGAATACACTGTATTGCCCCAAAAAATTTCAGCTAATGAAAACTGATTGCTTCCCATACGATGATAAACTGCGAGAAGATCACTCATGGGAACCCACCACATAGATGGGCGCACA
>JBDTIZ010000011.1:0-14036 GCA_039936115.1 Gammaproteobacteria bacterium
CGATTACCTCATCATTAAAAAAAGATGAACCAGTAGTGCTAGTAAATTTCGGAACATTCGTTGTAAGACAACGAGCTGCAAGAAAAGGTCGTAACCCACAAACTGGGCAAGAGATCAAAATCAAAGCTGCTAAAGTTGTTGGATTCAAAGCGGGTAAAGCATTGAAAGATGCCGTAAAAGAAAAAGAAGTCGGTTAAATTCCCTGATATCTTTTTTATAAAAATGCTAGATCTTGGATCTAGTCATTGGTGGATAGTTTTAAAAAAAATCATGCGGAATAAGATAGATGTTTCGCGTAGTTTTTGGGTGCTTAGCTCAGCTGGGAGAGCATCGCCCTTACAAGGCGAGGGTCGTGGGTTCGAACCCCTCAGCACCCACCATAATTGGAATTAAAAAGTTTGTAGTTAGAAATTGTAAATAAGATTTCGGGTAAGGAAGTGCGAAGTCTTTAATATATTTTTATTACTCGTATTTTAAATTACCAATTAAAATAAGATTAGGAGTGGTAGTTCAGTTGGTTAGAATACCGGCCTGTCACGCCGGGGGTCGCGGGTTCGAGTCCCGTCCACTCCGCCAAATTGTGACTGTAAGGGTGAACCTAGTGTTTGCCCGACGGCGCTGATTAGTAAGTTCATCAGCTTGAAACAATCCGTACAAGATCACCTTTGATATTAAATTTTTTTAGAGCGAGTAATTACGCATATGCTGCAGAGCATTCGTGATCATACACATGGATGGATAGCCGGAACGATCATTTCCTTGCTCATTCTTTCGTTTGCTTTATGGGGAATACACAGTTATACAGGTGCTGGCGCTAGTAACACTGTTGCTAACGTTAACGGTGCTGAAATAACTAAAAATCAATTATCTATTGCCTTCGAACGTCTACGTCGTCAATTACAAATGCAATCCAGTAATGGCAACGAATTACCATCCCAAGAAGAAGCCGGATTGAAAGATAAAGCACTTCAGACATTGATCGGTCTTGAAGTTTTGAAACAAGCATCTATTAATGATGACTATCGAATTACCTCTGATCAAATTGATAACTTTTTGCAAGGCATGCCTGAATTTCAGGTCAATGGTGAATTTTCTATCGCTCGATTTAATCAAGCTCTCTCGACAACACTGTTTACAGCAGGTGATTTTCTTGATTTGATTAAAACAAGTTTGTTAATTGACCAGCCAAGAATGGGTATTGTATTTACTTCTTACGCGTTACCCAATGAGATTAGCAACACAATTGCTCTTATAGGCCAAGAGCGTGATATTCAATATTTAGTTATCCCACCGAATTATGCATTCAATACCGCTAGTATGATTTCTGACGAGAATATAAATGCCTATTATAATAAGCATCAAGATGAATTCAAAACAGCTGAACAAGCTAGCCTCGATTATATCGAGCTTACAGTGAATGAAGTTGCTGATAAAATTCACCCAACAGAAGATGCTTTAAAAACTTTCTACAATGAAAATTCAAGTGCATTTGCTCAACCGGCAGCTTGGAAATTAGAAGCAATTATCGTTCCACTTACTGCAGCAGCAACAGCTCAGGATATCAAACAAGCACAAACTAAAATGAATGAGATAGCAGCCGCAGCTAATAAAGGTACGGATTTCTCTAAACTCATTAAGCAATACTCTGTTAACAAAGGTGATGACAAACTTAATCACTGGTCTACGCTAAATCAACTACCTGTAGAACTACAAAAAGAAGTTTCAACGCTCACAGCATCCGGTAAGATTTCTGCGCCCATTGTCACCAATAATGGAATAGTCTTGATAAAAACGATTGCTTATAAAGAGCCGCAAGCTCAGCCACTCGAGCTTATCAAAGAAAAAGTCAAAACCGCTTTGGCTCGTCAACAAGCGGAAGAGCAATTTAATGATAAAAGAGAAAAACTGGCAAATCTAACTTATGAGCATCCAGACTCTTTATCAGACGCAGCTAAAGAATTGGGGCTCTCTGTCAAAACAACAGGGGTATTTACTAAAGAAAAAGGCGCTAAAGATATTACTGCGAGCACTAAAGTTCGAGAAGCTGCATTTAGTAATGAAGTGTTGAACTTACAAAATAACAGTGACGTTATTCAAACTACTCCTGATTCAGTAATTGTTATACGAATTAAGACACATGAATCTGCTGCGTTATTACCCTTGAATACTGTTAAACAACAAATTTCAGACAAGCTCAAAACAATTGCTATAGAAAACAAATTACATGAATTATCAAACGAGATTCAAAATAAATTACAAACTGGTGCACTGACACCTGAAGAAGTTAGCGCGCAGTATAAATTGCAGTGGAGTAAAGTTGGCTATATTGGCCGACACACCACTAAAGTGGATCAAGCTATTCTTGATGCAGCATTTGAAATGCAAAAACCAGAGGGTAGCAAATCTATTACTTATGCTGCAGCAAAAATTACGAATGGCTTTGCGGTGATAGGGCTCATTGCAATCAAAGACAGCGCCATCGATGTAAAAAAAGAAGAATACCAAGCCTTTGCGGAACAAATTCAAACTACTGAAGGTGTGCTTGAATATGATCTTTACAAACAAAGCTTGATGCAACGTGCTAAAATTAAAATTGAAAGTTAAATCACTATCATCTCTCAACCTCAGTATTACTAACATTACACTGTTATTACAGAGCTCGCCCCATAAAAAGGGCGCGATTTCAACTGATACCGAGATGGACTGAAACACATTCTGCTACGAATACTTTTCTGTAATTTCAGCAAGATCTAGTACTCTGAAAATTCTGCAAAAAATAAATATTCTTATTAAGCAGGAGCTAATAATGGAAGAAGGAAAACTAGAGCAAGAACCATCCCTTATCGAAGAACAATCTTTTGAAAACTTGAAGTCTCAACTCATACAGCAATTAACAAAATGCCAACCGACAGATGATCACCAAAAAAAAGCGGCTTCACTTGTATTCCAAATAAATAAATTAGAAACACTTATTGAGAGAACAATCAAAAATGATTTAAGCGATACCGCTCTAAAATTTTTGGAAAGCTGGCAAGAAAAAAGGGATCAGCTTTATGCATTAAAGATTGATGTAAAAGCCCTAGCGTTAAATCATAATAATTATCTACTTTGCAATTTATTGAGAATTAATTTATTGCTTAAAGTGAAAAAACCATCAGAAGCTTATGCTATTTGCTTGCAAGTATTAAAAGAAATACAAAGTGATCATCTTCATGATCCCAATGATGAGATTCCTTTTATAGAAGCACAAATGCACTGGCCAAGTGAGCACGACTCGGTTTTATTGCGCTGTGAGTCGTTAAAGAATCAAAAATTATATCCTGACTATGTAAGAAATATTCAAGACTTCATTGGATATATTTATTTCTATCGAAGGGACTATGCAAAAGCAGAAGAAGTATACAATAAAATGCTGTGGTCAATTTTATCCCTTAAAGAGCCTGGTGATTATGATATTTATAGCAAGTTCGCTAATCAGTCGTTGGCTAATGTCTATTATAGACAAGGAAAATATAGTCAAGCTTTAACAACATTTAAGTTGGCTGAATTTTACGATAAAAAAATTATAAAAAAACCGAAAGTCAAAAATTTTACTAGCTGCTGCACTGATAGCTACCCGGGAGCACCTGACGTTGATCCTGAATATTTCAGCATAAGTATCGGAATCATTGAATCGCAATTATGTTTGTCTTTATCCAAGCGTAAGAAAAAAAAGCAGGACACACAGAAGCAAGTCGTTCAAACACAGCAGGATGATGCATCTACAGAAGACCCAGTTGAACATCAAGAAATCACAAAAAATAATTCAGTCAACTATGCACGTAAAATTAATGCCGACCCTTTCACACATCCTGTCGTCGAAGTTAAATTCACTAATACTTCAGATGACACTACAAGCCCATTTGTTCAAGTGACAACTAGGCAGGCTCAGCGTTTAAGTAAAAGAAATAAATCACATAATACAACGTCGGTTGTCATCAGTAAGCTACAACCTAATAAAGCACATCAGACAGCCGTATCTGGAGTACCATCTACGCCTCAAAAAAATAGTAACAATAATAAAAATTTACCAAATTATGAAATTAAAGTAGAAAATCTAACTTCATTGCTTACGTATATTTCGGCCGAAAATAATGAATCACATTTGCTAATGCTTGATAAGAAACTGAATGATTCAAATTTTATAAGTCAGCTGCATCAAGAATTAGATCGCATTCATACCAGACATACTCCGAATCCACAACTCACTAACAAATATTCATCAGCATTACAATCACTATGGGGAACCAAACAAGTAGTAGCTACTTTTGAAAAATGTCTAAACTTAACATTGTTAAGACAAGATAATTTAGCTTTATCCAGTTTGTTCCAAATCATTTTTCCTGAGTGGGAAGATATGAAAAAATTTCATGTCGATTTTAGAAAAAAAATTGAAACTTTAGCGAGTGTGGTATGGTCATCCAGAGAAGATCGTTCATATCAGATGGCATTATTGTTTTTACAAACCCATATTCGATCATTAACTGAAAATAACCCGCTACAAAATTTACCAAAATCTAAAGTATTGGGATCGAAATCTGCTAATGTATTAAAGGTAATGCTTGGTATGGAATTATTCAAAAAATTATCGCTTGTGATTGAGAAAACCATTCAAGAAATTGCAGTCACTATGCCAATACCTAAAATTCTAAAACGCACAATAGAAATTGATAGCAAATCCATACCTGAAACAAAATCACAACCCACCCAAAATCCACATAGCTATTTTCCAACGGTCGTAGAAGTTGTCCAACCTGAAGGGCCTATGGAAATACTAATAGCAAATGCAGCAAGTGAAATCGGGTGTCTATTAGTTCGTGATAGTCGTCAGCCAAAGCGTTAGATTTTCATTCGATTTAATATACAACATATTGTTTATGATAGAAATAATTTGAAATCTCTAGCCTTCTCTTCTTCCAACTATCCTAAGGTATATCTTTAAATCTTATTCTATAATAGAAGTAATCGATGTAAAAACAGGTGATAAATATGCAAAGCAAACGATCTGTGTCATTAAAATCCTTATTAAAAGACCTCATGAAGCAAGGCAAAAGAACGTATGTTGTTGATCCAGGGGCAAGCCTGTTGCAGGCGCCTTCAATGTAGTCGAGTCTGGTTCTATTGATGGAATTAATCGTCCTATCACAGTGGCTAGAAAAAACAGGCTGTAGATGTAGAAAACGGTAAAGCACGTCATATTCAGCAGACTCTTTGGCATCACGGAGTCAAACCTACATTTTTACAAATGGCTATTACATTTTCTGCAGAAGAATCCACTTCATTCATGGCATCGGAATTTTCTTTAGATAATTACCTTAGTAAAAATCAAAAAAATTTAACGGTTGAACAAGTCAAAAATATTTTCGGACAAATTGTTCTAAGTGTCGCAGCGTTACATGATCATAATTTGGTTCATCGCGATTTAAAAAATCAAAATGTTTTTGTTGATATTGATGATTAAAATAAAGTAAATATCAAAGTTGCTGACTTGGAAGATGTTATAATAGTCACTTCTAACGGAGAAGTGGTTGAAGCAGCGCTGCCTCCAATGCAAAATAGTAATGATCATGTAAAACATGGGCCACATGCTCCAACTGAATTGTACCATTGTGTATTTGATGATTTTGGTTTCTCTAAAATTGATTTTCCTCGATAAATAGAGTCTGTTGACAATTGGTCTAGACCTGTCATTCCCGCCTTCGCGGGAATGACAGGTCAGCAAAAACTAGCCGAAATTTAATTTTATAGTATCGTGCAAGGTCGTCTTCTAAAGCAACGTCTATTAAACTGATCTATATCTGTTTCAACTACTTGTACTGAAGTTTTTGTAAACAGCGCGGCATACTTTGGAAGTTTCTGATTTTTCTTTTTATCAGCTTCATTGTCCGCAGCTCTCATTCCACGATAATGTGGCTTAAGATTGAATGGAGCTTCCTGAATGTGTGTTAAATCAGGGGGGAGGGAAGTTAATTCCTGCTTTTTTTCTTCACTATATTTTTGTCGAATGTCATTTAACATTTTATCTACTTTAGTTATTTCTCTTTCATAATACGTTAACAGCGATGAATCCTTTTCTATACCAAGCAGGTTACGGATTTTATCAACATTTATTTTTGCAGCTAACGAACGATAAACATAAGCACCGTTTTCAAAATTCACGACGATAAAATCGTCATCTAAAAATACGCATGTTTTACCATATACATACCCTAGTGACATACCAGGATTTGCATCGGATTCAATTAATGTTGGGAAGCCGCTATCGAAGCAAGTTACTGTGATTGATTGATGAAATTTTCCATGATGAAGAACTTTCATTAATTTTACACTATCATCTCTCAAGCCAAGTGAAGGACAATAAGTGACTTGATAAGTACTTGCAAAGTTGCTAGATAATGCCACATTTTGCTCGCTTAAAAGTTGCCGATATTCATCCTGAAGTTTTTTGTACGGCACCGCTTCACTTATGAGCTGCAAAACATTCTCAGTTTCTCTATAAATTTTAGCCACTTTATTTTTTAAGATCACCACTAATCCATTTATTTCAGGCTTAGCGACTAGCGCTATAACTTCATCTTCTAATTCTAAGGTTAAGCATTTCTTCGTCAGTGCGTGAAGATCATAGATCAAGACAGATTTAGTATTCTCAGAAATACTAGCCAGATAGTGATTGTATATAATCGGCATCTTATCTTGCGTAATGCAAATATCTATTTCACCAACCACTTCTTTCTTGCCAAGATCAAATACTACACTAATATTTTTGTCGTTTTTTATTTCAGAAATGATTAGTCGCCCATCGGGTAAGCCATATAAATAGGGTCGATGAAAATTAGGCAATGCAATACGATCCAATATATCTACTGAGGACTTGCGTTGAAATTTGGTAAATCCATCAGGCCAGTGGTAACTTGGAATATAATTTAAAATGACTAGCAAAGTTACTTCGTTGGACTCAACCATAATTAATGCTAGCCGATCATTAGAAAGTGCAGTCATATGGTGATAACTAGCGTCTTTAACCTCGCATTTCAGATAGAAACCTTCTAAGGGCTTAAATTGGGTTACGTCAAGCGTGACTATTTTTTTCGATTCTTTAATTTCAGGAACGTCTTCCTTTTCAAGTGCCATGATTAATCCTTTATAGGCGTATAAATAGAAAATACAGTTAGCAATCCATGCTTCAATTTTAAACTTGATCGAATAACGATAATAAAAAAGGCCTGGAATCAGGCCTTTTTTATTTGGAAATGTCTTAACCAATTAGGATGGGTTGTCTCGTCCAGCTTGATTCTGTTGCGGATGCAAGGATCGAACGAGAAATGTCTTTACCGCCGTAGACTATCTTTGAATCTTGTCCACGATTTGTGTTTTGCTTCGTGATGCTTTTTGTAATAACTGAACCTACGTCAGAGTTTTCTGCAAAGGCATTTAAGCTAATAACTAAGGATAAAACTAGTAGAGCGATCTTCCTCATGACTTATCTTCCTCCGTTGTGAAACAATAAATTCTCATCATTATACTAAAATTGTACAAAAATAAAAATAGATTTAACAACAAATACTTAGTGTCATTTAGATCCACAAGTTGGACCAATTTAGATTAGTTCAGAACTTTGTGTCATGTTTTTATCTAAACTCACTAACCTGACAGATATTATTAATAAAGCTATATTATTCAATTAATAAGGCGCTATTTGTAATCTAAAATCGACTTAGCCTAGCTGACAAGTAAGCCTAATTAATGACCACTATAATACGGCTTTTATCTGTACAAGGCAAATAATTATCCAAATTTCGCTCATTATAAATAACTACTCATCCAGCTCTTCTTGCTCTAATACCACTGGATCAGGCTTTAAGCTATCCAATTCAACTTTTTCGATTTGATTAAATCGTTGGGTAATTTTTCTCGCAGAAGTATGAACTTCGGCAACATCTGTGTGCGCTTGTTCAATGTGACGCGCGAGATTATCCATGCGTTTCTGGAAGCGTTCGAAGTCAGATGACAAGAGATGCAAGTGTTTTTGAATAATATGCAGTTGTTGGCGAGTAGCTGCATCTTTTAATACTGCACGCGCCGTAGTTAAGATGGCCATCATTGTTGTGGGTGATACCATCCACACTTTTGAGCGATGCGCAATTTCGACTAAATCCGAATGCCGCGAATGAATTTCAGCAAATACAGCTTCCGCAGGAATAAACATAATAGCGCCATCCGCTGTTTCACCCGGAATAATATATTTTTCAGCAATATCTTGAATATGTTTCTTAATATCCGCTTTGAATAGTTGCTCAGCAGATTTTCTTTCAGACTCAGAAAAAGTGAAATCAATTAACGTTCGAAAATTTTCTAAAGGAAACTTAGCATCAATCGTCATATTCCCCGTAGGTTCAGGCAAAAACAAAATACAATCGACACGTTTGCCATTGCTCAATGTATGTTGCAATGCAAAATTTTGCTCGGGTAGTACATTCCGAATCAGCGCAGAAAGCTGCACTTCGCCAAATGCACCGCGCGATCGTTTATCGGTTAATATTTCTTGCAAACTCATTACGCTAGTTGATAATTCGGTAATTTTCTTTTGAGCAGCATCAATAAGCGCTAAACGTTTAATGACATCTCCAAACGTTTCGGTTGTTTTTTCAAAACCGGCTGCTAGCCGTTTTTCAACTTGTTGATTAATTTCTTTTAAACGCAGATCCGTTGTTTGAGTTAAATGTTCTACGCGTTTTCCTACCTCACCTGAATAATCGTTTAATGCTTCTTTGACTTGAATCCGCGTTTCCTGAAACCCTTGTTGCAGAGTATCTTGCAGAATTTTAAGTGTTTGTAAATCTTGTTGTTTGCTTAATTGGCGCATAAACAATACCACGATGATCAGCGCCATGAGACAAATTATTATTAATTGTAACGACATAAAAGATCCTTTAGTTTAGTTCAATGGCATATTCATTAACTGAACGTGTTGTCTTTATTAAACCATTTTTTAACATAAATTGCTGGAATTTTTGCCATTCATTTTTATTATAAATCAGAGGATTTTTTGCAAAATAGGGCAAACTTGCGATCCAAGCCTTGTGATTAAGTTTATCATTTAATTCAGGGTGAAGTTTGGCAAACTTGTTCCAGGATTCTTCAGGATGTTGTTGTAAATAGATTACGCCTTGTTGTAATGCAAGCATAAATTTTTTATATCTTGGATCCTGCTGATTATTTTTATTCACGACCAAAATGAGTTCGCTATAATTAGGCACCCCATTTTTTTCCGGTAAAAAAGCTAAGACAGGGCTGCCAACCAGTTCCATTTGAATGACTTCAAATGTTCGCATCATTCCAATGACTGCATCAACTTTTTTTGAAAGCAACGCTTGCGTTAAATCATAATGAACATTTATTTTTTCAACATCTGATACATTCAGTTCATTATTTTTTAACATGGCATCTAATGCTATATCAATCATGCCTAAACTGTATCCGATGCGTTTGCCTTTTAAATCCTGAATTGAATGAATAGAACTATTTTTAAGGACAACTAAGCAATTCAAAGGATGATCGATCAATGTGCCGATTCTAATGAGTGGTAACCCATTTTCAACTTGCTCCATAAACTGTGGTTCATAAGTAATTGCAATATCTGCTTTCCCTGCAGCAACTAATTTAGGCGGATCAGCAGGGTCTGCTGGTCCAATAAAGTCTACATCTAATCCATTTGCCGCAAAAAAACCTTCTTGTTTTGCAACAAAAAGTGGCGCGTGGTTGGGATTAGCAAACCAATCGAGTATTACGATAATTTTTTTATCGTGTGCGTCTGATATTGACGAAAAAATTAGAATTATACTGGTGAACATAAGTGTTATTATCTTTTTCATTTTTAGATCTCAATTAATATTTTCATTCTTGAAGGCACGCTAAGCAACTTGCCAAGATACCCACATCCGTAACAATCTATCTATTAAAAAATACAAAGCCAATGAAAATAAAACTAATGCGAACAATCCAGCAAACATAAGCGCAATCTGCATACGTGCATTTGCATTAAGCATCAAAAACCCCAACCCTTGGCTCGCTCCAACCCATTCACCAATAATTGCACCGATAGGAGCAATTGCTGTTGCCACGCGAATGCCTGAAGCAAGATTCGGCAACGCGGCTGGAATGCGAATAAACCAAAAAAAACGCCATTTTTTTGCATTCATTGTTTTTGCTAAATCAATCCAACCCGACTGTGTACGTTGCAAGCCATCAAAAAAAGCACTAGCGACCGGAAAAAATATCATAATGATCGTGGTTGCAATTTTAGATGCGATACCATATCCAAACCAAATTACTAACAAAGGTGCAATTGCAAATGTTGGAATGGCTTGACTCATAATTAATATAGGAAACAACCAAAAATTGACTGGCTGGAAATACGCCATGATTAATGCGGTGAGACAACCCAGTGCAATTCCAAGAAATAATCCTAGCAATGTTTCAGTCACGGTAATCAGTGTTTCATTTAGAATAAGCGCAGAATGCATATACAATGAATTAATTACTTCAAGCGGTGTTGGTAAAATGTAAGCGGGCAAATCAAATGCAACAACGATACCTTGCCAAAGCAAACAAAGACCCACCAAGAGAATCAATCCGCGTAACAAAAACGTCATTGATTTACCTCTTTGGCTATAGTCAAAGCATCAAACAGAATGGATTGATATTTTGTAACTTCAGCGTCAGAAAAATTTCGTGGCGCATCTGTTTTAAGTTGAGCAATTAAATCTAATTTTGCAGGTCGTCCCGATAAAATATAAATATCATCTGCTAGACGCAAAGCTTCTAATGGATCATGCGTGACAAGTAACACAGTGCGATTTTTTAATAAATTGGCAGCAAGTGTTTGTAATTGAAAACGTGTGATAGCATCCACTGCTGAAAAAGGTTCATCCATCAATACAACAGGTTTGTTCTGCAGTAATGTACGTACCAATGCAACACGTTGACGCATGCCGCCCGATAATTGATGAGGAAATTTTTTTTCATGCGCAGTTAAACCCACCGAAACAAATAATTTTTTTGCTTCTAACATTAAGTCAGCGGGTATTTTTCCACGTAAACGTGCGCCAATTAAAACATTATCCATTGCAGAACACCAAGGTAACAATAAATCAGTTTGCGCCATATAGGCGATTTGTTTAAATAAGGGTTCGCTATTTTTAGAACCTAGCTTCTCTGCTGACGAACGACACGGAATAAGTCCCGCGATCAATTTAAGCAAAGAACTTTTCCCAACGCCGCTAGGGCCGAGCAAGCAAGTGATCTTGTTTGTAGACAAGGTTAAATTTAGATTTTCAAATATAACAGTCTCAGCAAACGTTAGATGAGCTTCACATAAAGTAATTGCGGTGTTTAAGATATTGATTTTCATAGAGTTACTGCTACCTACGCCAGTATTATCTGGATCAGGTTATAGGGTCGTTCCAATAGGAACCTCTCAACTGCTAAAAACAGCTCCCCCGAGTAGCGCGACTATATGATGTTTGTTAGATGATTTCAAGTGTTGATCATATCTAGGCAGATCTTTGATATAATCATAGACTTATTTAGATAGTAGGGAGTCTTATGAGATATGGAAAAAGTTGTGGACTTATTTTTATAGCCTGCGTCCTTGGTGTAACGAATCTAGTTTTAGCAAAAGATACACAGTCGTTATATACAGCCGTTATGACGGCAGAAAGACAAGAAACAATGACGCCACAGCAAGCACTGCAACGTTTGAAAGATGGCAATCAACGATTTATGGATGGAAAAATGAAACGGCGTGATTTATTGGCTCAGAGCAATGCAACTGCATCAAAACAATATCCTGTCGTTGTAGTGTTAAATTGCATTGATTCACGTGCTCCAACAGAAATTATTTTTGATCAAGGTGTTGGCGATGTATTCGCGACACGTATTGCAGGCAATGTTCAAAATGATGATGTTCTAGGCAGCATGGAATTTGGGACTAAATTAGCCGGGGCAAAATTAATCGCCGTCATTGGTCATACGAGTTGTGGCGCCATAAGAGGCGCATGCCAACAAGTGAAGTTAGGTCATCTCACAGGATTGCTTCAGAAAATCCAGCCCGCAGTCAAACAAGCAGCTAAAGAAGAGGGTACAAATGATTGTGATAATGCTGTATTTATCAATCAAATTGCAAAAGATAATGTGCTGCTTGTTATGAAGCAAATTCAATCACGTAGTCCTGTGATGAGTAAATTAATTAAAGAAGGAAAATTAGGGATTGTTGGCGGCATGCAGGATATCTCTACTGGAAAGGTTACATTCTTTGATGATCAAAGCATAATGCCCAAAAGTTAAGGTAACCTTGTAAGAGCGAACCTATATGTTCGCTCTCTTAAACGCAGAAATGAATTTGTATATGGCCTACTGCTTCGTAATAAAATGAATTAAAAAATTACACAACTAGTTAATCGTTGGCAAATAGTAGAGTTACTGGGCTTATCATCGTTCTGAATGGATATTTTTTCATTATGGAAAATAGTAGACCTATTTCCCGCTAATGAAACTGGTTGATTATCTATAGAATCAGGGTCAATTCCCTTTAATTCCTCGAAGTTATCACGTTTAGCTTCTTGCGGTAAAATGGACAAGTTAGAGCCGGGCAAGATTGCCTTATTATCCTCTTTGCTTTCGTGGCCTACTGTGTTCTCCGACGTCATATGGCCTAATAGTCTAGGTATATATTGTTGAAATAGTAATAGTGTGGCTTGATTTACAATTAAAGATTTTATCTGTTTAACGAAGTCCCCAATGTTTTCATTCTCAAGCATCAAATTATGAATTTGATTAATCAAAGGTAAAATCGCTACCTCTGGTTTACTCAGAAAAGTTATTGAATCCAATTCAGCTATCTTTTTCAATAATAATAGTCGAACTTGAGTATTCAATATTTTTAAACTATCTTTAAACGATTGTGAGAAATATTCGCAATTTATAATGCACGAACTCAGCAACCCAAGATAGGGTGGAGCGGAAAATTGTTGCACAATTTTTTCCATGTTACGGTTGTTTGGATTTATTAAGCTTGCTAATGGCGCAGCAAGCACTTTGATGAGTTGTTGCAGCTTGTCTTTAGTGGTTTTGTGCTTGAAAAAAGAGTTTTTAATAATCCCATTAATAATACTCATTTTAGGAAAAATAATACTATCCTTACCCTTTATAGAAAAACTTAATCGAGATTCATTTAACTGTGCATGAAATATTTGTTTAGAAGAGAGTTTGGCTGACGCACTCAGATGTAGTTGCTGAGAAAGTTTTTCTAATAAGTATTTTGATTCATCATCTTTCGAGAGATGATCTTTTAAATCAAATTCCATTTTTAAAACGGGAAGGCCAGCAATCATCGGATGAGAAGCAAAATCCACTAATTTTTTTAAAATCAATTCATCATTTGATAATTGGATTACACTATCACTTCCAAAAACGGTATTTGGGGACGAAAATTTAAACGTGACAGGAGGTAGCTTAGATTTACGTAGCATATGATGTATTCCTTTAATTTAATTGCAGAATGATTATTTTCTATGCTCAAGAATGCAATGGTTTGGTTAATTTATTGTCAATCACAAGATTATTGATTATTTTCCGAAATATAAATTATTCAGTCAAGATAAATAAAATCTACCTATAAACGAGCCATCATAGTTTTAATACAACTACATTTATTTCTTCGCCTACAAATAAACTTTAAAGATTATTTTGGGTTAGGGCTATTTTTTACCGAGCTATGAATTTTGGCAAAACGGATACTGTTTGTGTTATTAAATGCTTTTCTACAAATCAAAATTGATGCCAAGCTGACCCAGGCAATACCCGTCGTCCCGCACGCCTTAAGCCACACTGTCACCCCGCACTTGTTGCGGGGTCCGGGCTTTAAAAATAAAAAAATGCATTTTATTTCTTTAATGACTTTTTTATGTTTTTGATTCCAGACCCCGCAACAAGTGCGG
>JBDTIZ010000012.1:0-3264 GCA_039936115.1 Gammaproteobacteria bacterium
ATTTTCATCCGAACTCACATCCATTAATACAACTCCTTTCCATATTGGAAAGAAGTGTATTAAAATTATTTGATTTTGGCATCTTCCTTAGGTTAGCGCTTATGCGGACAAGCCGCGGGACGACGGCGGAAGGGGAAGTATTGTTACTCTATCAGCCACACTCCTCTAGATGCCGTCGTCCCGCGGCTTGTCCGCGGGATCCAGTCAACTTGGCATCTGTTTAGATTTGTGTAAGTCAGTTTCTAACGAACACCAAAAACCAACGCACCCAAATGCGCACGTACCACATCACCCAATGTATCAGTAATATAACCACCTTCTAGACAAGAAAGAATTCGCCCCTGGCAAGCACGGCCAGCAAATCCCATCACTTCACGCGTCATTTCCGCGTAATCATCTTCTGACAAAAGTAAATCAGCCAGAGGATCCCCATAGCGTGCATCAAATCCCGCTGAAATAATAATTAAGTCAGGCACGAAACTACTTTCAATTTTTTTAAGTGCTGCGCTAAATTGTTCTCGGTAAATCCGTGAAGACGTTCCGCTACGAAGAGGTATGTTTAATGTGAATCCTTTACCCGCATCATGACCTGTTTCATCTGCGGAACCGGTGCCTGGATAAAAAGGATATTCATGCATAGAGAAATAAAAAACCGATGGATCACGATAAAAAATTTCTTGTGTTCCATTGCCGTGATGCACATCCCAATCGACAATTAAAACTTTTTTTACAGGATAATGTGCTTGCGCATAACGCGCAGCAATTGCCACATTATTAAAAAGACAAAATCCCATTGCATATCCAGAGGTTGCATGATGACCTGGTGGTCGCACCAAACAAAATGCATTCTGAACGTCGCCACTAAATATTTTATCAATGGCAGTGATTGCGGCGCCTGCAGCAAGACAGGCGATAGTGTAAGAATTTTTTGACAGCACAGTGTCAGGATCAAGCATAAAGTAATCGTCTTCATTCGTTGGGCAATAGGTTTGAATTTGTTTTAAAAGTGTTTGTTCATGACAGCGGAGGATGTCGATAGCTTCTGCCATGCGAGGTTCAATCTTTATTAAGTCTCTCCACAAGTCACGATCCGCTTGCAGTGTGTCTAATATAGCAAGTAAACGTTCAGGGCATTCTGGGGAGTCTGCAGTTTTGTGCAGCAAAAATCGTGGGTCGTAGATCAATCCGGTACGGTTATGCATGTTGTTCATCCTAATCAAAAAAAATCTCTTAGCGTACTATAGCAAAGAGGATAAGAGATGACCAAATTTCTGTGATGAGAAAAATTATCAAACTAGGAATGTCAACATGAGTTGTATAGGAAATGATAAAATAAATATTAGACGACGTCTTTTTAGTTGCTTCACCTGCGGTAGGAGCTAAAAATGAAAACCCAAGGAAAAACAAGATCCCCTGAAGCCAATCAAAACGCAAAAATTCCTAAACCCTCTATTGCAGTTTTGCCGTGTGACTATGAAGGGCACGCCTACGATATTATGCTACATGCCTGGATGGGAAAGATGACGGGTTATCTATCACCTGCCTCGATGGGAATGGCAATGTATGATTGGTTAACGCATTTTGCAATGAGTCCCGCCAGGCAAATTAATTTGACACAAAAAGCGAATGAAGATGTCGCTAATTTTCTGATGCAATGTGCTGCAAGTGGAGGATTGACACCGGATTATATCAAACTACAAGCGATTAAAAGACGACCCGGTGATACACGTTTTAAAGATGAAGGGTGGGAAACATTTCCATTTAATTTATACATGCAGGGATTTTTAACCTATGAAAAATGGTGGAATGAAACGACTTTAAATATTCCTGGTGTATCCAAGCATCATGAACACATGGTGAATTTTACTGTGCGTCAATTAATTGATATGTTTTCTCCATCGAATTTTGCTGTATTAAATCCTGAAGTGATTTCAGCTACTATCGAACAAGGAGGTGCTAACTTTACAAATGGATTTAATAATATTATCGAAGATACTTATCAAACAGTTTATAAACAACCCTCTGCAGAATCAAAAAAATTACAAGTGGGAAAACAGCTCGCTATAACGCCTGGAAAAGTCGTTTTTCGCAATCATTTAATCGAATTAATTCAGTACGAACCCACGACTAAGTCCGTGTATGCCGAACCCATCTTGATCGTTCCCGCATGGATTATGAAATATTATATTTTAGATTTATCGCCTAAAAATTCATTAGTGAAATACCTTGTTGATCACGGTCATACTGTTTTTATGATTTCTTGGCGAAATCCAACGAGTGATGATCGACAATTAGGTTTTGACGATTATATCAACATGGGAATTATGGATTCACTCGCACAAATTAATTCAATCGTGCCAGATCAAAAAATTCATGCGACCGGATATTGTCTTGGTGGTACGTTGTTAATGATTGCAGCAGCTGCTATGGCGGGTGAGGGTGATGAGCGATTGAAAAGTATTACGTTGTTCGCAGCGCAAATAGATTTTCGCGATCCAGGTGATCTCTCTCTCTTTATTGATTACAGTCAAATTAGTTACTTAGAAGATGTGATGCGAGAAAAAGGATATTTAGACGGATCACAAATGTCAGGCGCGTTTAATATGTTGCGTTCAAACGATTTAATTTGGTCACGAATGATTCATGATTATATGTTAGGTAAACGTCGTTCGCTTAATGATTTGATGACCTGGAATCAAGATGCGACTCGATTACCATTCCGTATGCATTCACAATATTTACGAAGTTTATTTTTAAATAATGATTTGGTGAGCGGCCGATTTGAAGCCAATAAAAAAAGGATTGCCTTAGTTGATATCACGACACCGTTATTTGTCGTGGGAACAACGAAAGATCACGTTTCACCTTGGCGATCTGTTTACAGAATTCAATTGTATACGAATATAGATACAACATTTGTATTAACCAGCGGTGGTCATAATGCAGGAATTGTGAGTGAGCCTGGTGGGCACCAAGGACGTAATTATCAAATGTTGATGCGTAAAGCTGGGGCTAAATATATTAGTGCAGATAGATGGCTTGAAAAAGCAGAGAAATTCGAAGATTCTTGGTGGCCTGCGTGGGAAGCTTGGTTAGTGAAGTTGTCTAGTGAAAAAACTACGCCGCCAGAAATGGGGAAAGATAATCGTGAAATGGATGATGCGCCGGGGAGTTATGTGTTGGCAAAATAATATTATATTTGCATTCTTTGCAAACAGATGCCAAGTTGACGGAATCCCGCGGACAAGCCGCATAAGCGCTAAC
>JBDTIZ010000013.1:0-15667 GCA_039936115.1 Gammaproteobacteria bacterium
ATTTTCATCCGAACTCACATCCATTAATACAACTCCTTTCCATATTGGAAAGAAGTGTATTAAAATTATTTGATTTTGGCATCTTCCTTAGGTTAGCGCTTATGCGGACAAGCCGCGGGACGACGGCAGGAGAGAGGAGATTATTATTTCTAGCTGGAGTCATCCAACTACACAAAAGCTGAGATGACAGCGTCTAAAAAACGTGACGAGATCCTCTCCCTCCATTGTCCCGCGGCTTGTCCGCGGGATCCAGTCAACTTGGCGTTCGTTTTGATTTGGCTACGTCTTTTAGGGAATATCAGGTATAATAAATACGCGTATGAAAAACAAAACCCAATTTCTAAATTTAATTATCCGATCCAACCAAAACAATAAAGAAGCATTAAATGATTTAGGTCATCTTTATCTTTCTGGCACGGAAGTCAAAAAAGATTATGAAAAAGCAATGCGGTATTATCAACGCGCAGCTAATTTTAATTATCCTAATGCACAATTTAATTTAGGAATAATGTACGAAAATGGATATGGCGTACCGATTAATTTGCCCATAGCCATAGATTGGTATTTAAAAGCCGCTCAGCAGAATTATGTGAAAGCGCAATTTAATTTAGCGTGTCTTTATGAAAAAGAAACAGAAACATTACAAACAGCAATTTATTGGTATCAGCAAGCCGCAGCACATAATTTTGGATTGGCTCAACATAATTTAGGCTGGCGATATTTAAATGGCTTAGGTGTATCGCACGATCCAGAACTCGCGTTTGACTATTTTACCAAGGCGGCTTCGCAAAATATTTCTGAAGCTCAACGACATTTAGCATTTTGTTATCGCGAAGGTGTGGGTGTGAGAGAGGACAAAGTTGTTGCCGTAGAATGGTTTAAAAAATCGGCTATGCTGGGTGATGCAATTGCATTTTATCATTTAGGACAGATGTGTCTTTTGGGTGAAGGTATGCAGCAAGATAAGGAATTAGCAGAGGAATTATTATTACAGGCGGAGCTTCTAGGTGGAATGTAACCCTCCTCTCCCCAACCTCTCCTCCCACGTTTTTGTCTGGGAGGAGAGGTTGGGAGAGGAGGGGCATCTAATGTTAGACTTATACTTATATAGACAAGCACAAAGCAACACTCAGTTTTGCCGCTACAAAAAGCCCAGCAGAGAATGAATCCTCAATGTATTTTTATCGAATAATCAGTAGGACGTTTCGTTTTATTCAATAACCGATCAAAGCAGTCACTAAAACACTTACCCATCTTCGATGAAAAACTAGAAGATTGTGACTCTTTAATGGCTGGACTCGCGCACATCGTCATAGAACCACAGCCGCAGCAACAATTTATTTTTGATGGCGGTGTGAGAGGCGATAGTGCGGAGCTTTTCTCAGAGTAGGAAGGCGATTGGCTTTTTCTAGCGGCAAGTAATGGCGCTTGGGATGAGTTTGAAGGTGCTGTTGTTTCTAACGATGCAATACCATCGCTTAAAGATGAATTAGTAAAAACTGACCTGTTCGTATGTGCATCTGATGAGTCAGTAAAATGCAGTGTTAAAGTTGATGTAACACCAGTCTCAACTTTTTCTTTTTCTTGTGCGGCAGGCTCAAAACAGGTTAACTCTAGAGCCGAGTTATTAACATTTTCAATTTCAGCTATAGGAGCAGCATTTGACGAACAAGGACTATCCGAAATAGATGAGACTTGTGCTTCATCACTCTGATGATGCTCTTGTTCATCTTTTATTTCTAGACCTTGTTCTTGCTCTTGAATTTCTGTCTTTGTAAGTACAGGACTAAATTCGTTTAATTCTTCAGGCTTTGTTGTCTGTTCATCATCCGACTCAGTGCCATCATAATTTTTTACAAAAACAAACTCGTCATCAGAGTCACTATCTGGTCTATTGAGCATAATCAAAACTCCAATTTAAAATAATGCTTACAACGTATTATTCACAATATTTTCTAATAATTCCTGACGACCAGAAACAGGTTCAGGATTAATATCATGTTGCAACACATGTGCTGCGATTTTTTCAAAGTCAGTCTGACCTTGCAAAATAGTTTGTCCATACGGCGCTTGCCATGCGGCATAACGAGTTTGAATAAAATTGTCTAACTCAGCTGTTTCGACCAAATTCGCAGCGATTAATAATCCACGCGCCAATGTATCGATTCCGCTAATATGTCCATAAAACATGTCCATTAGATCGATACTTTGTCGTCTTAATTTCGTATCAAAATTAAAACCACCTGTGGTAAAGCCACCATTTTTTAAAATTAAATATAACACTTGTACAATTTCACTTAGGTGCGTTGGAAATTGATCCGTGTCCCATCCCAATTGTGGATCACCCTGATTTGCATCAATGCTGCCAAAAATATTATTGGCAAAAGCATAAGCGACTTCATGTGGAAAAGTATGGCCAGCAAGTGTTGCATGATTTGCTTCTATATTTACTTTGAATTCATTTTCTAAACCATAACGCTGTAAAAATGCTAACACTGTCGCCGTATCATAATCATATTGATGTTTAGTGGGCTCACAAGGTTTAGGCTCGATTAAGAGTGTACCTTTGAAACCTATTTTGTGTTTGTAGTCCACAAGCAATGTTAGAAATTTTGCAAGCTGTTCAAATTCCTGTTTTAAATTGGTATTTAATAATGTGTCATAGCCTTCGCGACCTCCCCACAAGACATAATTTTCACCCTTCAGTTGATGTGTAATGTCCAAGGCTTGTTTGACTTGTGCGACAGCATAAGAAAATACTTCTGGATTTGGGTTCGTTGCAGCGCCAGCTAAATAACGACGGTGACCAAATAAATTCGCAGTTCCCCATAATAATTTTATGCCCGTATGCTCCATGTGTTCTGCTAGTTTTTCTGCAATAATACTAAGATTTTTTTGTGTTTCGTGGAGTGTATTGCCTTCTGGTGCGACATCACGATCATGAAAAGTAAAATAATTTAAACCCAGTTTTTCCACAAATTCGAAAGCAGCTTGCGCTCGAATTTCAGCAAGTTTCATCGGACTTGATTCATCACGTTGCCAAGGACGATCAAACGTGCGATCACCAAAGATATCATGACCCGACCAACAAAACGTGTGCCAAAAACAAATTGCAAGACGCAAATGTTCCGCCATCGTTTTGCCTAAAACAACTTGCTGTGGATTATAATAGCGATATGCTAAAGGGTTTGTGGAATGTTTGCCTTCAAATTGAATCGTTTTTATATTTTCAAAAAAATATTTCATAATTTTATCTCGCCATTATTAGAATGTAGGTTAAACAAATAAGTCTTCAACGCAATGATATAACTTTTGAAACTTTTGTCTTTTTTCAGCATAAAAATCTATTTTTTCAGTATTAGGTTCAATGATTTTTTCAATAGGCGGACTAACGAATGCAGATTGTGGGTCGCAGCGATTGATACCGAGCCAAGCCAAGCGCGCAGCACCAAGTGCAGCGCCTATATCTCGATTGCTGCGATAGATTAACGGTCGTTGCAATACACTCGCTAAAATATCACCCCAGACTACATTTTGTGAACCGCCACCGACGACGGAAACATCGTTAATTTTAATGCCGGCTTGCGTAATAGCATCTTGTCCATCGGCAAATGCAAAAGCAACACCTTCTAACACCGCGCGAGTTAAATCAGCACGTGTAGTCGCATGTGTCATGCCAAAAAAAACGGCTTGTGCGTGCGGATTATTATGAGGTGTTCTTTCACCTGATAAATAAGGTAAAAAAATAACAGATGATTTGGAATCGATGTCCAGAACTACTTCAGCCATTAATCGATTAGCATCAGATTCATTTAGCGTGGCAGCAAGCCAACTGACACAACTAGCAGAGCTTAAATGCACTGACATATGGTGCCAATAATCAGGTATGCAATGGCAAAACGTATGTAAACCATCTTTTGGATTAGCTTGATACGTATCGCTCGCAACAAAAAAAACACCGGAAGTACCTAATGATAAAAATGCACTACCCGATTGAATGACGTTAACACTTATTGCGCCTGCCGGATTATCACCCGCACCACCGACGACCATAGTTTGCGGTGAAATACCCCAAGAGGATGCAATGTCTGCTGTCACGGTTCCAGTAATATCAGAACCTTCAAATAATGTTGGCATGTGTTTTCTAGTTAAGCCACAAGCATTTAACATGTCATCAGACCAGTCACGCGCATAAGTGTCCAACCACATGGTACCTGCGGCATCTGACATATCAGTTGCATATTCACCGGTAATTTTTAGCCGCAAAAAATCTTTTGGCAATAAAACTTTGGCAAGTTGTTTGAAAATATCAGGCTCATGCTTTGCAACCCAAACAATTTTCGGCGCAGTAAATCCCGGCATAATTCGATTGCCGGTAATTTTAGCATGGCTAGCTATTTTTGCAGCGAGTGTTTTGCATTCAGCAAACGCACGCCCATCATTCCACAACATCGCAGGACGAAGAATATCATCAGATGCATTTAATAATGTTGCGCCATGTTGTTGGCCCGCAAGTCCAATCGCTTTTAATGCAGAAAAAGCTGTGTTGTAATGTTTTTTAAGTTGCTGTACACCACGACAGGTTGCTTGCCACCATTCATCTGGATTTTGTTCAGACCAGAGTGGTTTGGGGTGAGAAATCGATAAAGGTTCTGAATGTTGGGCAAGAATGTTTTGTTGCTCATCTAGTAAAATCAGTTTGATGCTAGATGTGCCAAGATCAATCCCCAAATACATAAATTATCCTTCATCCGTTTGTGTCACTAGATGCATAGCCCCAAGTTTTCGAAAAGATAATCCAGTTTGTAAATGTGCTTCAATTTGTTCGAGAGTGACATGTTTTGTTTCAGGAACAAGATAATAAATGAAAAATATCCCAACTAAACTAATCAGACTATAAATAAAAAATGTTCCACTTGCGCCAAAAAATTGAATCAACGTTAAAAATGTTATTGCAACAAACATATTACTCCCCCAGTTAGCGGCTGTTGCTAAACTAGATCCTAGCCCGCGCACTTTTAACGGATAAATTTCAGCAATCATCAGCCACATAATGGGCCCTAGACTAAATGCAAAACATGCAATGTATAACAACATGCTACTCATTGCGGTCCACTTCAATAAAGCCGAATGCGTAGGATATGAAAAAGCAAAACTGAGTGCTAACAAACTAACGGCCATTCCAGCCAAGCCAATTAATAATAACGGTCGACGACCTAAGGTATCAATTAAAGGCAATGCGATGACTGTAAATAACACAAACACCACACCCACTCCCATGGTAGCCAAAATGGCAGAAGCTGCACTTTCAAATCCTGCGAGTTTAAAAATAGTTGGCGCGTAATAAATAATCGTATTTATCCCCGTGACTTGTTGCAAAATCGCAAGACCAATTCCGATTGTCAACGTCGAGCGTATCAATGGCGAAAATAATTGTTTCCAGTTGCCCGATTGGTGCTGAAGCGTTGTTTGAATAGCAGATAATTCATGTTGAGCTTGTTGTGGATTTAGATAAATTCGCGTCAAAACAGCGAGTGCTTTTTCAGTTTGTCCTTTTGCAGCAATAAAGCGCGGACTATCGGGTAGAAAAAGTAATCCAAAGAAAAATGCAGCGGCAGGAACTACACCTGCTGCAAACATAAATCGCCATTCACCCTGCGGAGCAAAATAATAATCTACGATATATGAGAGCAATATGCCTAAGGTTACGGCGAGTTGATTTAAGGAAACTAATGCACCGCGATATTTAGCCGGAGAAATTTCGGAAATATAAAGTGGCGAAACATATGATGCAATTCCAATTGCAATGCCAACAATTATACGACCGATAATAATCAAACTAATCGTGCTACCAAGAGCAGTTGCTAACGTTCCTAAGATAAAAATAATTGCATCTAGCAACAGTAAATTTTTGCGGCCTAAATGATCGGCCAACCGACCGCTGAAGAGTGCACCTATCAACGCACCAAACAAGACAGCGCTGACAACGAGGCCATTGGTTTGGGGTGTTAAAATAAATTCGTCATTAATAAATAAAATTGCACCAGAGACAACGCCGGTATCATAACCAAATAATATTCCAGCAATGGCTGCAATTGCAGCGATGAAGATAAAATAATACCGTTTTGCTGTACTTACACTTTCCATAGTGTTCGCCTTTAATTAAAAATTACGCGATTGGGATTATGATATAACCAGGATTGCAATGCAAATGTTGTGGCTTGTGGCCACTTTACAAATAAAAACTGACGCCCAGTTGACTGGATCCCGGACAAGCCACAGGACGACGGCTTCTACTTCTAGAAGAATGTGACCCTATAAAAATTAGTATTCTCTCCATCTGCTGTTGTCCCGCGGCTTGTCTGCGGGATCCAGTCAATTTGGCATCTGTTTTGATTTCAATCGATAAAAGGGATATTTTGTCAGATTTTAGATTAAATAACCTGTTAAAAAACCAACAAAAATTGCTATAATTAATAAAGAATCACCAAACTAACAATAGGCCCATTTATGGCATTTGATGATGAAAAGAATAAGAAAATTATCCAAGACGAAGACGACAGTCAAGGTGGAGAGACTGGCGCGGGTGGTGTTGCGGGTGAGATTGGGTTTCGCTTTAAAGATGCAATGTCGATTGATCCACGCGATGATGCGTTGCCGCCATCGGAAATCAAGCGATTACTGGCTGTACATAGGGAATTGCACAAAGCACGTGTTGATAAACAAAAAATCTTACGCAAAGAACGCAATGCGTTAAAACAACAAGGGAGTAAAGCGCAAAACCGAACAGGCTTAGGCTATGGCAGCGGTGGTGGACGTTATTCGCCATATAAAAAACATCCGATTAGCAGTAAAGCGCAATTCAGCGGAGTAGATCGTCAAGTTACGGGCCTCCCTTCAGAAAATATAGCAGATACCAACAAAGAACAACGTGATGAGTTGGAAAATCGTAATGAGTTACGAAACGAACTACGCTACCAGAACGCACCTAAATTTAATCCTAAACCACGACCTTACTAATTATGCAATCACTCGCAGATACTATCATTGAAGAAAACACTGATGCAGTGAAAGCTATGCTGCAATATGGCGTTGATGTAAATCAAATTGACGAATATGGATTTACACCGTTAATTGAAGCCGCAATCGCTGATAATTTTGAAATAGCCAACCTGTTAGTGAATTATCATGCAGCGCCAAATACGCAGGATATGTTAGGCGGAACGGCATTGCATTGGGCTGCTGAAAATAATAATGTGCGACTTGCAGAATTATTGTTACAACATCGTGCAAATCCAAACGCATATAATTTTTCCGGCCAGCCTGTTTTGACCATGCCATTATTACGCCAACAAACTGAAATCAAAAAATTATTAATTAAGTACGGTGCAAATTTGAGTTTTGCACAAGATTATATTAATACAAAATTACTAGGCCACATGTTTGAATTAGTTGGCTCTGCAAATATTGTTGATCCTAATAATAATTTTGTGGAAGTTGATTTTGAAGGTTTTTATCTTGAATTTAGTTTAGCTATTATTGGTGAATCGTTAGCACAATTTGAAAATCACTTTGCGGCTAGACAATTGCGACGTTATGCGGATTTAACACGTGTGATTATTGATGTTATTGCTCGCGCTGCCAAATTAATTAAATTTCAACAGTACCGAGTTAATACTAAAAAACATCAAGACGAAATTCACGCGCTTATTCAACAAGAGCCATTCATTATTCCAATTGGTTATGAAGGCCATGCGATTACATTAATCAAATTTGGAAATATTTTAGTAAAATGCGATCGTCGTGAGGACAGTCGATTATTTGATAATATTATGGTGTATCAAATGAATCGGCCTAAGGTAATGAACAGTGATTTTATTCAACGCCTGGTCTTTGACAAGCAATCAGATGATTTTATTAATACGCATATGGAAACTGTATTGGAGCTCGTACCGGTGACTGAATTGAAAGTCAGTGCTCAAATCAGCGGTAATTGTTCTTGGGCTAACGTTGAAGCCTGTATTCCTGCGTTATTTTTCTTGTTATTTAGTCAAGTCGAAGATTTCACGGGTAATATTTCTCGTTATAAAAATTTGGCATTGAATTTTTTCAATCAATGGCGTGAATGGAATAAAGATCGTTCGTTGCAATTTTGCATTCAAAGTTTTAAAACATCGAACAGTATACGAAAAGCTACCAAAGCTGAAATACTTGCCGCGATACTGTTTCAAAGTTGTGGTGGCGCAAGTCCGGCCGATAGTGAGCGTGCGGAATCGATTTTGTCTGTTTTAACGTTGCCGCAATACGAACACGTGTTACAAAACTATATTAAATCCTATTGTTTCGAAGATCATAGTGAAGAAGGCAGAAATTTTTTACGTCTTTTGAAAAATTATGGGTACGATACTAAGATTAGATGAAATTCTGTTATGCCAGCGAAAGTTGGCATGACAATAATAACGAATAAAAAGGAATTAAAGCATGAACATTCTTGGTTGGATAGCGAATCAGTGAGAAACAGTATGTATCAATTTTTCATTTTATTATTTTGCTTGATGTTCACCCTCATCACAGAAAATTGTATGGCTAACTCATTGTCGACAATTGAAACTCAAATCAAACATTTTGCATCAACGCAGCAAGTGGAACAATTATCTCTGCTTGAAAAAATAGTGAATATTAATAGTGGAACAAATAATATTTCAGGTGTTGTTCAGGTTGGTGAAATATTAAATCAGAAATTCAAACAGCTTGGATTTGAAACTCAATGGATAGAAGAACCTAAATCGTTGCAACGAGCTGGGACATTGATTGCTTATCACAAAGGAACAACCGGTAAACGTGTATTACTAATTGGGCATCTAGATACTGTGTTTCCGAAAGCAAGTACCTTCCAACAATTTATTCGTCATGTTAATACAGCAAGCGGCCCTGGCGTGGTGGATATGAAAGGCGGTGATGTTGTCATTTTATTTGCGCTGAAAGCACTGCAAGCAGCTCATGCGCTAGATAATGCTAACATAACTGTTATCTTAACAGGTGATGAAGAAGACTCAGGAAAACCCACCTCAATTTCGCGCGCGCCTTTAATTAAACTCGCAAAAGAAAATGATGTCGCATTAGATTTTGAAATGGCATTCAATCTAGGGACAGCGACTATAGCGCGGCGCGGCATTGAAATGTGGACTTTAGAGACAAGTGGAATTCAAGCACATTCGTCAGAAATATTTAAAAAAAGAGCAGGTGATGGTGCAATTTACGAATTAGCAAGAATCCTTAATTCACTGCGTTCCACACTTAGCACTGAAAAATATTTATCAATAAATCCTGGTCTTGTGCTGGGTGGTACATCAATTGATTATGATCTAAAAAATTCACATGGATCAACAACGGGTAAAGCGAATGTCATTGCAGAACGAGCTATGGTTCATGGTGACTTACGATTTTTGACTCTCGCTCAGAAGAAACAGGCAGAAATACGCATCCAAAAAATAGTGAAAAAGCATTTGGCGGGTACGTTGGCTAAAATTAGTTTTCTAAATGGAATTCCACCCATGATGCCAACTAAAAATAATTACGATTTATTAAAAAAGCTGAGTGAGGTTAGTCAAGCTATGGGTTATGGCGCTGTAAAGCCATTGGATCCAGGTGCTCGTGGCGCGGGAGATATTTCATTTGTTGCAAATATTGTACCTGCTAATTTGGCGGGGTTAGGGCCTGTTGGTTATGGTGCGCATTCTACACATGAAAAACTTGAACTTGATTCTCTGCCGATTTGCACGCAGCGTGCAGCGATATTGATTTATCGGTTGACGCGTGAAGGTGTTGAGTAATTTTTCTTTATTTACATTTTCTTGTAGGCAAAACTAAGATGCCCCTTCTCTCCCTTGGGAGGGGCATCTTAGTTTTGAGAATAACCACTTTTTTTTTACAAGCATCTGCGTTAACCTATCAACGCTTCTCAACAAATACCCGGATAATAATAATGAAGTTCCTAGTCAGCTTTTCAATTTTATTTCGCAATCGTAACTACGGATTCTTGTTCATCGGTCAGGTTATTTCGTTCATGGGTACGATGATTACAGGTGTTGCCTTACCCTATCAGATTTATCATGAAACCCACTCTACATTAATCGTCGGATTGCTTGGATTATTTCAATTGCTACCGTTGCTTGTCACAGCGTTAATCGGTGGTGTATTTGCTGATCGTTATCATAGACGTATGTTGTTATTAATCACGGAATCCTTGTTGGCTATCGGCTGCCTATTGCTCGCACTCAATGCGTTATTACCCACACCCCATATTTGGGTAATTTTTTTAGTGGCATCGATAATGTCTGGCGTGAATGGTTTACATAGACCCGCGTTAGAAAGTATTACACAACAAATTGTAGATAAGTCAGATTTAGCATCTGTCGGTGCATTATCAAATTTTAAATTCAGCATTGCTATGATTGTTGGCCCAGCTATTGGTGGTGTGCTAATAGCGAGTTATGGAATTTTTACTACATTTCTTGTTGATTTAAGCACTTTTTTAATTTCATTACTCGCTTTATGCTTAATGAAAAATATTCCAAAACCAACAGCAAGTCATGATGATTCTACTTGGCTTGCGCTTAAAACAGGTTATCGGTATGCGATATCAAGACAAGAATTAATTGGCACTTATTTAGTTGATTTTGTTGCAATGATTTTCGGCATGCCGACCGCTTTATTTCCTGCAATTGCGGCCTCATTTGGTGGCGCTAAAGTACTAGGACTCTTGTATTCAGGTCCCGCGATTGGTGCGGTCATTATTTCATTTTTTAGTGGCTGGACTACAGGTGTCAAACGGCATGGCGCAGCAGTTGCTATCTCCGCGACTGTTTGGGGACTTGCAATTATTGGCTTCGGTTTTTCGACACATTTTGGAATAGCGGTATTTTTTCTAGCAATTGCTGGCGGTGCTGATGCTGTCAGTGGAATTTTTCGTATGGTTATGTGGAATGAAACTATACCCAATCATTTGCGCGGGCGTTTAGCGGGTATTGAAATGATAAGCTATATGAGCGGACCTCGTCTGGGTGATACAGAAGCGGGTTTAGTTGCCGCGGCTTTTGGTGTGACAGCATCAGTTGTATCAGGTGGTGTACTTTGTGTTGTGAGTGTTGCAGTTTGTTGTTATTTCTTGCCGAAATTTTGGCAGTATCGGTCTAAAGAATAATGGGCGCAAATCTTTCAGCGACTTTAGATGGGCAAAACAAATTTAAAAATCGACCCACCATTCACACGAGGTTCAACCCAAATACGTCCACCGTGCATTTGGATTATACTGCGGCAGATAAATAATCCTAAACCCGCACCGGTGCTTTTTGGCGGATTCTGGCCACGATAAAATTTTTCAAAAATTTTCTCAAGATCTTCACTGCCAATCCCTTGGCCTTGGTCGGCGACACTGATTTCTATAAATTTGTCGTTTAATTTTGCTGAAATATCTAATGGTGTATTTGTGGGAGTGTATTTGATGGCATTTTCAATTAAATTAATTAACGCTCTGACTAGCAACGTTTTATCACATTGAATTGTAGGTAACTCACTATCAAAATGCAAAATAATAGGTTTTTCATTGGCTATTTTTTTAACCTTGATAAGTGCAGAATTGATGATTTTTTCCAGGGCATGAGGTTCGGTTTTTAGTTCAATGACGCCCGCTTCAAGTTGTAATGTTTGTAAAAAATGTTCGATGAGACGATTCAGCTGATCAGAATAGAGTTGAATGTTTTGCGCGGGCTCAGCCATTTGAATCTTATCCAAGTCATCAATTAAATGCTTGAGCAGCGATTGAATATCAGCTAATGGAATTTGTAATTCACGTGCTATCGAACTTAATAAGATACTGCGTAACCCTTTTACTTCAATTTCAATCTGAGATTTTTTCACTTCTTCTTGCAGCCTATCGACTTCAATAGCCAAAATCACCTGGCGAATAATTGTTTCTAGCAAATGTAATTGTTCTGGCGCAATAAATTTATCTGGATTTTTAGGTTGAATCCTAAGGACTGCGATTTTGTCAGATGTTCCTTGCATGGGATAATATAAAGATTTTGAAGATGGCAAGGTTGTTGTGCCAAGCCCCGCCATCTGACCAAGATCATAAGACCATTGAGCAATACTGCGTTCTTTAACATCCAGTTCTTGATTTTCATTTGAACGTACCATCAAATGTCCACTGCTGCCAGGTAGCAAAACTAATACATCACAATCAAAGACGTCTGAAATATGATTTACGGCAATCTGAAGTAATCGATCCGTACCACGATGACTCGCTAATTCTCGATTCAGACGATAGAGTGCGGCAGTTCTGCGTTCTTGAAGACGTGTGGATTCGGATTGTTTTTTCGCAGTCATCGTTAAATGCGTGATCAGTTCTGTAATCAGCAACATCACTAAAAATGTAATGAGATAATGCGCGTCAGAAATAGTGAAGCTTAAGGCAACAGGAACGAATAGCAGAGCATATGTCATTAAGCTTACGAGGGCCGTCATAATCGATGGCCCTAGTTGTCCACGTGCTGCCATAAATACAACGCCAAGCAAATAAATCAAAACTAAATTGGTTGGTAGCAGAAATGGGTAAGAAAAGTAATTAATGAGTGTGCAGACACCTACAGTGATAATGCCGTATAAATATTCAAGCCAAAGAAATGGTTGCTTCGATACAAAAGTGGAGCTTTTTATTTTAAATTCATCGGCTTCACCTGTAATAATGTATACGTCGATACTGTTGCTTGCTCTGACGATTTCATCCGATAAATTGCTAAATAACATATCTCGCCAGCGAGGCCGGATTTTTTTACCGATTATTATTTTAGTGATATTATTGATGTGCGAGAATTCTATAATTTCTTTGACTAAGTCATCGCCACTTAAAATGGATGTTTCAGCGCCTAATTCTTTGGCAAAGCGTAAATTTTCAATCGCAATTTGTCGTTCTACTTCACTCATTTGGTTATGGGCAGAATCAACATAAATGACTAGCCATTCTGCTTGTAAACTGGTAGCCATTCTACGCGCAGTACGAATAAGTTTAATTGAAAAAGTGCTGTGATCGATACAGACTAAAAGTCGTTCGCTGGTCGGCCAGATTTTTTGTTCAGAGATATCACGGCGTGCAGTTTGTACTTGTTGATTAACCCGTTCAGCGGTGAAGCGTAAAGCAAGCTCGCGTAGTGCGGAAAGATTTGCTTTGCGGAAAAAATGTTGCAACGCTAATTCAGCTTGTGCAGGAATGTATATTTTACCATCTTCCAAGCGTTTCAATAAATCTTCGGGCGGCAGATCAACTAACTCAATGGAATCTGCCAATTCAAGAATCGAATCTGGCACAGTCTCATGCACAATCACGCCTGTGATTTGCTTAATAACATCATTCAAACTTTCAATGTGTTGCACATTCAATGTGGTATAGACATCAATGCCGCGCTCAAGCAGTTCCTTAATATCTTGCCAACGTTTTGTATGCATGACGCCGGCTATATTTGTGTGTGCCATTTCATCCACCATAATGAGCGTGGGATGGCGTTTAATGGCAGCTTCTAAATCAAATTCTTGCAATTGTTTGTTTCGGTATTCGATATTACAGCGCAATATGGCTTCAAATTTCTCGATGAGAATTTCAATATCTTTGCGGCCGTGTGATTCAACAACACCAATGACAACATCTAAACCGCCGGTGAGTTTCGATAAAGCTTCCGTTAACATGGAGTATGTTTTACCCACGCCAGGCGCTGCGCCAAAAAAGATTTTTAATTTTCCTTTTTTTTGTAGGCGCTCTTCCTCGTCGGCTTGTTCTAAGAGTGTTTCTGGATTTGGACGTGATCTTGGCATGGTTTCACCGTCGCTTATCGCAAGCTGATGCTTTTAGAATAACATAGGTAAGAGTGAAGCTAGGTGTTCGTCTTGCGGTTCAAGGAAAAAATATTACGTCGGTTAAGAGGGCGAACACATAGGTTCGCCCCTACAAAATAAAAATATGGTAAGTTATTGCTCATTGCCTTTCGAATTGAATCAAAATAGCGCCGAGCAACACTACCATGACACCAACCGCTTGAACAGACGACATAGATTCATTCAACAATGCGACGCCAACTAGAAGAGTCACTACGGGTTCTAAGACCGAAAGTATAGATGCTTTGATATGACTAACGTGTTTAATGCCATCTAGCAATAATTGGATCGGTATCCCAGTGACCACAATGCCAAGCGTACAAGTATAAACCCAAGCATGCCATGAGTGCGGTACATTAAAAGTATTAGTTGCGCAGGAAATCAAAAGAAAGATGAGCGAACTTCCGAAGCAAACAAGAAACGTCAGTAAATGTGAATCAATGTTTTGTTTACTATTATATTTACTGCTAAACACATACACCGCATAGCTTAGGCCGGATAAAATGGCGAGAAAAATCCCGGATAAATTCAATGCGTGTGAGCCGTGACCTTTTAATAGGATTAAACCAAGAATAATCGCGAATAACGAGCTTGCAGCAAATCGATTCATTTGCCAGTTTGTTGTTGCCCATGCGAATAATGTCACAAACACCGGGAAGCAAAAGAAAATAACCATTGCTACACCTGTGCCTGTGTATTGGCTTGCGAGAAAAAAACAGGCAGGCGCACCACTATAGCTTGCAGCACTTAACAGCAGCGTGCGAATCAAGGTTGATCGTTTACCTAGATTTTTGAAAATATTTTTTCTCATCCAGAGAGCAGTGGCTAGTACCCATAGCATAGCGATAAAAAACCGCCAAAACAGCATAGAAAACACACTGAAATGTTCATGCAGAAGTTGAGTGCCGAAATAACCCATGAATCCATATAACAATCCAGAGAGTGTGACTAGCAAGGTGCCGCGAAGCTGTGAAGAAAAATGTGTCTCGGTTGTCTCCATGTGTCATCCATCTATTCAAACATTAGCAGTTTGCATTGTCTTATTACCAACAACGCTATTAAATCGACTATAGCCAAAATAAATTACTAATCCAGCTAAAGTCCATATACCAAAGCTGATCCAAGTGATGCGCGGCAAAGTACTCATCAGGTAAATACATAACACAATTCCCATCAGAGGAAAGAGTGGGCTGAATGGTGTTTTAAATGGCCTAGGCATATCAGGTTTGGTAAAACGCAGAATGATAACACTACCACAGACTGCAACAAAAGCCGCTAAGGTACCAATATTTACGAGATTGGCAATTTGGCTGATGGGGAAAAACCCAGCAATAAATGCCATAATTACGCCAATAAACCAGACTAATTGGCGCGGGGAACGGCTTTTTTGATGAATTTTGACAAATGTTTGCGGTAATAAACCATCACGCGCCATCGCCAAATATACGCGAGTAAACCCGTAATACATGGCCAAAATCGCTGTGGTTAAACCGGCAATTGCACCAATTGCAACGACTTCACCCGCGAAATGGAAACTGAGTTTCATTAATGAAAATGCAACAGGTGAATTCACGTTGAGTTCAGGAAAATACATAATGCCAGTTAAAATGCCAGAAACTAAAATATAAACTACAGTGCAAATTAACAGGGATGCAATAATGCCGATAGGCAAATCACGTTCGGGTCGCGCTGTTTCTTCAGCGGCTGTGGAAACAGCATCAAAACCAATATAGGCAAAGAA
>JBDTIZ010000014.1:0-3110 GCA_039936115.1 Gammaproteobacteria bacterium
ATCAGAACAAGCCACTATTACCAAAATCATTCGAGCATTGACAAACGAACACGAAATTTTCAAAGTGGCTTATGCAACAGAAGCGGGTTTATTTCAACAAGATGACATTCCAACCATAGTGTGTGGACCTGGTAGTATTGAACAAGCACATCGTGCAGATGAATACATAATGCTTGAACAACTTAAACAATGTGAGAAATTTCTTTTAGAATTGGTGCAAAATAAAATATAGGATAATATTTAAATTTTTAATTAATGCTATATACTGCTTCGTCAAAATACTGTGATTTTATCTAGATAACTGGGACACTTATAAAATGCTAAAAAAACGTAACCTGGGCCAACAGGGCCTTGTTGTTTCTGAATTAGGTTTAGGATGCATGGGAATGAGTCAATCGTATGGCGTTCCTAATGATGCAGAATCGATAGCAACAATTCATCGAGCAATTGACTTAGGCGTAACTTTTTTTGATACAGCGGAAGTCTATGGTCCTTATACTAACGAAGAATTACTTGGCAGCGCACTGGTAACGCATCGTGATAGAGTCATTATCGCAACAAAATTCGGTTTTACTATGGGTAATGGCAAAATCACCGGGGTGAACAGCCATCCAGACAATATCAAACATGCAGTTGAAGGTTCATTGAAGCGGCTAGGTGTGAATCATATTGATTTACTTTATCAGCATCGCGTTGATCCGACGATTCCAATCGAAGAAGTGATAGGGGTGATGGCTGATTTGGTACGTGCTGGAAAAGTTCGTTTTCTGGGTCTTTCTGAAGCAGGAGAAGAAACGATTCGAAGAGCGCATGCAGTGCATCCGATTTCTGCCTTACAAAGCGAGTATTCACTTTGGGAGCGTAATTTAGAACAAAACATCCTTCCACTTTTGCAGGAGCTCGGCATTGGTCTTGTTCCATTTTCACCGCTAGGAAGAGGATTTTTAACAGGCACAGCAAAGCGAGCAGAAGACTATCCTGAAACTGATTATCGACGACTTGATCCACGCTTTCAGGGAAAAAACTACGATGACAATATGCGAACTGCTGAGATTGTACACTCTCTTGCAAAACAAAAAAAAATAACGTCAGGTCAAATTGCATTGGCTTGGCTGTTGTATAAAGGTAAAAATATCGTTCCAATTCCAGGAACAAAACATCAAAAATATCTAGAAGAAAATTGTAGCGCAACGGATGTTCATTTGACGGCAGAGGAAATAGAAATTCTGGATTCAGCATTACCGCCCGACTCTATTGCTGGATTACGTTATTCAACAGAGCATTTGAAATTTATTGATCGTTAAGCATACCAAACCAGTCTTGCGTAGAGGCGAATCTATGTGTTCGCCCTTCCTATCGAAGAGATAACCATTGCATATCGAGGCCTCAGGCCGATCAAATAAAAGCTTCATTTGATTTCAAAATTAACAAATGTCATCGAGCCATCAATGATAAATCACTTACGCACGTCATGAAAAGAAGGGTACACTTGTGGTTTACAATCGCTACGAGAATGACATGACTACACCAAGGTTAAGGATTACATTTGCGGATTGCGTAAAAGAGAAAATCATGACTCAAGAACAAGTCTATGATTGGGAAATGTATATCGATGAATCCAACAGTGGATGGTCACACTCACTTTTTTCTGTGCCTAAATCGGTTAGAGAGTTTGCCACTTATACAAATCTCATTAAAGCCGAAGCCAGCAAACATGATCTTTCCACTGAACCTAGCTATGTGAGACTTTTGGAATTATGGGAACAATTCGCCGAGGTTCCCTCTGGAAGTTACCGCAATGAATTAACACAATATATATCAGAAATGATCAAGCGATATTGGAATGAAAGATCGGAAAGCAAAGCACCTCTTTTACCGTTACTCATAATGTTAAAAGCACGTGTGGCAAAAAATTACGAGTCTTGGCACCTAACTCAAGATCAATCTTTTAGAGCAAGAGACGATTACCTATCAAAAAAAATAGATGCCGCGAAACTAACCTATGATGAAGCTCGTTCCAAGTTAGCGATCAAACTAGAAGACAAATTAAATTTGTTAGCCACGCTGACAGGGTTTGCGAATAAGTGGAGTCAAATGTGGAATGAATGGGCACGTTATCCAGTCAATTCTCGTTCAGGATTGTTTCTACCGGCTAATCCAATTTATGAGAATATTATGCGAATGCAAGATTATTGTTTAAAAGAAAAGGAACGTTTAGAAAGAATTGGTAGGTTTTATGAAAAAATCAATAAACCAGAACAATCGACGCCTGAAGAGAAACTAATTGCTAGTGACCCATTTAAACTCAAACACGGAAGCTTTTTGCTTTTTTCTTATGAATTGCCTAAAGGTTATAAAGATCGAGTAAATTCGCCCTATCCGCAAATGAAGAAAAATTATAATGTCAATGCAATATAAATTTGTGATTCAAGAAAAATTTAAATCTACACGTGAAACTCAAAATAAATGCTTACATTAAGTTTTATTATTATAGCTAGTCATTAAACTTTCATAGGGAACGATATGTTTGGCAAATAATTTTGCCAAACCTTCTGCGTCGTTTCGCCAATCACGTTGCAGTTCACAAGCGACTGCGAACCACGTTGTGATAACCGCACCTGCATTTGCCATACGAATCAATGCTGCATCTCGAACGGAGTGACTAAATGTACCGGAAGCATCAGCAACAACATACACTTCGAATCCTTCACTCAGCGCAGACAGAGTCGGAAATGCTACACAAACGTCTGTTACAATTCCGGCAATCAGTAATTTTTTCCGTCCCGTTGCTTTTACAGCTTTGACAAAGTCCTCATTATCCCAAGCATTGATTTGACCAGGTCGAGGATGTGGAATGGGTGTTAAAGGATTAAAATGCACTAAATGTAATTCGGATTTGGTTAAAGATACAGTGACTAAAGAAACCGGAGACAGTGTTTCGGTGGCTAAATGTCCTAAAGGTTGTGGGATGATTAAATCACCAACTTGTTGTGGTCAAGACATGGTGTGTAAGTAAGAAGCTCTTTTAACCCATAAAACGATATATGTGTATCGTCGTCAATCGACTGGATACCCGGCGTTGTGTAGACTTTTTTGCTTTTGTAGGGGCG
>JBDTIZ010000015.1:0-6464 GCA_039936115.1 Gammaproteobacteria bacterium
ATAAAAAATACATTTTATTTTTTAAATGACTTTTTTATGTTTTTGATTCCAGACCCCGCAACAAGTGCGGGGTGACAAGGTGGTTTAAAGTGCGGTGTGACAGAGGTTTAGAGTGCATGGTGACAGAGGTTTAGAGTGCATGGTGACAAGGGTTTAGATGCGGTACGGCGGTATGCTATATCACATAGAGCTCCACGCCACTTTACTTCATCCTCATGCAAGGCGAAAAATCTTGCTGCTGCGATGATTCATGTTTTTCTTCACTTTTAATTTTAAGTTCCGCAGTTTTTGACATAAACCGGCCTTTGACACGCACACGAGCTTTCGCTACATCTTGTCTACATTTGTATTTTGGTATTTTAATGCCTTTATTAAAATTCTCAGCTTTCTTTTTCTTTTTTGCTTTGTAATGAAAATATTTTAAATCCCTATATTCTCTCGCATCAGTAGGCAGTTTTCCATTGATCATATTTGAATGTTCTTTGGCGCTCGCTTTTTGTAATAATTTATAGCTTAGAGTGGATGAAGATAGAGGTGTATATTCGTCATTATCATCTTCTGCTGCTTTGCTTTTCTTTTTAATATTTTCGGCATCAGGTTGATCGCTGTTATCCAAGAGGTCTGACCATCTATGTGTCTTGGTTTGTAAGCGAGTACTTCTTCGTGTGCTGACAGAGCTCTCAGAGTGCGTTTCTGTGGGTTGATGAGTCACAAAAGGCGGGGGATTTATAATTGGCGTAGTAGCTTCTGGAATTGCCGACTTGTTAACAATCGGAATATATGGCGCAAATGGTGGAGGTAAGCTTGGCTCATCACAGTAGTTAGCGGGTACATAAGGAATATTAAACTCAAATCCTGACAGATCAGCGTCTGCAAGACTATTTGAAGACTCATCAATTTCATTAAGAATTAAATCAAAAGTATTATCTCGTGTAGAAAACATGTTTAAAACCTGTATTAAATAATCATTCGTTGTTATTCCACTGTAACCGATTTTGCTAGGTTTCTAGGTTGATCCACATCGGTTCCTTTCAACACAGCAACATGATAAGCCAATAACTGCATCGGAATCGTATAAACAATCGGTGCTAATATCGGATCAACTGTAGGCATTTCAATGATGTGAATACTATTTTCTGATTTGGCAATTTCGATTTTACTGTCGGTGAAAACAAATAATTCGCCACCACGTGCGCGTACTTCATGCAAGTTTGATTTGATTTTCTCTAATAATTCATTGTTGGGTGCAATGGCAATGACAGGCATGTTCTTATCAACTAGCGCTAACGGCCCGTGTTTTAATTCACCGGCAGGATATCCTTCCGCATGAATATAAGAAATTTCTTTTAGTTTAAGCGCGCCTTCCAATGCAATCGGATACAGTGCGCCACGACCTAAAAATAAGGCATGATGTTTATCAATAAATTTATGCGCAAGATGAGCAATCGCTGAATCGAGTTCTAGTGTCGCTTTGATGATGGCAGGCAAGTGTTGCAACTCATTCACTAACTGTTTCTCAATCTCAGCGGGTAAGCCGTGTTGTTGTCCTAATGCGACAGTGAGTAATAACAAAGCGGTTAATTGTGTCGTGAATGCTTTCGTGGAGGCAACACCAATTTCAGCGCCTGCGCGTGTCATGAAATGAAAATCTGATTCGCGCACTAAAGAACTTTCAGGCACATTGCAAATAGAAAGGGTGCTGAGAAAACCATTCTTTTTCGCCATCCGTAATGCGGCCAATGTGTCAGCTGTTTCACCCGATTGCGAGAGCGTGACGAATAAACTATTTTGCGGCACGACGGTTTTACGATAACGATATTCGCTTGCTACTTCAACGGAGCACGGAATACCAGCAATCGATTCTATCCAGTAACGCGCAACCATTGCGGCATGATAACTGGTGCCGCATGCAACAAGTTGTACATGTTGTACACGTTTAAATAACTCTTTGGATTGCAATCCAAATGCAGTGTCTAACACGGATTTTTTAGTGATGCGACCCTCAAGATTTGCCGTGATCGCTTGTGGTTGTTCAAAAATTTCTTTACTCATGTAATGGCGGTAATCACCACGTTCTGAGACATCATAATTTAATTCAAGATTATGAATTTTACGTTCAGCACGTTTCTGATCTGCCGCGAAAATTTCAATGGAATGGCAAGTCACATCCGCGATATCGCCATCATCTAAATAAACAAATTGCTTAGTGACAGGCAGTAATGCCAGTGGATCGGAGGCAAAAAAGTTTTCGCCAATGCCTTGACCTATGACCAACGGACTGCCGTGACGCACAGCAAAAACATGTCCTGGCGAATGCGATGAAACAATACCTAGCGCATAAGCACCTTCAAGTTCCGTAACGGTTTTTTGGATGGCTTTCATTAAGTCTTTGGTTTTTTGAAAATGAAAATGGAGTAAATGCACAACGGTTTCGGAATCTGTTTCTGAGCTAAATTGGTAACCTTCGGCGATTAAGTTTTTGCGCAAGAGATCGTGATTTTCAATAATGCCATTATGGACTAAAGCAAATTGATCATGTGATGTGAGTGGATGCGCATTCAGCTCTGACGGTTCGCCGTGCGTTGCCCAGCGTGTGTGCGCGATCCCTGTTGCGCCATGCAATTGTGAGTCGAGCAATATGCGTTCCAATTCGCGTACTTTACCTTTTGCGCGCAATCGTTGTAATTGCTTAGCATTCTCAATGACAGCAAGACCCGCGGAATCATAGCCGCGATATTCTAAACGTTTTAAACCTTCGATGAGAATTTTTTCGATGTTACGTTCTGATACTGCACCTACTATCCCGCACATAATTATTGTTCCTTTTCTTTTTTCTTCGGTCTTTGCCAGTTATCGATAGATCGTTGCGATGCTCGGCAAACAGTGAGTTGATGTGCCGGTGCGTTACGCGTAATAGTCGATCCAGCGCCAATAGTGGCACCTTCGCCAATGGTAACAGGCGCAATTAATTCTGTGTTGGAGCCTACAAATACATTATCCCCGATGGTTGTTTTATGTTTGTTAACGCCATCATAATTGCACGTGATGGTGCCGGCACCTATATTAACTTGATTACCTATTTCGCTGTCACCGATGTAGCTCAGATGGCTTATTTTGCTGGCAGTGCCAATCATGCTATTTTTGATTTCAACAAAATTACCGATGTGAGATTTGCTTGCCAAAATAGTCCCTGGACGAATGCGCGCAAACGGCCCAATCGAGCAACTCTCTGCAATTTCAGCGCCATCGATAAACGAATTTGCTTTGATTTCAGTGTTTTCACCAATAACAACATTACGTAAAACAGTATTAGGCCCAATGCTACAGCCGTTTCCAATGCTGACATGGCCTTCTAAAATAACATTGATATCAATCACAACATCTTGACCTATGCTGACGTCGCCCCGCACATCGAAACGATGCGGATCACGCAACGTGACACCTTGCAGCATTAATTTTTCAGCGATCTGTTGTTGATAAAAGCGTTCAAGACAGGCAAGTTGCAAACGATTATTCACACCTAAAATTTCTTCGAAGTGTTTTGGTTGAATGCTGACGATAGAAATTTTTTCGGCAACCGCTATTGAAATCAGATCAGTCAGATAAAATTCTTGTTGAGCATTGGTGTTGGTTAGTGTTGGCAGCCACTGGTGTAACAGTGCTGCAGGAATAAGATAAATACCCGTATTAATTTCATTAATATCGCGCTGCTTCTCGCTCGCATCTTTTTCTTCAATGATTGCGGTAATTTGATTTTTTGTGTTGCGAATAATGCGTCCGAAACCGGCGGGGTCTGGTAATTCGGCAGTCACTATTCCGAGCGAATTTTCGGGAGTGTTAGCAATAAGATTTTTTAATGTTTCAAGCGTGATGAGCGGAACGTCACCATAAAGCACTAACACTTGGCCGGATTTTGGCAACGTTGGTAATGCTTGTTGTACGGCATGGCCTGTGCCTAATTGTTGGTTTTGCAAAACCCAAGAGACATTCAAATCGGCAAGCCGATGACGAACCAGTTCGCCTTGGTGACCATAGATGATGATGGGCAGTGCCTGCGGTTTGAGTTTTTCAGCGGTATGTACAACGTGTTCGAGAAGAGAGCTACCTGCTAAGCGATGCAATACTTTTGGCTCTGCTGAATGCATACGTTTGCCAAGACCGGCTGCTAAAATCACAATACTCAATGTCATTGACAGGAACCTCGGCTGATTTTATTTAAAAGGAACGAATTATACACTACCGCAGTTAAAAATCACTGATTTGTGCGGGCGGGGGCTTCGCCCGACAAATCATGTTATTGGTACAGAAATTCCAGCCCCTTGCCGCGTAAGATGTTTAATAAATTCAACAACAGCGTTCTCACCAGCAATCTCACTATCAATACACAAAAAAGCCGTATGCTCAGCCTTATCCGATATAGCATTAATAATAAGCGACATCTCATTCAGCGGTTTAATGGTGCCCTGCTCAGTTGCTATCAAAATCGGATCATCTTCTAGCGAATAAGCTTGATGCGGTGTTTTAATTAATGCGAATTGCCAGTTTTGAATGGTCTGCTGGTGTGCTTCTCGAAAATTCGCAATTTCGTTTTCAGCGCTTTCAAGATCAATATCATCTAGTCGAACGATTTTAGGCATATGTCGATTCTGCAGACGTTTGGCAATCTGAGCTGCTGCATGGGGATTGTTTGTGTGTGCCAACATCCGCACGATAGAGAAGACATCGTAATCGCATAGTTCTTTGTAGTCGTTAAAATTTTCTTCCAGAAACTGTTGTTTAAGTGATTCTACATTTGGAGTTGTCATCGCGGCTTGATTAAAATGATTAGCAGCTAATAAAAACTTACCCAAGCGTGTAGCTTTAATTTCAGCATAAGGCGCGTGATTTTCTAGGCTTTCGGCTAAACTGCAGAGCAATTGAATCAAGAAAAATTCCAACGCTAATTTTTTGTGATGATGATAAATGTTTCGCATCATTAAACGGCGCGCCATGAGATAATGCTCGACAACGCCAACGCCTTTGTAAGTGAGTCCTAAGCGTTCGCCTTGTTGTGATTTCAAGATGATCATAGAATTGATCATCCAACGAAAATCAAATTCACCATATGTTACGCCGCAGAAATGACTGTCGCGCAGTAAATAATCCAATCGATCAGCATCTAATTGTGATGAAACAATATCAGCTAACACATGTTTTACACGGGATTTATGCATGATCATGCCTTCGATCATCATAAATTTTTCTTCCGTTAACGGGTGGCGTGGATTGCGTTGTTCATAGTCTCTAAAGAATGTCTCAGTGCGATAATCGGCTAGAAAAAAAGGTGTCCAAGCTTCATGGCGAATTAATTTGTTGTAAAACACATCTTCAAAAGCGTGTGAAAAAGGTCCGTGACCTACGTCATGTAACAAACATGCAATCATCACGAGTTGACGTTCTTCTTCAGCGAGGCCAATTTTTTTTGCAATTTGACTGCTCACATAACAACAACCTAGGCAATGATTAAATCGCGTGTGCACAGCGCCTGGGAAAATATAATCGCCCATGCCAAGTTGTTTGATATGCCGTAAACGCTGAAAATTCGGGCTATCAATAAAAGGTTTAATCCAATTATCTTCAGTCGTTGTGAATTGCATGGTGTCATGCACGGGATCTTTAATAACATGCAAGCTATCGTAATTATGAGTCATAGTGAAGTGAGCTTACTGCTTGCTGATAGGCTTCAAAAGTGGGTTCATCAAAACACACGAAATACACGGTCTCGATTTGATTATAAAGTTCGAGAAAATTAGCTGTTTCATGAACGGCAATAGAAACGGCCTGTGAAATGGGATAACCATAAATTCCGCAACTAATGGCTGGAAAGGCAATCGTTTTGGCGCCGGAGTTGCGTGCTATTTTTAAACTGTTTTCATAGCAAGAGGCAAGAAGTTGCGGCTCACCTTTGCTGCCGCCACGCCAAACTGGCCCAACCGCATGAATAATATATTGCGCAGGCAAACCATACGCTTTAGTTAATTTGGCTTGACCAGTTCCGCATCCGCCCAGCTTTTTGCATTCTTCCAGTAGGTCTGGTCCCGCAGCGCGATGAATTGCGCCGTCAACTCCGCATCCGCCCAAGAGCGAAGTATTTGCAGCATTCACGATGACATCTACCGGTAAATGGGTGATGTCGCCTTGAATCACTTTCAATTTTGCTTTCATAGTGTCCGTGTGTGTTTTTGCGATAAATGATTCTACGCGCAATTATTGGGTAGCGTCTATACTCATCGTACGCTGCCATCCGCACTTTGCACCACTGTGACCCGCCGCACCTTGCGCCGCTGTCGCTCCGCACCTTGCACCACTGTCACCCCGCACTTGTTGCGGGGTCCGGGCTTTCAATAATAAAAATGCATTTTTAATGACTTTTTTATGATTTTGATTCCAGACCCCGCAACAAGTGCGGGGTAACAATACGCAAG
>JBDTIZ010000016.1:0-2691 GCA_039936115.1 Gammaproteobacteria bacterium
CAATATATATTTATAACAGCGCTGAGTTTATAGAATTATTGGTAAGTCAGCCTTTGAAAAGAAGAACGATATGGTTCAGCCTCTTTTTGGGACTATCTTCCTCTTTAGCCCTTGCATTTTTCATCGGCGCGGGAATTCCGATATTACTTTACCATGCCGACTCTACAGGATTTATGATGATTGGTATGGGATTGTTTTTAAGTGTGGTATTTGTAAGTATAGCTATGCTGGCTGCAAGTTTCAGCCGTGATAAAGCGAAAGGTATTGGTCTTTCTATTTTATTATGGCTCTATTTTTCTCTCATCTTTGACGCATTGGTTTTGTTTTTCCTATTTCAATTCCAGGATTACCCATTAGAGAATGCGATGATCGTTATGAGTTTTTTAAATCCTATAGATCTCGGCAGAATTCAGATTTTATTACAAATGGATATTTCAGCCCTTATGGGTTACACAGGCGCGATCTTTCGTGAATTCTTCGGAAATAATACTGGGATATTAATATCATTTGTAGGATTAATTATCTGGGTCATCTTCCCGCTAATGATCTCTGTTAAAAAGTTTAAAAGAAAGGATCTATAGCACTTTTCGACTACCATTACTCAATACATCTAATCAGTAAAATTTATTTTTCTGCAACCGAAAAACGATAGTAGCATTTTTTCTATAAAAAAAATTCCAAGACTTTATTATTATATTTACTTTGAAATCTCAATAATGGAATTGAATATTCTTATAAAAAATCAATAGCTTAAAACCTATTTGAAACGTCCTTGTATTTTTTAAAAAATTAAAACTTACTAATGGACTGGCAATTTTTATCTGTTGTTAGTATTAAGAAAAAACTTAAAAGCTGTTTTTTTTTAATATTATTTCTAGCTTCGCAACACACCTATGCACAATCAACACCAGTAACTGGTTTACCAGCTAACCCGGTGTGGATCTATTTATTGGTAACTTTTGCTATACTCTTTGCAGCTTTCTTATACCTAAGGTGGAGTACCCGTCAATTGCGCGCTAAGAACGAGCATCTTGAAAAGTTACTAAGCGAAAGAACCACGGTGCTAAGCAACAGGTCAGATGAACTTGAAGTAATTAAAAGTATACAGGAGGCTTTGGTTAAGGAATCAAATATTCAATCTATTTATGACCTTGTTGGTAATAAGATAAGGGATGTTTTTAATGCCCAGGCAATTGTTATAGGAACTTTCGATGATAATACTGGTCTTGAACATTTCAATTTTCTCCTTGAAAATGGGAGAAGAGAATACGCTGAACCCCGTCCGCTTGACAAACTTAGATCGCAGCTTATAGCAACCAAACAAAAAATAATAATTGAAAATAAAGAAGAAGGTTTTAAATGGTTTGGCGATAAGAAAATTGGTGATACTAACGTTATAAAATCTGCTGTCTTTGTGCCTTTGCTCGTAGGTAATACTGTAAAAAAGTATATCAGCCTCCAAAATGCTGATCGTGAAAAAGCATTCTCAGAATCAGACATCATGTTACTGGAAGCACTTGCAAACAGCATGAGTGTCGCTTTAGAAAATGCAAGGCTCTTCGATGAAACAACGAGACTGCTAAAAGAAACAGAACAACGCACCTCGGAGCTGGCTGTTATCAATAGTGTCCAGGAAGGACTCGTTGCACAAATGGATATTCAATCTATTTATGACCTGGTAGGCGAAAAGATCAGGAACATATTTAATCCACAGATCATAGATATTGTTATTTACGATAAGAAAAATAACCTGATAGAAGACCGTTATGCTTATGAGCAGGGCGACCGTACTCTATTGGGATCCAGGGAGCCAAAGGGTTTTAGAAAGCACATCATTGAAACCAAACAGGTTTTTCTAGTCAATGAAAAGATGGATGAGATGACTAAACAGTATGAGAGCTATGTCACAATTGGCGAACAACCAAAGTCTGCCCTCTTCGTACCTATGATGAACAACGGAGAAATTAACGGCATTATTAGTTTACAGAATCTTGACCATGAACATGCATTTTCAGAATCTGCGGTAAATCTTCTCACCACCTTAGCCAACAGTATGAGCGTGGCGTTAAAGAGTGCCGGCCTTTTTGATGAAACCAATCGTTTACTAAAAGAAACTGAACAAAGAAATGCAGAATTGGCGGTGATCAATAGTGTTCAAACCAGTCTCGTGGCCAAATTAAATATATCAGAAATCTATGACCTGGTAGGAGAAAAAATCAGGCAAATATTCGGAGCACAGGTTATTGATATCGTTACGTATGACCCCGTCAATAATTTAATTAAAGATGAATATGCTTTCGAGAAAGGCGACAGGACGCTGCTGGGAGAAAGAGAACCACGAGGTTTCAGAAAGCATGTGATCAAAACCGGCACTCTGCTATTGCACAATGAAAATGTATTGAGGGCCATGCGGGAGTTTGACAATGAAGTATTAATTGGCGAACCTCCTAAATCTCAGATCTATGTTCCAATGATTGCAGAAGGAAGAGTAAAAGGTATTATAAGTTTACAAAATCTTGACCATGAACATGCTTTCTCCGAATCAGATGTGAATCTACTTACTACACTGGCTAACAGTATGAGCGTGGCTCTTGAAAGTGCACGTCTTTTTGATGAAACCAATCGTTTATTAGAAGAAACTGAACAACGTACTTCTGAGTTAGCGGTAATTAATAGTGTGCAGGAAGGACT
>JBDTIZ010000017.1:0-6760 GCA_039936115.1 Gammaproteobacteria bacterium
TGGTTATCTTTTTAAAGAACTTGGCGTCCGTCTCAGCCCGCCTTCTGTGCAACTCAATGTGCATCAGAGAGGCGCATTCTACATCCTCTAACTTTTCTGTCAACTACATTTTTAAATTAATTTTAAAATAAATTGATTTAGCCGTCGCCTGCTCCCACACACTCTATACATTATACATTCTGAAAAATAGCAATTTTTTGTGAGAGCTGATTTCCACTATCAAATTCTTCTCCACAATTTCTCGGAACGTTATTATGATACAACCCATCTAATGCAGCTTGGAGCAACTGAACGTGGCAAATGAACAGAAACTACCGACCCTTGAAGCGTCGTTAATAGAGATTTCCGCTCTAATAGAACAAATGGAAAAAGGTGATATGAGCCTCGAAAAATCTCTTACACAATTCGAACGTGGGATTACACTCATCAAACATTCGCAAAAAATACTGCAAGAAGCTGAACAAAAAGTTCAGGTCTTAATGCAAAATAACGGCGAGGAAGGGCTAGGCTCTTATGAGAATAAAGACGAATGATTCTAAAAGATTTTATTCAAACCGCTCAAACTCGACTAGATACGATCTTTAAATCTTATCTGGTCCAACCCAAACAGCCCGCGATCCAGCTCCAGGATACAATAACTTACGCCGCTTTTAATGGTGGAAAACATATTCGTCCCTCGCTGGTTTATCTGACTGGCCGCGCATTACAGGCCAGCTGGGAAAACTTGGATTCATCCGCTTGTGCGATTGAACTCATTCACATTTATTCACTTATCCATGATGATCTACCGTCCATGGATAATGCAGATTTGCGTCGCGGCAAACCCGCATGCCATAAAGCATTCGGTGAGGCAATGGCTATATTAGCAGGCGATGCGCTGCAACCCTTAGCATTTGAAATAATTGCCACACATCCGGATAACTTAACGCCAGAACAACGCTTAAACATCATTACGATATTAAGTCGCGCAAGCGGCGCAGAAGGCATGGCGGCCGGGCAAGCACTCGATCTTCTGGGTACAAGTTCGCTTGATTCTCTTACCCGTATGTATCAATTAAAAACTGGCGCCTTGCTCAATGCTAGCGTTCAAGCTGGTGCAATCTCGGCCAATATGCAAGATCAAGCAACGCTACTCTCCTTAAAAATATTTGCCGAAAACCTCGGCCTTGCCTTCCAAATCCAAGATGATTTGCTCGACATCGAAGGAACACCCCAAACAACCGGCAAACCTCAAGGCATTGATGCCGCAAATCAAAAAATAACCTTTCCTGCGCTAATAGGGGTTGAAGAAAGTCGGAGAAAAGTACAAGACCTCACAAGCACCGCATTAAATGCCATCACCTGCCTGGGTCAGTCAGGCCAACTTCTTAATGAGTTTGCAACTCTTCTACTGACGCGTAAAAATTAGAGGTGCGAGACATCGTCAAATCAGCTAAACTGCGCAGAAATTGAGACGGAGAAGTATCCGCGTGTACTGCCCATTTTGCTATGCTAATGATACAAAAGTGACTGATTCGCGCTTAATTGGCGAAGGTAATCAAGTTCGCCGGCGTCGCGAATGCTTAATCTGCAAAGAACGGTTCACAACCTACGAAACCGCCGAGCTCGCATTACCACGTGTCATTAAACGTGATGGACGTCGCGATGTTTTTCATCAAGAAAAACTACGCGCGGGTTTTTTGCGTGCGTTAGAAAAACGCCCTGTTGGTCTTGAATTGATAGAAAATGCCATTAGCCGCATTATTCACAAAGCGCGCGCTTGCGGCGAAAGAGAGATTCCATCAAAACAAATCGGTGAGTGGGTCATGGAAGAATTGCACGGTCTCGATCAAGTTGCTTACGTACGTTTCGCTTCAGTTTATCGCAGCTTTCAAGATATTAAAGAATTTCGCGAAGAAGTTTCTCGTTTAGAAAAAAATAAAAATTCAGTCGAGTGAGGAGTAACCCATGAATCCCAAAGCTCGCCGCAATGCGCGGCAATATGCTTTACAAGCAATGTATCAGTGGCAAATTTCTGCGGCACCAATTGCTGATATTGAAGTAGAATTTCTTGTCCACCACATAAAACAAAAAACGGATTTGCCTTACTTTAAAGAGTTAATTCACGCAATCCCAAAAGAATATGATGAACTCGACAATCACATGCTGCCGTATTTAAGCAGACCGGTTGCTGAGCTTGATCCAATCGAGCTTGCTATTTTACGCTTGGCGATTTATGAATTATCCAAACGCTTAGACGTGCCTTATCGTGTCGCTATTAATGAAGCGCTAGAGCTTGCAAAAAAATTCGGTTCTATCGAAGGCTATAAATTCGTTAATGGCGTGCTCGATCAAGTCGCGCGTAAACTTCGAATTGACGAGATAAAAGCCGACAAAAAATCATGAATGAATTTGACATCATCCGCACTTATTTCACTGCACAAATTTGCCAACGCAAAGATGTCGCACTTGGAATAGGTGATGATGCTGCGATTGTTACTCCACCGCCTAATCACCAGATTATTATTACTACCGACACACTAGTGAGTGGGATTCATTTTTTAGAAAACGCAAACGCCTATGATATTGGTTTTAAATCGTTAGCGGTCAATTTAAGCGATTTAGCAGCTATGGGTGCGACACCTGTTTGGATCACTCTTGCTTTAACCTTACCCAATGCAACTGATGTTTGGCTAAAAGATTTTTCCCGCGGATTTTTTGAACTGGCAACAGAATATAATGTACAACTCATCGGTGGTGATTTATCACACGGGCCTTTAAGCATTACAATTCAAGCACAAGGCTTAGCGCCAACGGATCAAGCGATTCGCCGCAGCGGTGCAAAAGCTGGAGATTTAATTTATGTCACTCACACTGTGGGTGATGCTTCGCTGGGTTTAGATTTTTTACAAAAAAAAATCGCTATCCCTTCCACTTATCAATCTGAACTCGTGCAAAGATTAACTCAGCCAACGCCCAGAATTAAAATCGGTGAAGCACTTCGCGGCATTGCAAGTGCCGCAATTGATATTTCGGATGGATTGATCGCAGATCTCAAACATATCTTAGATCTTAGCCAAGTTGGCGCGCGCGTTAACATTGATCATATTCCTCTTTCGACCGCACTCAAGGAATCAACAACACAGAACCAAGCATTAGCTTACGCACTTTCTGGCGGCGATGATTATGAATTATGTTTTACAATACCTAGATCGAAACTAAATTTTCTCCCAGAAGATTGCACTTGTATCGGAGAAATTACCACATCACTCGAATTAGACTTGCGATTTTCCGACGGAACAAAATACAATCTAGATACTGACGGTTACACCCATTTTTAAAAGAGAGCTTAATGCGCAATTACATTGTTCCGCCAATTCCCCGTTCAGTTTGGGAAAAACCCACCCACTTTATTGCGTTTGGCTTCGGTAGCGGTGCAATACCTGTTGCGCCTGGCACTTTCGGAACGTTGGTTGCAATTCCATTTTATCTCGCATTCCAAAATTTACCGCTTAGCATTTATTTCATCATTATATTATTGATTACGATCGGCAGCATGTGGTTATGTGAACGTGTTTCAAATGAAATTAAGGTCGAAGATCATCAAGGCATGTGTCTGGATGAAATTGTCGGTTATCTTGTCACTATGTTAGCTGCGCCTCACGGATTAAAATGGATTATCTTAGGATTTATTTTATTTCGAATTTTTGATATTTGGAAACCGTGGCCCATTAATATTGTCGACCAAAGAGTACATGGCGGCATTGGTGTGATTTTAGATGATGTGTTAGCCGGCGTTTACAGCATGATAGTGTTAAAAATTCTAACTTGGATATTTTAATGATAACAACTTGGCTACCCGCGACCGTTTTGTCTTTATTTAGTTTTGGTTTATGGGGTTTCTTCACCAAGCTTGCTGTCGTGCATATTGATTCTAAAAGCGCACTGATTTATCAAACACTAGGCGTGCTAGTGATTGGATTAATCACTTTAGGCATGGCAAATTTCAAACCGTCTACTGATGTGAAAGGCTTATCTTATGCTGTATTAACAGGCTTAGCCTATGGAGTAGGTTGTTTATTTTATTTTGTCGCTGCGAGCAAAGGCAAAATTGTGACTGTAGTCACGCTCACTGCGCTTTATCCTCTTGTCACGATTGTGCTTGCCTATTGGTTATTGAAAGAAGCGGTTACTGTTAAACAATGGCTAGGCATTTGTCTTGCGGTGGTATCGATTTTGTTGATGTCGATTTAACAAATCGTCTCCTTTTCAGCAAATCTGCGAAGACTTGCTGAAAGTAACGAAATATCCAAAATTAGTTGGACAAACTAGGACCTCCCGGAGCAATCTCAGCTTCCGGACGAGGGGGTATGTTTGCTCTTGCAAAATAGGGCTTGCTATTGTTTTTTGCGTAGAAAGCACACGGATTCGTAGATACTATATCAGTGCCCACATATTCAGAAACCAAACCACAAGGTATGCTCTTAGTGAGGCCGTTGGCAGCAAGACATGTCTCGATAGCAATTTTTACTTGGTCATGTGCCCATTGAAATTCTGCTAACTTATCATTTGAGAGAACAAGAAGATTATTGTTTGGCAGCATTACCACTTTAAAAAACGTTTCCGATTTTTCCAATTCATGTGTTTGGGTTGTTTTGTCTTGAAGATCGATGAAATGCACCGTGGGATGCTCTTTATGTTGGCTGACACCAATCACTGTTCGCCCATCGTCTGATGGTATAACTTCATCAAGCTTCGCATTGACTTCGACAGTACCAATGCATTCAAATTTTGCAATATCCCAAACCTTAACTGTAGATTGATGAGTCGTATTATGATTTTTGATGCTAATTAATTTTTCATTATTAATTTGCAAAGCACTGCGTCTTTGAGGACAGACTCAGATTCTTCTCTCATATCGTCGAATACAGCTAGGCCCGCATAGTCATCTTCTTTTTTTTCTTCAACGATAGGCTGCCACTTTTGTGAAAAAGTAATTTCATCACCCTTAGCTTGAACAGTCACTTTATATAAATCACCTTTTTTTGTATCCAATGCTATTACTGAGGTCTCTGAAAGTTTAACTAATTGGTTAATATCAATATGCTCGGATGCATCAGCAGGTAGAACTGTCGGCAAAGTAGATTGATTCTTAGTATTGCTGAACGTATAGCGACTAATATCACGAAAGAAAAAGTTTTCGTATCCCAATACGAGTCTATTGTTTAATAAACTCACAGGAGAAAAGTGAGTAAAAGTAATAAATTCTCGTGTGGCTTGATTTGTTGCTAAGTCGTAAAATACAGCATTATGATAGTCACGAAGAGTTTTCTTTCTTAGATCAATTATAGAGTCTAAAGGCGTAGGAGGACCTTGCCTTTCTTCTACTGTTATATGAGCATTTCGCTGGGCCAAATAAATGGGCGCGCCGCGTTCGCCAGTGTACAATACATCAACATCAGGAAGCTTAAATCTACTATCTTCTTGAGAGGATATCCTTCCATAAAATACCGAATGTTCAAGCACAGAATGCTTTTGAGTTTTAAAATTATAGATAACAGAAATTCTACGCATATCTCTATTTGCCAACAAAGTCTTCACAAAGAAAACTTGTTCATTTGATTTTGCAATCATTTCTTGAATATAGGTGGCTGATCCTACTGATATAAAGTCTCCGTCAGACCCTGGCATAGGTATCATTGGTGATTTATCAACTCGCTGTCCTTTGTAAGTAAAAGGCCCTAGCGCTGGTAATAGCCTATTTGTGCGATAGTGTAAGGTTTGCGATTCTGCATATTAGCTTTTCTCTCTTTGATTATCTGAAAAATAATTTGCTATTATACCCGATTATGCTCAAAGTATAAGCTAAGAATGAGGATTTTTGACACTGAATGCTGTCACCCCCACTTATTGTTTGTGGGTGACAGCATCCAATTGACTAAGGTGTACACATTGATGAACGACAATCATCATTTTTTGCCGAGGGCGGAGCCATTCTCAATTGCTCTAATATGGAATTAATCTCAGCCACAATATGACCTGCATCTTTCTTCATTACTTCTGCTTGATCGTAGCAGAGATTGATTCCTTGGGTTTTTAAAAACTCTTGATCTGACGGCCAGAGGGGAAGTTGGGTTTTTAAATCGGCATAAGGTTGGTAATATCTAAAAAAGCTATAACAAAACAAAAGAGCCGCACCACCTGTAGCTGCAAATCCCTTCCCAACAGAGGCGCCTGGGTTAGAATCATGACTAATATCATATTCGATCAGGCCAGTCGCTGCGCTTAGAATTATCAAATCAGACCACGCGACCAACCCTGTTTTAATCTTTGTTAAACTGGGCGGATAGAAACGATTAGAAACATTAGTTGCTTTCTCACACACACCTTGAGGATTAATACTTCGTTCCAAATTTCGTTTTATAGCAATTAATCGTTTCTCTTCAGGAGTAGACAAAGCAAGCTCCGGAGTATTCTCGAGTAAGGTGTCTTGTTTAGAGCGAAACATTGAGTTTCTGAGTTTACTTAGCATATCTACCTTCTATATAGTTAGTTCATTTTATGTCGGGATTATACGTAGAATATCTTAAGAATTACTTAAGAGATGGAATTAAAATAAAATAATCAATATTTTCACTAATATAGGGTAATTAAAAATGGGGAGTTCTACGGTGGAGTGCGACAGATGGCTTTTTGATGCTGCATAAAGACTTCTGTGGGTGTTAGGTAACCCAAGCATTTTCTTGGGGTATTATTCATGTTATCAGCTATTTTATCTAAT
>JBDTIZ010000018.1:0-3960 GCA_039936115.1 Gammaproteobacteria bacterium
TTTAAAAAATTTGTTTAGATGTATCCCTCCTCTCCCCACTTTAAACTGCCGTCACCCCGGCAAACCACTGTCACCCCGCACTTGTTGCGGGGTCCGGGTTTTAAATAATAAAAAATACATTTTTATTTTTTTTATGACTTTTTTATATTTATAATTCCAGACCCCGCAACAAGTGCGGGGTGACAAAGAAGTGCGGATTTTTCACTAAAAGGTAAATAATAATGCAAAGAATCCAACAACTAACCACCGTATTATCCAATCAAATCGCAGCAGGCGAAGTGATCGAGCGTCCCGCCTCAGTCGTCAAGGAGTTAATAGAAAATAGCCTAGACGCCGGTGCAGCAAAAATTGAATTAGAAATCGAAAGCGGTGGCGCACGTTTAATCCGAGTGCGTGATAATGGCGGTGGCATTCACGCGGATGATTTAATCCTAGCGCTTAATCGTCATGCGACCAGCAAAATTAAAAATCTCGATGACTTAGAGCAAATTCAAACGCTTGGTTTCCGCGGCGAAGCCTTGGCGAGTATTAGTTCGGTTGCTCGTCTCACGTTGTCGTCGGCAGTTCGAGACTCAACCGGTTGGCAAGTTGTGACAGAAGGCACTGATACGCCGCCGCAAATAAATCCTGTCGCGCATCCGACAGGCACAACCATAGAAGTACGTGATTTATTTTTTAATACACCGGCGCGTAAAAAATTTCTCCGCACAGAAAAAACAGAGTTTGATCATATTGATGAATTAATCAAACGTGTTGCTTTAAGTTGTTTTCCAGTGACATTTACACTGAAGCACAACCAAAAACTCATTCGTCAATATCGCGCTGCAACGTCTGAAGTTGAGCGTGAACAACGTGTGGAAAGTTTGTGTGGCTCAGCATTTATTGAAAATGCATTAAAAATCGAAACAGAAATGACAGGTTTGAAGTTGTCAGGTTGGGTGGCGTTGCCCACTTTTTCTCGTTCACAAGCTGATTTACAGTATTTTTATGTGAATGGACGAATGATTCGCGATAAATTAGTGAATCATGCTGTGCGTCAAGCGTATCACGATGTTTTGTATGGCGATCGCCATCCCGCGTTCGTTTTATTTTTAGAAGTTGCGCCACAACAAGTGGATGTCAATGTCCATCCGACCAAACATGAAGTGCGTTTTCGTGAAAGTCGTTTAGTCCATGATTTTATTTATCGTAGTTTGAAAGATGCATTAGCCGGTGTTCGTCCTGGAATTAATGTACTCGAAAAAGAAATCATCACACCGGCAATTAAAAACCATTCGCGCCCTGATATTCATGAGCAACGGGGTATGCCGTTTAAGGTGCGCGAACAAATGGCTGTTTATAATAAGTTGCACGAAGAGCTTGATATCAGCACGCAGCCTAATGTTTTCGAAGCGATCGTCGCTAAACCAGTTGTTCCCAGTTTGCAAACGCATGAACAGAGTATTCCACCATTGGGTTTTGCTTTGGCGCAATTAAAAAATATTTTTATTTTAGCGGAAAATGCGGAAGGATTGGTTTTGATTGATATGCATGCAGCGCATGAGCGTGTGATGTATGAACAATTAAAACATAACGTTCAAGAAAAAAGATTAGTCGCACAACCTTTGTTAATTCCATTAACTGTCAATCTCAGTGAGCGTGAAGTCAGCGCACTTGAAAGTCATCAAGATGTCTTTCAAAAACTAGGGATGCGTATCGATCGCCTTAGTCCGGATGCCATTGTTGTACGCGAAGTGCCAGATTTGTTGCGCGATAGCAACGTAGATCAATTAATACGTGATGTGGCAGCTGATTTAATTCAGACGGATAAAAGCGATCGTATTGATAACTTTATACAACAGATTCTGGGAACGATGGCATGTCATGCGGCTGTACGAGCGCAGCGTAAGCTGACGTTACCTGAAATGAACGCTTTGTTGCGTGCGATGGAAAACACGGAGCATAGTGGTTCTTGTAATCATGGCAGACCGACATGGACACAATTTTCATTAGCTGAACTTGATAAATTATTTTTGCGTGGCCGTTGATGACTGATAAAAAACAACATCCCATTATTTGTTTGATGGGCCCAACGGCATCAGGTAAAACACAACTTGCTGTCAATTTAGTTCAACAACTTCCTTGTGAAATTATCAGTGTGGATTCACAAATGGTTTATCGTGACATGGATATTGGCACGGCGAAACCGGATCCTGCAATTTTGAAAATCGCGCCGCATCGTTTGATTAATATTCGTGATCCTAAAGATGCTTATTCTGCTGCGCAATTTCGCGATGATGCTATCGTTCAAATCAAAGATATTTTTAATGCTCAGAAAATTCCGTTATTAGTGGGCGGGACAATGTTGTATTTCCGTGCCTTGCAACAAGGCTTATCGGATATGCCGTCTGCGGATGTTGAGGTTCGAGAAAAAATTTCAGCAACTGCTGCGGAGGTGGGTTGGGCTGTTATGCATGAACGTTTAGCTGTGATTGATCCTGTTGCTGCTAAACGAATTCATCCGCACGATAGTCAACGTATTCAGCGAGCATTGGAAGTTTATGAAATTACCGGTAAAAATTTATCGACTTGGCAACAGGCAAGTGGTGAAGCGTTAACAGATTATCAAGTGATTAATATTGCGATCGCACCTCATAACCGTGCAATTTTGCATGATAGAATTGCTGCGCGGTTTAAGCAAATGTTAGAAGATGGTTTGGTTGATGAAGCCAGGCGATTATTTTTGCGGGGTGATTTGGATGTTTCACTGCCTGCCATTCGTTCTGTCGGTTATCGACAAGTGTGGGAGTTTCTTCTGGGTCAGTTATCTTATGAAGAAATGCAAGAGCGCGGCATTATTGCGACACGGCAATTGGCGAAACGACAACTGACTTGGTTGCGGAGTTGGCCGGATGTGGTTTGGTTTGATAGTGAGGCAGTTGATTTGGATCAGCAAGTGTTGGAATATTTGCGGCGGGTTTTGTAACGGTTTATCTATGTGTTTGTCTGCGGTTTTAATAATACCCTCCTCTCCCTGGGGAGGGTATTAAAAACGTGCTAAGGAATAAAATAATAAGGATTAGGCAATTTAAATGTCTTGTCCGCATGACCACCTGTCAAATCACTTTGCTGATCACCTATATTTAACACAATCACATAACCTTGTTTTTCAATTAAATTGCGTGCATTGATTTTATAAGCGGCGGCCGACTTATCTTTGAAATCATCCGCTCGCAGCGATATTCCATCCCAATTTTGGTAACCGCTAGCGGCAAGATTTTTTTCAGTGGATGCGCGATTTTTTTCGGTGCGGCCTGTGATAAAAAACACGCTGATGTTATTGGCTTTTGCGTAGCGATACAGTTTTAACGTAGGCGCGATCGCCGCATCCACTCCTTTATCTATCGCACTATTAATTTCAAGCGGTGAGCCACCGAATCCCATTCGATAAAGATCAGGGTAATTTGAAAGTGCAGTTTCATCGATGTCTAGAACGACTGCCATTTTTTTATTTTTATGGGTGCGTTGTGCTCTTTCAAGGCGGCTTTTTAAATATTCCATTGCTTTGTCGATGGTTCGCGCTTGATCTTTTTGATATTCGCCGGAATCATGATATCTAACGAGTGATAGTTTTACGAAATCGAGATTTTTGGGTTCTTTTGCATAAGTCATATTGAATGCAAGTGTGCTAGTTATCGCGAGGCTAATAAGAATAATTTTTTTCTTCATGCGATTCTCCAAGGCTCAAAAGTAGATGAAATCTATCAAATTGAACCTTCTCAAGCAATCGCATTTCAGGGAAAAGAATTTTTTTTGCCAAAATAGCAATATATTCAGTCAGTAAGAATTTGATTAAATGGGGAGTTCTACGGTGGAGTGCGACAGATGGCTTTTTGATGCTGCATAAAGACTTCTGTGGGTGTTAGGTAACCCAAGCATTTTCTTGGGGTATTATTCATGTTATCAGCTATTTTATCTAAT
>JBDTIZ010000019.1:0-2856 GCA_039936115.1 Gammaproteobacteria bacterium
ATCGATAAGGCTGGCGCTGTCTGTTCATGATAATTAGGAAATGCAGGGTCATATGAAAAATTATGTTTTACATCCATCAATATTAGTTCTTGATGTTGTTGCTCATGATGCAATCCCAATATAATAAGCGATTGCAGTTCTGTTAACTTTTCTTCAGAAATGTGACTCATCAAATCTATCATCTGTTTATCAATATAGTTACGATAGTCATAAATTACTTTAACCGTAGGACGAGATAACAAACCACGCTGTATGCGTGGATACAAATGCCCTAAGCTTTGATAATAGGAATTAAATAAATACTGAAATTGTGGATGAAACAATTGATAATTTTGCTGCTTAGCCGCTAAGAGAAATGTTTCAAAAAACCAAGAAGTATGTGCTAAATGCCATTTTGGCGGGCTCACATCATCAACACTTTGAATAACATAATCTTCAATTTCGAGAGGTTCACATAACTTCTCTTCTGTCGTTTGACGGACCGTTTGATATGCCTGTATTAATTGATCCTTCATAAGCAAGCATCCTCTCATTCTTCATTTTTATTTTAGCGTAATTAGAAGATATAAGGGCGTCATATTATTGATTGATGCGCCAATTTCGAAACAAATAATACAAATATACTAAATATTGACCTAAGCACTTCGTCATTAATCTCGCGGCATTTTTTGTGAAAAAATGCTTTTTTAATATGCCATTCTGTTATTTTTTTAAATTTTATATGTATTTTCAATAACATACCGTTTTTAAAAACTCGACTATACTTAAATTGTGCACATATAAACATTACATTTATAGAGAGTGTCCTTTATGCAAATGAGGCCAGGTTCACCATGCGGTTTTTATCTCAGCAAAAATAACCAGGGCGGCTGGTCCTGTTTATTAAGCGTCAAAGCGCCTCCCACACGTGCCATTGTATTTAAAGGTGGTGGCGCACGCGGTTTAGCCTATAACACATTCTTAAATGGTGATGAAAGTCGTCGTGATAGTTTAGAAGAAGTTGGCGGAAGTTCTGCAGGTGCTGTTGCTGCTGTTTGTTATGCGATGCCATTTCCGCCAGGTGAAAGAGCAAAAGCCTTAGAAAAATTTGATATGTCAAACATGAGTGATATTCGTGATTCTGCAGGACAAGAACTAAAAGGTTGGCGATGGTATTGGCGCGCGTTCTCTAATTTAGTCACTAAAGGCGGGTTGCATACTGGAGAAAAATTAACAAACATGAGCAAACAAGGAATCTGGGAAAATACACATGCTGGTTTAAAAAGATTTATTGATAAACAAGATAGCGAAAATGAAAAAATTAAAATTCTTGGGAAATTAGCAGAGATCGGTTTAGTTCGAAAATGTATTTTTGATGCATCAGGTAAATTAATTGATTTTACTATCACAGATGAAATTACTTTCAAGCATTTTCATTATCTTGCTACAAACTACAAAGAAAGCGGCTTTAAAGATCTTTTCATTATGTCAACCAGAGACAGTGATAAATCTTCGGTTAAATTTGACTACCATTCGGATGAAACAATTTATCGAGCTGTACGCTGGTCTGTTTCAATGCCTTTATACTACACAAAAGAAAAAGACAGTGGTGGTAACTATTATCTCGATGCTGGTTGTGCCAATAATTGCCCTGTGACAGAAACATCGCCTAGTGATTATCCAAAAGAATATCCTAATTTTTTGAAAAAAATATTTAACGACATCTACAAAAAAATAAATAAGAATCAAGCTGACAAAGCAACATCATTACAGTCAGAACATAGTTTTTCAGATATGACAAGTTTAGTAGTCAGAGTGGAATATAAGAGTGAAATGGATTTTTTGTGGAACACGAAATTATCTTTATTTGATAAAATGACAAAATGGTTAAAAGATAATACGATCGGTCGATTTTCAAGATGGGCGCAAGATACAATAGTGGGTACGAATATGTATGCGCGTGATGAAGAAGTCACGCAAACTCTGAAAGAATATCACGCGCCTCAAGTGTTACAACTTTATGATACTGATGTCGGCATAACAGAATTCAATCTTTCTGAAGAAAAAAGAGCGGCTCTTGATAAGCAAGCTACCAAAGACATTAACCAATATTATTCAAACCATCAAGATGAGAGGGTGCCTATACAATATTATGCTTCCATCGCTGAAATGCCGAAAGAAGCATTAGTTGAGTTACGGAGTATTTTAGTAGAAAGAGGAGATAGCATGCACAAAGAAGTACTCAGTCAAATCGCTGATCTGATGCCTGCATCTTCTTGTAGTACGGCGAGTGTCATATCGAGTTTCAAAGAAAATAAACCTTCCAGTACTGCTACTCTATCTTCTAATCAAGATATTGTTGAAACTGTGGAGAAAAATGCGAAGGCTAGTGAAACATCTGTTATACATACGACAAAGCAAACGGCTGAACTATTAATAGATCAACCGGTTGTTATTCATATGGCTAGAAGAAATGGTGCAGGATAGTGTTTAAATAACTGCACCAAAAATGTCAGCACTGACCCAGCTTAACCCCTGCTTAAGTCACCGCATTAATTATCCGAACACATCTCACCGCATAAGTTTGTGTTTTGCTTGCAGGCTCCGGTGGATGCCCACTGTTTGCAAATGTGATAGCCATTGCTTGAGTGCTAGGTTGACTTGAGCTTTCGGATGAGGACCAATAAAATGCTTTATGAAAGCCAGAAATTTGATTTCGATTTCCTCTTACGCATGTAATTTGATTAGTCGCTGCTAGGAACCAATCGTTATAGCAGGTATTTCCTCCTAAAAATGGCGTGTTACCGAGAGAATCAAATCAGTTACTAAATTCTGGGCATCGATGCGGTGATGCTTGTGAAGAAAGTGAAATGAAAC
>JBDTIZ010000020.1:0-8518 GCA_039936115.1 Gammaproteobacteria bacterium
GTGTAAAGTGCTGGATGACAGTGGTGTAAAGTGTGGGGTGACAGTAGTGTAAAGTGCGGGGTGACAGTAGTGTAAAGTGCTAGGTGACAGTATGACAATCCCAGCATTTTTAGGGGGGCTGGGGGAGAGAAGGGCATAAAAACGCGCAAAGCCTATCTATACAAATTTTTTTCTCTTGAACACTCCATTCCTAGCGAAGATAATGCCAGCTATTAGAAGACACACAAAAGGCATCGCTATGAGTTTTTTGCGAAATCCATTCATGACTGCATACAAAGCGAGATTGTATCCCAATTATTGGGATATTGTGGCGCTGTTGTTTGCCTTGGGTGTGATATCACTCTTAGCGTGGGATGCGAAACAAATGTCGGCCCCTTATCATCTAGGGCAACCTACCACCATTTCACTCGATCCATCGTATTTGCCAGGTTACGCGCTACGCACTGTTTCGCGAATGCTAATCGCATTATGCTTTTCACTCTTATTTACCTTAACGTTTGGCCTCTGGGCTGCTAAAAGCAAGCGAGCAGGGCGCATTATTATTCCTATCATTGATATTTGCCAATCCATACCGATTCTTGGATTTTTATCGGTAGCGATTGTTGCTTTTATTTCATTATTTCCAGGCAGTATGCTGGGGCCCGAATGTGCGGCAATTTTAGCGATTTTTAGTTCTCAAGCGTGGAACATGGCATTAGGTTTTTATCAGACAGTGCGATCCGTTCCCGCAGAATTAAGAGAAGCCGCAAACATGTTCCATCTTTCGGCTTGGCAACGTTTTTGGCGAATTGATGTGCCGTTTTCAATGCCGGGATTGTTGTGGAATATGATGATGTCTATGTCAGCCGGCTGGTTTTTTGTGGTGGCGTCGGAGGCGGTGACTGTTTCAAATCAACAAATTCTATTGCCGGGCATTGGTTCTTATATTGCTTATGCTATTCAATCGGCAAATATGCCGGCTATCGGTTATGCTATTTTAACCATGTTTATCGTGATTTTAATTTACGATCAATTTCTTTTCCGCCCTTTAGTGGCTTGGTCTGAAAAATTTAAAGCAGAACAAGTTGCACACGAACGAGAAGCGCATTCTTGGTTAGTTGATTTATTGCATCGTACACGGTTACTGCGTTTTTTCGGCAGCAAGTTGAATCATTTATTTGATTCACTCGTCAATTTTTCATTATTTAGGTCTAAACCTAATGAAAAATTTTACACCGCACCTTCTCGGCTTCAGCGCTTTGTGAACGGTATTTTAAACGTCGCATTGGCCATGGCTGTCATGGCGATGGTGATTTTTCCAATTTATTTTATCGTTGTAAATATGCCTTTATCGTCAGTTGGGCATGTACTATTCCTGGGGTTACTAACGACGATAAGAGTATTTGTATTAATTATTATTTGTTCGCTGATTTGGGTGCCCGTGGGTGTCTGGATTGGATTTAGACCGCAAGTTGCGCAAATGGCACAGCCTATTATCCAGTTTTTAGCAGCGTTTCCTGTGAATTTGTTATATCCATTAGTCGTTATTTTAATTTTGAAATACAACTTGAATGTTGAAATTTGGGTGACGCCGCTCATGATTTTAGGCGTGCAATGGTATATTTTGTTTAACGTCATTGCGGGCGCTTCTGTTTTGCCCAAAGATTTATTACAAGTGGCTGACAATTTCTGCGTGAATGGTTGGTTGCGTTGGCGACGACTTATTTTACCAGGTATTTTTCCTTATTATATGACTGGCGCAATGACAGCTGCGGGCGGTGCATGGAATGCGAGTATTGCGGCAGAAGTGATTACGTGGGGAAAAACAAAATTAGTGGCGACAGGATTGGGTGCCTATATTACTGAGTGCACAAAACATGGTGATTTTCTGCATATGGCGATTGGAATTTCGATGATGTGTCTTTTGGTATTATTTTTTAATCGTCTCGTCTGGCGACCTTTGTATGTCTTAGCGGAAGAACGTTTTCATTTAGATTAAAAAATTAGGAATAAACAATGCAAAACAAATCCTTGAGTACGTCACCACTCCTTGAAGTAGTGAACGTGCAAAAAAGTTTTAAAACAGGTGATCGGCAAGATTTGTTGGTATTGCAAAACGTTGATTTTTGCATGAAAGAAGGCGAAATCATCGCTATTTTAGGCAAATCAGGTTCGGGGAAATCAACTTTATTGCGCATTCTGGCAGGCTTGGTGCAACCTAGTTCCGGCACAGTCTATTATCGTGGCAAACCGGTTCAAGGTCCGGCGCGTGGTATTTCTATGGTCTTTCAAAATTTCGCGTTGCTGCCTTGGTTGACGGTTTTGCAAAATGTTGAACTCGGATTAGAAGCATTAGGCGTTGATCGTGAAGAACGTCGTGAACGTGCTTTAAAGGCAATCGACACGATTGGTTTGGATGGTTTTGAATCGGCATTTCCCAAAGAATTGTCGGGCGGTATGCGGCAGCGGGTGGGATTTGCGCGTGCATTAGTTGTGAATCCGGATGTGTTATTAATGGATGAGCCTTTTTCTGCCTTAGATGTATTGACGGCAGATAATTTAAAAAGCGACTTATTGGATTTATGGCAAACAAAAAAAACCGGAATTCACGGTATTTTATTCGTCACACACAATATTGAAGAAGCGGCATTGCTTGCAGACCGAATTATTATTTTCAACAGTAATCCTGGTACAATTCGTGATGAACTGAGAGTGACGCTGCCGCATCCTAGGAGCGATCTTGATCCGCGATTTAGAAATCAAGTGGATCGTGTTTACATGTTAATGACAACACAACCACAAACAGAAAAAACAGGTACGACCGAAGGGCACCAGCCGATTGACATTGGTTATCGTTTGCCTGAGGCAAGTGTTGCTGAAATTACGGGTTTATTGGAAACGCTGAATGCACCGGAAACTGAAGGTAAGATGGATTTGCCTGTGGTTGCAGAAACTTTGATGTTGGATATTGATGAATTATTTCCACTGACTGAATTGCTTGAAATTTTGCATTTTGCCAAAGTATCAAAAGGCGATATCAGTATCACTGAAGCGGGCAAAGCATTTGTTGAAGCGGATATTTTGGAACGTAAAAAAATATTTTTACAACACTTAAAAAAATACGTACCGTTGGCGCGTTATATTTACGATCAATTAAATCGCCATCCCCGTCATCGCGCGTTGGAAGAAAATTTCTTATCGTTGCTTGAGGACTATTTGACGGAAAAAGAAGCGGCGCGTGTGTTGAGTACGGTGATTGAGTGGGGGCGTTATGCGGAATTGTTTGCGTATGACTATAATGCTGGGGTGTTGAGTTTAGAAAATCCGAATTGAGGATTTTTTGCTACCGCCGTCATTGCGAGCGCGAGTGAAGCAACCCAGGTTTTATTGTCACTTAATTAGCATATAAATCTAAATGGAAGGTTAGATTTTATATTTTTTCCTACTTTGCGGTGACAATAAAACCTGGGTTGCTTCGCTCGCGCTCGCAATGACGGTGGTCGCCGGTTCGCCCCTACAAAAGCGCCTCATCTGGCATTAAAAACCTAGGCTTTTTCTCACGCCAAGGTTGCGCCTCTTCTAACTGCGCCGCCAATTGCAATAACATTAAATCATCCCCTACCCGTCCAGCAAAATGAATTCCAATAGGTAATCCTTCTAAATCCCCATAAAGCGGAACTGACATTGCCGGTTGCCCAGTGATATTAGCCAACGGTGTAAAAGGTGCAAAACTGAAATGTTTTTTCGCAAGTGTCTTAGTTAGCCTACGTAACAGGGGTCCGTAAGGCACTTGGCGCATAAATTTCAACACATTTCTTTCAAACGGCGCGGGTTGAAATTCACCGACAAATGGCGGAGGACCAGCCATCGTTGGTGTTAATAAAATATCATAACGTGTGAAAAATTCAGCGATTTGACGTCCTGTCATATCTAATACATGATTCGCCCAGACAAAATCTTTCGCACTAAAATGCTCACCGACTTCACAGATGACTGCCGTGGCTGTTTCAAGGTCATCATAATTTGCATTGGGACCTATTGCATCTCCCAACATTTGAATACCCGCAGCCGTATCCGCTGAAATCATAATCATAAAAGCTAAAATCACATTGTCAGAATCCATCTTAGGTGCGGCGATTTCAACCTGGTGCCCAAGTGATTCGCAAAGTCTTGCTGCCTTCAGAACCGCATTTTTATATTCAGGATGCACAGTGCTTGGGAAAAAAGGCTCATTGCAGACAGCTATTCGTAATAAAGGCAATGGCTCTTTTAAAGCGGATAAAAAACTTTTTTTAGGAGACGGCAATGCAATCGGTGAACCTAATTCAGGACCGCACAACACATCCAGCATAGCAGCGCTGTCACGCACGGAACGAGTCATTACATGCTCAACTACCATGCCTTGCCAAACACGCATGGCATTTGGGCCGGTTGGCGTTCTGCCCCGTGATGGTTTTAAACCAAATATGCCGCAATAAGCTGAAGGAAGACGAATAGAACCCGCACCATCACCCCCATGCGCCATAGGCACCATACAGGCTGCTACTGCAGCTGCTGATCCACCGCTTGATCCGCCTGAGACTCGTGTAAGATCCCATGGGTTGCGTGTGGCGCCAAATAATTTAGGCTCTGTAATCGGACTCAAACCAAACTCTGGTGTATTCGTTTTTCCTAACATGATCAGTCCGGCATTTTTCATGCGCCGCACGAGTTCAGAATCGCATGGTGAAATCCAATTTTTTGCAAAACGACTACCGAATTGCAGCGGTACGCCTGCAAGATCGGCTAATAAATCTTTTAATAAAAATGGAACGCCTTGAAAAACTCCGTCAGGAATTTTTTGTTTAGATGCATCGAGGGCTTGATCATAGAGTTTGTAAATGACTGCATTTATTGCTGGATTTAATTTTTCAATTCGTTCGATTGCAGCAGTGACTAATTCGGCAGGAGAAATAACACCGCTCTTGATGAGGTCGGCTAATCCAAGACCATCAAATAATTCGTATTCAGCGAAAGTAGTTGGCATTGATTTTCATTCCGTTGATTCTGTATTCTAATTTTAAGCGTAGAGGCTCAATTGCAAAAAATTATGGCCTATCATCCAACGCTTCTTTACTTGGCGGCAATAAATTCTGCCGTGTTAGACCTAATGCCAAAGAAAGTGAACCCGCAACATAAATAGATGAATAAGTTCCAACGACAATACCAATGATTAATGCCAACGAGAAGCCATGCAGCATACTTCCGCCGAGAAAATATAACGCGAACACAACAATCAAGGTGAGTACGGATGTCATGATAGTACGTGATAATGTTTGGTTAGTCGCTTGATTGACAACCTCTAGCGGAGTTGCTTTACGTAATTTACGAAAGTTTTCGCGCACGCGGTCAAAAATAACAATGGTGTCATTCAGTGAGTAACCAATCACCGTCAGCACAGCTGCAAGCACGATTAAATTAAATTCTAAATGAAAAAAAGAAAATATACCGAGAATCAAAATCGGATCATGAATCAATGCAACCGTTGAACCGACTGCAAAACGAATATCAAAGCGCAATGCGATATAAATCATCGTGCCAAGCAATGCAACCACAATCGCTAACACGCCTTTAGTTGCCAATTCTTTTCCAACCACAGAACCAATGGAATCGACTTGCTGAACTTTTGCATCAGGCAAGGCTTGGACGACTTGGCTGACGATGGCATCTTTGCCGAGATCAGGAGAGTCTTTTTTGGCGCCGAAACTAATCAACACGTCTTTTGAGGTGCCGAAACTTTTTACTTCAGCTTCTTTAAATCCCGCAGCTTGTAAATTATCTCGAATTTTATTCAAATTCGCTTCTTGCGGGAAACTGACTTGAATTTGTGTACCGCCGGTAAAATCCAATCCCCAATCTAATCCATTTACTGCCAATGAAACCAACGACAAAGTAAATAAAATAATTGAAATCAATGCAGCCCATTTGCGTTGGGCCATAAAATCAATTTTGGTATTATGTTTAAAAAATTCCATGGCTATTGTTCCAACTCATCACTAAATTATATTCCAATAGAAATCGACTTCACCGGTTTTCCGCCGTAAAGAAAATTCACAACTGCACGTGTGCCAGTGATCGCGGTAAACATCGACGTGATCAAACCAATCGTCAGTGTCACAGCAAAGTTTTTAATCGTGCCTGACCCTAAGCTAAATAACACTATCGCTACAATCAATGTCGTCACATTCGCATCAACAATTGTCATAAACGCACGATCATATCCCGCATGAATACTCGCTTGAATACCTACGCCATTTCGTATTTCTTCGCGTATACGCTCAAAAATTAATACGTTCGCATCAACTGCCATACCCATAGTCAACACAATACCCGCAATACCTGGCAAAGTCAGTGTTGCGCCTAACAGTGATAAAACCGCGACAATTAATACTAGATTCATTGTCAGTGCCAAATCAGCAATCAGTCCCATGACGCGATAATAAAGCGCCATAAATAATACAACTAATAAGAACCCAACAATAACGGACATCACGCCTTGATGAATATTTTGTTTACCTAAACTAGGCCCTACCTCACGTTCTTCAATATAGGTAACTGGTGCAGGTAATGCGCCTGCGCGTAACAATAACGCTAGTTGACGCGCTTCATCTTGATTGACTAACCCGGTAATTTGGAAGCTATTTCCTAACGCGCTTTGAATAGTTGCCACGCTAATCACTTTACGGATGGTTTGATAGTTTATGACTTTTTTGCCATCGACATCTTGGGTGTTGGATTTGACTTCGACGTATAAAACCGCCATCGGTTTGCCGATATTTTCAGCTGTAGCTTTGGTAAACAAGCCTTCGCCACCACCGCCTAAACGGACATTCACAGACGCGCGGCCATCTTCACCTGAGCCTGATGATGCACTGATAATAGAAGACCCGCGTAAAATGATCTGGTTCTTTAAGGAAACAGTACCGTTATTATATGGATAAGATTTTGTGTCCGCTGATGGAATACCATGCGAATCTTCATCCACCATATGGAATTCTAAGGTAGCCGTTTTGCCTAAAATGTTTTTCGCTTGCGCACTGTCTTGAATACCCGGCAAATCGACTGCAACTCGTGTGGCACCTTGTTGCTGTACAATCGCTTCAGATACACCTAATTCATTGACACGATTTCTCAGTGTCGTCATTGCTTGCTCAAGCGTATCTTGTCGTGCTTGTTGCAAAGCTTGCGGAGATAACAATCCTTGCAATGCAAAATTACCGCCCGAGGTATCTTTGATCCAAGTAAATTCTGGAAAATGTTGCATCACTAAACTATAGGCATCCGCCAATGCATCTGCTGTGCGAAATTGTAGATTAATCCCACTGTTGCCATTTCGTGTAATGCCAGAATAACGAATATGAGCATTACGCAATTCTTGCCCGATGTTGCTCAAATCGCCTTCAATACGTTGTTTCGTAACGGAATCAACATCGACTTGCAATAACAAATGCACGCCGCCGCGTAAATCCAATCCCAATTTCATCGGCATCGCACCCATTGCACGCAACCAATTAGGTGTAGATGGCGCCAAATTAAGTGCGACTAAATAGTCTTGGCCTAATGCTTCTTGCAGCAAATCTTTTGCGCGCAATTGTACATCGGTTGAAGAAAACCGCAGCAACACACCGCGATCTTCTGGCTGCAATTGTTTATAACTGATTTGCGCGGTTTTTAAAGTTTGATTAATTTTATCAATCGTATTTTGGTCTACTAATACGGTCGCATTAGCCGCTTTAATTTGTATCGCAGGATCTTCGCCATACAAATTTGGCAACGCATAAAAAAATGCGATAAAGATAACGCCAACAACCAGTAAATTTTTCCACCACGGATAGCGATTGAACACCATATTTTTCTTCCATGTTACATTTTTAGATCGACTTTAACGTACCTTTTGGCAATGCAGTGACAATCGATGATTTTTGCAAAGTGATTTCAACATTGTCGGAGATAGACAACACCACATAATTATCATTAATTTTGCTAATTGTGCCGAGGATGCCGCCTGCGGTCATTACTTCATCGCCTTTGGTCAATGAACCAATTAAATCTTTTTGTTCTTTAGCACGTTTGCTTTGTGGACGCCAAACTGCAAAATACATAAAAAATATCAATACGCCGATCATGATAAAAAATGAAAAGCCACTTTGTTGAGGTGCGGCAGCGGCTGCGGTATCGGCATAAGCGTTGGATACAAAAAAACCTGCAAGAGAATCAAAAAACTGCATATCTTTTCCTTCAAATAAACGAATGGTAGTTTCGGTCGCTTAATTTACCTTGATTAATCACTTAGCGCAAATTTTCGTGATATTTTTAATTGCTTCGCATTTGTAGGGGCGAACCTATGTGTTCGCCCTGCTGCCTTAATATGCAAACGTTATCGCTTCGATCGAGAGGGCGAACACATAGGTTCGCCCCTACAAATGCGAAGCAATTAAAAATATCACGAAAATTTGCGCTAAGTGATTAATCAAGGTAAATTAAGCGACCGAAACTACCA
>JBDTIZ010000021.1:0-26212 GCA_039936115.1 Gammaproteobacteria bacterium
CACAAACTATTCTAGAATTTCTCGCTAACGAAATTGAAACACTTAAGAAAACCGGATTATACAAAGGCCAGCGTGTTATTACCTCGCAACAACAAGCCGCGATTACAGTGGCTGATGGCTCAGAAGTCTTAAATTTTTGCGCGAATAATTATTTAGGTTTGGCAAACAATCCTGAACTTATTGCGGCTGCAAAAAAAGCCGTTGAAAAATATGGTTTCGGTATGTCATCCGTGCGATTTATCTGCGGCACACAATCAGATCACGTTGAACTTGAAAAACGGTTGAGTGATTTTTTAGGGATGGAAGATACTATACTCTACTCTTCTTGTTTTGATGCGAATGGTGGATTGTTTGAAACATTGCTAGGTCCTGATGATGCTATTATCAGTGACGCATTAAATCACGCTAGCATTATCGATGGTATCAGACTTTGCAAAGCGCAACGTTTTCGTTATAACAATAATGATATGAAAGATCTCGAACAAAAATTACAAGAAGCCAAAAATTGTCGTTTCCGTTTAATTGCAACCGATGGGGTTTTTTCAATGGACGGTACCATTGCAAATTTACCTGCTATTTGTGATTTAGCTGATAAATATGATGCGCTAGTCATGGTCGATGATTCACATGCAGTAGGATTCATGGGGAAAAACGGTCGTGGCACTCACGATTATCATAATGTCATGAATCGAATTGATATCATTACCGGCACACTCGGCAAAGCACTAGGTGGTGCATCTGGTGGTTATACTAGTGCGAAAAAAGAAATTGTCGAATGGCTACGCGAGCGTTCACGTCCGTATTTATTTTCTAATACACTCGCACCGGTTATCGCTGCAACATCCATTAAGGTACTTGATATTTTAGAATCAAGCCACGACTTAGTAAAACGTCTTCACGACAATAGTGCTTATTTCCGCAGTAAAATGGAACGTTTAGGTTTTAAATTAATCCCAGGTGAGCACCCTATTATTCCAGTGATGTTAGGCGATGCGCAGCTTGCAAAAACCATGGCGAATGAAATGTTACAGGAAGGTGTGTATGTGGTCGGATTTTCTTATCCTGTTGTTCCGCATAATCAAGCACGTATCCGCACGCAAATGTCTGCGGCACATGAAAAACAGCATTTAGATAAAGCGATTAATGCATTTGAAAAAGTTGGGAAAAAATTAGGAGTGATTTAACAATGAAAGCGATTACAAAAATAAAACCGGAACGTGGCGTTTGGTTGATGGATGTTGCTGAACCTACAGTTGGATGTAACGATGTTTTAATCAAAGTTAAAAAAACAGCTATTTGCGGTACTGACGTTCATATTTACAATTGGGATGCATGGGCGCAGCAAACGATTCCTTTGCCTTTAACAATTGGTCATGAATTTTCAGGTGAAATTGTTCAAATCGGTTCAGAAGTAAAAGGCTTTAAATTAGGTGATCGCGTATCAGGTGAAGGCCATATTGCCTGCGGTTTCTGCCGCAATTGCCGCGCTGGCCGTCGTCATGTCTGTCGTAAAAATGAAAGTGTAGGCGTCACACGCACGGGTTGTTTCGCAGAATATATTTCGATTCCAGCCGTCAATGCTTATCCTATTCCAAGTGCTGTCACGGATAATCAAGCAGCTATTTTAGATCCGTTTGGAAATGCGGTGCATACAGCATTGTCTTTTAGTCTAGTTGGCGAAGATGTGTTAATTACAGGCGCGGGGCCTGTTGGAATTATGGCAGTGGCCGTCGCTCGTCATGTTGGCGCAAGGCATATTGTCATCACTGATGTAAATGAGTATCGTTTGGAATTGGCTAAAAAAATGGGTGCATCGCTTGCGCTAGATGTACAAAAAACGTCGTTAAATGAAGCGATGGATATTTTAGGCATGCGTGAAGGCTTTGATGTGGGATTAGAAATGTCTGGCAATCCTAAAGCATTTAGCGACATGTTGGATCATATGAATCATGCCGGGAAAGTTGCTTTGCTTGGATTCTTGCCGCGTGAAACACAAATTAATTGGAACAATATCATTATGAAAGGCCTGCAAGTGAAAGGTATTTATGGCCGTGAAATGTTTGATACGTGGTACAAAATGATTAGCATGTTACAAAGTAATTTGGATATTTCGCCGGTGATTACACATGAGTTTCATTATAGTGAGTATCAGAAAGCGTTTGATACGATGTTGTCGGGGTTGAGTGGCAAAGTGATTATGAGCTGGGAATGATGTAGCACGGCTGTTTTTTATATTTAAATGTAATAACCTAATGATGAGAAATATAGAATGTCGAGAAAAAAACGCAAAGATAAATATAGAGTATCTCGATCAAGCGATGAGAATGGCCTATTAGAAAAGTTGGCTTCTCCATTGTATTTATCATTAAAAGGACCTGTTCAAAGCACAGCAAAAATACTCAATGCTATCGTCAAACCTGTGATAAATAGGATCGAAAAAATTCCTATAGCCACATGCTTGCGGGAACATATCCCCACGCCTATCAGGCTAGCGTTGGAAAAAGATCACCATACCGTCATTGACCATACGTTAAGAAGGTTTATTCCCCAAGGTGGCGCCGCGATTTTGGCTTTTATGATATTGGCCTTGTGCCAAAAAACTGTGACTGTTGAAGATGAAGAACGGCTTAAGACTGCGCTATATAGTACTCTTGTTTGCATTGTTGGTAGCAGTAGCGTTGGTTTTCTTGAAGGAATTAATAAAGTTAACGATCCAAATCCAGAAAATGATATAGAAAATCCTAAATTGTTTTATACTTCACCACGATTGTAATATCTCAAAACAGATGCCAAATTGACTGGATCCCGCAGACAAGCCGCGGACGACGGCTAAGAAAAACAATAACGTCTCCTCCGCCATTGTTCGCGGGATTCAGTCGATTTGGCGTCTGTTTTGAGTCTTGTGCGCTATCGTCGTTCTAAAAACCAATTAACCAAACCGCTCAGTTAAATAACTAAATAAAGCACGTAACGCCATCGCTTCGCCGCCTAATGGACGTCCAGCGCGTGATTTTAAATTCCACGCCATAATGTCAAAATGCACCCAGGGAATTTCATCAGGAACAAATTCTTTTAAAAATAATGCCGCGGTAATTGCACCAGCATACGAATCAGGCGATGTATTATTAATATCGGCGATCGAGCTGTTTAATGAATCGCGATAAAGTGTGTAAAGGGGTAAACGCCAAATGGGATCTAAATTTTGATTACCGTGATAAATTAATTCATTTGCTAATACATCATGATTGGAAAACATCGCTGATATTTCAGTGCCAACAGCGACTCTTGCAGCACCCGTTAACGTCGCCATGTCAATTAACACATCCGGTTTTTCACTTGTTGCTTCAGTCAGCGCATCAGCTAACACTAAACGCCCTTCTGCATCGGTGTTGCCAATTTCAATCGTAATACCTTTACGGCTTTTAATCACATCGCCAGGACGAAACGCATTTCCCGCGACTGAGTTTTCAACAGCTGGAATTAAGACGCGCAAATTCACGGGTAATTCTGCTTGCATAATCATACGTGCTAAACCTAGTACATGTGCCGCACCCGCCATATCTTTTTTCATTAACAACATCGCGTTGGAAGGTTTGATATCAAGTCCCCCCGTATCAAAACAAACGCCTTTACCGACTAGCGTCACTTTAGGATGTTTTTTGTTTCCCCAGCGCAAATCTAATAAACGTGGTTCATCATCGCATGCGCGTCCCACAGCATGGATCAAAGGAAAATTATTTTTTAATAACTCATCACCGATGATTTGTTTCACTTTTGCATTGTATTCTTTCCCTAGATCTAAGGTTGCTTCAGCTAATTCGCTTGGCCCCATGTCTTCTGTTGGTGTGTTAATCAAATCACGCACTAGATTAATAGATTCAACTGTGTTGGTAATGAGTTCGATATCGTAACTTTTTGGCAAGACAAGTTGAGCAACTTTTTTTGAGGCTTTTTTATAGCGCGTAAATTGATAAGCACCTAATCCCCAAGCAATTGCAAAATTTGCATATTCAGTATTATCTAAATCGAAATCAGAAACATCCATATTAAAAATATACTGACCTTCGGGTAAATTGATCGGTAGATTTCCCACACCCCAGAAATTTTTCATATCTGAAATGCCACACAAGACTTGAGTTAATTTTCCAGATGTATCTGGCAGCAAGCAAATGGTACTCGCGTCTGCTTTAAATCCGGTAGATGCAATCCAACTTTTGATAAAACTATTTTGTTTTGATAACCATGCAGTAAAATCTTTCGCGGTGAGAATTAAAATGGGAATGGCTTTTTTCGAATATTGTGTTGTAAAACAGCTTAGCATTCTGATACCTCTCTGCTCGTATTGTTTTATCCTATGTGTTTGCCCTGAATCCTTGATACGCAAATTTTTATCTCTTTGGCTGAGAGGGCGAACACATAGGTTCGCCCCTACAAAGCCAAATATCAACTCGCGATCATCACTTCCGCCGGCGTATATTCTTGCTTCAGCGCAGCCGCAACAGCTTGATGGGTTAAGCGGTTTTTACAAACATTTAATCCGTGCATTAAGTGCGGATCTCGCATCATTGCTTGTTTATAGCCAAGATTTGCTAGTGCCAAGACAAACGGCAAGGTTGCATTATTTAATGCAAACGTTGAAGTGCGCGGCACAGCACCTGGCATGTTTGTCACACAATAATGCACTACACCATCTTCAATATAGGTTGGATTTTGGTGTGTTGTTGGACGACTCGTTTCGAAACATCCACCTTGATCGATAGAGACATCGACCATTACAGACCCAGGACGCATTAAACTCAGCATGGCTTTAGTGACTAACTTCGGTGCGGATCCACCAGGCACTAACACTGCGCCAATCACGAGATCTGCTGTTGAAATATGTTTTTCGATCGCATCGGTGGTTGAATAAATCGTGACGATTTTTGAACCGAACTGCAAATCCAACTGATATAAACGCTCGATCGTTTTATCGATAACCACGACACGAGCACCCATACCCATCGCCATACGCACAGCATTGGTACCGACGACACCGCCACCCAAGACCACAACTTTTGCTGGCGCCACACCCGGCACGCCACCTAATAAAATTCCACTACCACCATTGCTGATTTCCAAGCATGTAGCGCCCGCTTGAATTGACATACGTCCAGCAACTTCACTCATAGGTGCAAGCAATGGCAATCCGCCATTTTTATTTGTGACTGTTTCATACGCAATGGCGATACAGCCAGATTCTTTTAATAGTCGTGCTTGTTCAGGATCGGGAGCCAAATGCAGATAGGTAAACAAGACTTGATCTTGACGCAACATTTTACATTCGTCTAGCTGAGGTTCTTTGACTTTAATAATCATTTCTGCAAATTGAAACACTTCCACTGCGGTATCAACAATTTTGGCGCCTACCTGCTCGTAGGCTGAATCAGCAATACCAATTCCTGCGCCCGCACCACGTTGCACGATGACTTGATGACCATTTACGGTGAGTTCGCGCACACTGCTTGGAACAAGACCGACACGAAACTCATTGTTTTTAATTTCCTTAGGTACACCGATTAGCATTTGTTTCTCCAAATTTGATTACATCGATATCACTACACACTCTAAAGTACTGAAGCTTCCCCCCTCTGGCCAACCCTCTCCTCTCACGTTCTTCGTGGGAGGAGAGGGTTGGCCAGAGGAGGGTTGGCTTCACCTCAAAAACACACATCAAACAACTATTCCGCCAACTCCAATAACAATTTATTCATTCTCTGCACAAACACCGCCGGATCTTTTAACTGTCCACCTTCAGCTAAAATAGCTTGATCAAATAAAATCTGTGTCCATTCTTGAAAACTTTCGGTTTTTGATTCAGTCTTAAGCTTGGTTATTAATTTGTGGTCTGGATTCAATTCAAAAATCGGCTTAACTTCAGCAACTTCCTGGCCTGCGGATTTAAGCAATCGCTGTAATTGACTTCCCATATCATGCTCATCTGCCACCAAACAGGCTGGCGAATTGGTTAAGCGATGTGATAACCGTACATCTTTAACTTGATCACCTAAAACAGTTTTGATGCGCTTTATAACATCATCAAATTCAGACTTTAATTTTTCTTCATTTTGTTGTTGCTGTGCTTTTTCTTTTTCATCTTCTTTGCCCGCTATTTCTTCAAGACTGACATCACCTTTAGCAACTGATTGTAAGGTTTTGCCTTCATATTCTGGCAAATTACTCACTAACCATTCATCGATGCGATCATGTAACAATAAGACTTCAACGGATTTTTTGCGGAAAATTTCTAGATGCGGACTTGATTTTGCCGTATTAAAATTTTCAGCAGTGATGTAATAAATTTTCTTTTGTTCTGGTTTCATACGTTTAATGTAATCATCTAGCGAAACAGTTTGCTCTGGCAAATCAGTTAAGGTTGATGTGAAACGTATTAATTTTGCAACGCGTGCGCGATTTGCAAAATCTTCTGCGGGACCTTCTTTCAACACATTACCAAATTCAGTCCAGAATTTAGCGTATTTTTCAGGATCATCCGTGGCTATTTTATCCAACATATCCAACACGCGTTTGACGAGTGCCGCACGTAATTTTGGAATAACGGGATTGTCTTGTAAAATTTCGCGAGAGATGTTTAAGGGTAATGCGTTCGTGTCGACAATGCCGCGTACAAAGCGTAAATAATGCGGAATAAATTGCTCGACTTGATCCATGATAAAAACGCGTTGCACATACAATTTTAACCCATGTTGACGATCGCGCTGCCAAAGATCAAAAGGTGCGCGCGCCGGAATATAAAGCAAGCTTATATAATCTAAATTTCCACCTTCAACTAAGTTATGTGACCAAGCAAGCGGATCTTCAAAATCATGCGCAAGATGTTTGTAATATTCTTTGTATTGCTCATCGGTGATTGAACTTTTTGATAACGTCCAAAGCGCAGTTGCACGATTAACAACTTCCCACTCGCTCTCAGTCGCTTTATTTTCTTCTTCTGTTGCTTGTGCCATTTTGTGCATGAAAATTGGCAAATTAATGTGATCAGAGTATTTAGTGATAATCGTACGCAATCGCCAATCATTTAAAAAATCATCTTCGCCTTCTTTTAAATGTAAAACAATTTCTGTACCGCGATCTTGTTTTTCAACATTTGCAATCGTGTATTCACCTGTGCCATCGGATTCCCAATGCACACCATGTTCCACTGTCAAACCAGCGCGTCTTGTCGTGACTGATACTTTGTCTGCCACAATAAATGCAGAATAAAAACCCACACCAAACTGCCCAATTAAATGCGCATCTTTCTTTTGATCGCCTGTCAACTGTGCTAGAAAATCACGTGTGCCTGATTTGGCAATCGTACCCAAGTTGGCAATCACTTCATCGCGACTCATACCAATGCCGTTATCTTTTAACGTAATGGTTCGCGCTTTTGGATCGAAGCTTAAATAGACTTTCAATTCAGCATCGTTTTCATAAAGTGCTGTATCGGATAATGCTTCAAAACGTAATTTATCAGCGGCATCAGATGCGTTAGATATCAATTCACGTAAAAATATTTCTTTATTGCTGTAAAGAGAATGTACAACTAAATGTAATAATTGTTTGACTTCAGTTTGAAAACTTAGCGTTTCTTGTTGCGGATGCATAGTCATGGTGATTGATTCTCCTAAATGATCGACTTGCAGAGGAGTATATGGGCAAAATGAATAGATTCAAGGGAATATTTAAGGCACAACCTTAATGGCGTGCCTTAAATATAGTCTAATTATTGTTTTGTCAAAATCAAATCTTTGATATCGGATGGGATGCGTCCAATGGGTGGTTTATCAACTGTCACAGTGCCATTGATTGTGGCTACTGTACCGCTGTCATTTAACTTACCAGATAAATCAGTCACAGTAGTGTTACCGCCGGTATGTTTAGTATCCTTAATGGTCACAACACCATTAATGCAAGTAGCTGTAAAATCTAGATCATTGTTTTCACATACTTTAGAAGATTTGTAATCTGGATCTAGATGTAATTCACCTAGCATATGGAAAGAATCCGCTTTTGGTAGGGCAGTCACATCAATATGGCCCAGGAATTTACAATGTACATTGCCGCCCAACGCTGTTGTTAAACAGCCACCCTTCCAGGTGCCAGGTAATTTACTGCAGGAATCGGAGCCGCCTAGTAAATGACCAACTGTGTCAGCGTTTGCGAATGAACTAAATAGTGCAAATTGAATAGCCGCAACAACAGCCAATTTTTTAATTTTCATAACTGAGTTCCTTATTAAATTTAATCCTCAGGCAGAGTAAGCCTAGCTAATCAAGACGTCAAGAAAAGTCGGTTACAATTTGAAATACTTCGCTTTATGGTGTAATTTGTAATTGTGTACTCGTTTAGTTGGAGACTGTTAACATGCCTAAAGCCTATGATAAAATTCCAACTGTGACACTGCTAGCAAAAAGTCAATTTGTTCAAGCACCTAAGACCCCAATGATTACACATTTAAATGATCCAGCATTAACTATGATGATTAATCTGGAACATACGCCTGCTGAAACAATTTCAATTCATGATCACATCACAGATGCCATTTTGATTGAAAAAGCAAGCACAGATCATGTGTTGTTTGTGACGGATGATCATCACAATATTATTGGTATTTTAACAGCGGAAGATGTGCACGGCGAAAAATCTTATCAAATTATGCAAGACAAACGAATCAAACGCAGTGACATTTCTGTCAAAATGGTTATGACACCTTTCGATCAAGTTTTATGTTTGGAATCAGAAAATTTGCTTTATGCAAAAGTGAGTAATGTGATTGTTACGCTTATTGAATCCAAGCAACATTATGCCTTGGTTGTGGATAAAAGTGCGAATGGCTCAGCCTACTTAGTGAAAGGATTTTTCTGGGCATCACTGATTGGGCAAGCGTTAGGTAGTGATATCACCAGCACTGATGTGGGTGCACAATCGATTGCTGAATTACAACGTGAATTTCCGTTGTAGGAGCAATAAAGACAAACATGACTAAACCCAATCACCTAGCAACAGAAATCAGCCTCTACTTGCAACAACATGCCACTAACCCAGTCGATTGGTATCCTTGGGGTTTCGAGGCACTCAATAAAGCGCGCAAAGAAAACAAGCCTATTTTATTATCGATTGGCTATTCTGCCTGTCATTGGTGTCATGTGATGGCGCATGAATCATTTGAAGATCAGGACACTGCCAATTTAATGAATGAATTATACGTCAACATTAAAGTCGATCGTGAAGAACGGCCTGATTTAGATAAAATTTATCAAACAGCCAATTTTTTTTTAACGCAGCGCACGGGTGGTTGGCCGTTGACAGTTTTTTTGACGCCAGATGATCTGACACCTTTTTTTAGCGGCACTTATTTTCCGCGTGAAGCAAAATATCAACTGCCTGCCTTCAAAGATATTTTGACGACTCTTGCAACAATTTATAAAAATAATTTGCCGGATATCAAAAAACAAAATGCTGAGTTGATGAATGTGTTAATTGCTTCAGCTGAAATACCAACCAGCAATCAATTAAATGAAGAGCCATTAAAATTAGCGCTGCAAACATTAGAAAAACAGTTTGATCACATCAATGGTGGATTTGGTCATGCACCTAAATTTCCACAGCCTACTCGATTAACCTTTTTAATGAGCGAACATTCGTCGCTAGTGATTCAAACACTAAAAGCGATGGCAAGTGGCGGGATTTATGATCAGTTACTCGGTGGATTTTTTCGATATAGTGTAGATGCAGAATGGCGTATTCCTCATTTTGAAAAAATGCTTTACGACAACGGCCAACTGCTCATGCTGTATGCGCTTGCTGCTAAACAATCGAACGATAGTTTTCTGAAACACACCGCGCATCAAACTGCTAAATGGGTCATGTACTCTATGCAATCAGCGGATGGTGGATATTATTCAAGTGTGGATGCTGATTCGGAGGGCCATGAAGGAATTTTTTATTGTTGGGATAAAAAGCAAATCCAGAGTCTTTTGACAGCACCTGAATTTCAAGTGATTGAACTCTATTTTGGATTAAATCTTCCTGCCAATTTTGAAGGAAAATGGCATTTATATCTTACACATGATATTGAATCTATTGCTGCGCAATTAAAAATAGAGTTAGTCGAGGTAAATAAATTAGCTACCTCTGCGATACAAAAATTATTATCTGCACGCGAACAACGTATTCATCCAGGCTGTGATCAAAAAGTCTTAACTGCTTGGAATGCATTAATGATTAAAGGCATGGCGATCGCGGCTGATGTTTTACAGGCGCCTGAGTACTTGTCTTCTACTCTTCGTGCGTTAGCGTATCTACGAAAGAATGTATGGAAAAACAATCGTCTGTTAGCAAGCTGTAAAGATGGCCAAGCACATTTGCCCGCGTATCTTGATGATTATGCTTATTTGTTGGATGCGTTATTGACCTTATTACAAATTTCCTGGCGGTCAGATTATTTGCAATTTGCGACTGAACTGGCTGATATTTTATTACTGCATTTTAGTGATAACGCTAACGGCGGTTTCTTCTTTACAGCAGATAACTCAGAAACAATCGTTTATCGCCCTAAAACCATGATGGATGAAGCGATACCTTCTGGTAACGGCATCGCAGCTCAATCATTGCAACGTTTGGGACATCTTTTGGGTGAAACACGCTATCTGGAAGCAGCTGAACGCACCTTACTGGCTTCATTTAGCTTGTTAGGTCAATTTCCAGCCGAACACTGTAGTTTGTTACTAGGATTAAAATATTTTCTAACACCCTCTCCTTCCATTGTGCTTCGTGGTTCAATTGAGGCTATGCGACCCTGGCAAGATTTTTGCAAAGATTTGGATTATTTTGCCTACGATGTCTATGCCATCCCTTCGACTGAAAAAGGTCTGCCGGGGTTAATTGCAGCTAAGGAAGCGAAAAGTGATGTGTGTGCTTATGTTTGCAAGGGGATGGAATGTTTAGGGGTTATTGAAGATTTTGAGCGATTTAAAGAAGTGGTGCTTTCCCTGTAAAGTAATCTCAATATACCTTGACAAAATCTGCTAAAATTCCTCTATAATTCACCCCTTACTCACTTACAAAAAAATTATGACGAATCCTTCACTCAGCTTGGCCGGTTTTACCTTTGCGGAATTATTTCGTAACGAAGGATTGCTTCGTCTCGACCAGCAATTTCTTGCCACATTAGCACCTGATTTACGAAATCGTTTGCTCGCCTATCGCGAGGAAACAGCGGTTTTGACGGGCCTTGAAGTCAGTGAGTTATTACTGGCATGCTCACCTAGCCTAGAGAATTTTTTAATCGAATTATTTGGTATTGAAGAAGCCGCTGCACAAGCTGAAGCCAAAACACTTGCGCATAATCCTGTCTCAGCTTTCAAAAAATATTTCATCTTAAGACGTGCAAAAAGACTTTTAACCAACACAGAATCATTACCTACATTTACCGAGCTTGATACATGGCTGGTAACTCAATTAAAAAACGCCCCACTGCAAACCGATGACACTGAACTTGCGATTGCGTTATTGGGGAATCAATACATTGCAGAAGCCGAAAAATTTACCGCTGAAATTGATCAGCTGACTCACTGGTGCGTGCGTGCATTGACGACCCCAGAAGGCCAAGACCGCATCCGTCACTGGAGCAGTTTCCGGATTCCAAAACGAATCGAACATAATGCCTTAGTGGAATGTCTGCCACTGAGTAATGATAAATTAAATCGTTTAGCAGGTCCCGACGAACATCTACGTTTGCGTGATGGCTTCAAACTCACCGATCCACGCATGAATGCACGCGAAGTACAGGATGAAGTGAATTATTGTATTTATTGCCACGATCATGACGGCGATTTTTGTTCGAAAGGATTTCCTGTTAAAAAAGGCGATCCAGAATTAGGCTTAAAAAAGAATCCGTTAGATGTGACGATGACAGGCTGTCCATTAGAAGAAAAAATTTCTGAAATGCATCTATTAAAACGTGATGGACATACGTTAGCAGCGCTTGCTGTGATTATGATTGATAATCCGATGTGCCCTGCAACAGGTCATCGAATTTGCAATGATTGCATGAAAGCGTGTATTTATCAAAAACAAGATCCGGTCAACATTCCGCAAATCGAAACGCGCGTGCTCACTGATGTATTGGGCTTGCCCTGGGGCGTGGAAATTTATGATTTATTGACGCGCTGGAATCCTTTGCGACAAAAGCAATGGATTATGAAACCTTACAACAGTTTCAAAGTCATGATCGCAGGAATGGGTCCAGCGGGATTCACCCTCGCCCACCATTTGTTATTAGAAGGATTCGCCGTCGTTGGTTTTGACGGATTGAAAATCGAACCGCTGCCTGAAAAATTAATTAAAGAACCGATTTATCAATTTGACAGCTTGACTGAATCACTTGATGAACGTTTGATGGCTGGTTTTGGTGGTGTCGCTGAGTATGGAATCACCGTACGATGGGATAAAAATTTTCTTAAACTGATTTATTTGAGTTTAATGCGCAAGCCTTATTTTCAAGTCTTTGGTAGCACACGATTTGGCGGTACGATTACAGTTGATGATGCATGGCAAATGGGTTTTGACCATTTTGTCGTTGCAGTAGGCGCTGGATTACCAAAAGCATTATCTATTCCTGGTAGTTTGGCACCGGGCATGCGGCAAGCGAATGATTTTCTCATGGCATTACAACTGGGTAACGCAGCCAAGAGTACTAGCTTGACGAATTTACAAATTCGCTTGCCCGCTGTTGTGATTGGTGGTGGTTTAACGGGTGTTGATACAGCAACAGAAGTGCAAGCTTACTACATCACTCAAGTTGAAAAAACTTTAGAGCGTTATGAAAAATTAGTTGAGCTGCACGGCGAAGATTTTATTTTAAACCAATTAGACGCAGCTTCTTCAGAAATTCTAGAAGAACATCTTGCGCATGGAAGAGCGGTACGCAAAGAACGTGAACGCGCAATGAGTCAACGCGAAAAACCTAACTTTATTAAACTCATTCGTCAATGGGGCGGCGTGACCATTGTGTATCGACGCACCATGCAAGAATCACCCGCTTATATTAATAATCACGAAGAAATACAAAAAGCACTTGAAGAAGGGATTTATTATCTTGAAGCATTAGAACCTTCTGCTGTTGATTTGAATCAATTTGGTCATGTAGAGACACTAGTCTGTCATCGCCGTGTGCGTAAAAATCCTGATGAATGGGAAACAACTGCTGAAGATATTCGTATTCCCGCGCGCGCTATTTTTGTCGCAACAGGTACGCAACCCAATACGGCTTATGAATTTGAACATCGCGGAACGTTTACTCGTACTGGATTGCAATATCAACATTACGAAGATATCGAAGGTGAATTAACCGTTGCCCATGGCGTGAATCATGTCAAAGATCCTAATTTTGGTCCATTCACCTCGTATCAAAAACATGATCATCGCATCAGTTTAATCGGTGACACGCATCCGGTTTTTCATGGCAGTGTTGTCAAAGCAATAGCATCGGGTATGCAAACGTATCCTAAAATCCTGGCTCTTTTTAAAGATAAACTATCGCATCTCGGCAGTGATGAAGAATATCAATTATTTGCTAATAATGTGGCTTATTTATTTAAAACAGAAGTAGCAGACATTCAACGGCGTACTGAAAATGTTATAGAAATTGTCATTAAGGCACCACTGGCTGCAAAACATTTTCAGCCTGGGCAATTTTATCGCTTGCAAAACTATGAAGCATTCGCGCCTAAAATAGATCACACTTCACTGCAAATGGAACCGCTGGCATTAATTGGTGCGGGTGTGAATCATCATCTTGGCACGCTGAAATTTATCGTGATTGAGAGTGGCGCGAGTTCTAAAGTCTGTGCCACATTACGTGTGGGTGAAGCGGTTTCACTGATGGGCCCAACGGGTGTTCGTGCCAAAATTTCGAGTGAGCATGAAACAGTTCTTATTCTTGGTAATCAATTGAGTATTGCATTGTTACTAACGTATGGCACGGCGCTTAGGCAAGCAGGAAACCGAGTGATTTATCTTGGAAATTTTAAAACGAAAGACGATGTCTATTGCCAAGAAGCGATTGAACAAGCCACGGATCTTATCATTTGGAATACAGAATCCGGTGATATAGTTTCACCGACCCGGCCCCAAGACTATAGTGTAAGTGGTGAAATGCTTGAGAATTTATTAAGTTATGCCACGGGAAAATTAGATCCAAATAAATCGCAACCTGAAATTCCGTTGAGTGATTTGGATCGAATTTATTTAATTGATAAAACACATGTACAGAAAAATTTTCAACATGCGCGTAAAACGTCGTTGAAAGAATTTCTGATCAAAGATCCGCGTGTTCAAGGCAGTGTTTTTAGTACTATGCAGTGCATGTTAAAAGGTGTTTGCGCACAGTGTTTGCAATGGCAAATTGATCCGGAAACAGGTAAACGGACGAAAGCCGTGTTTGCCTGCTCGTGGCCGGATCAACCGTTAGAATTAATTGATTTTGATAATATTGATGAGCGGTTGATTCAGAATCATTTGCAAGAGCAATTGAGTCGACTTTGGGTGGATTATTTGTTTGATCAGTATGAAATTGCTCGGGTTTGATGGTTGTTGTTCTAGCGTTTGCTTCTCGTAGCTTTTTGTAACAAATTAAAAAGATACCCCTCCTCTCCTGGGGAGAGGAGGGGTATTAAATTCATCACCTTTTTCTTGCCAGCGTCAACCCATCCCCTATCGGCACCATACTCAAAGTCACTCTCTCATCCTGAAGTAAAACATCATTCACGCGACGAATCATCGCCGTATTCTTATCATTCATCGCAGGATCTGCTACATCGCCGCCCCATAAAACATTATCAATTGCGATTAATCCACCCACACGAACTAGGTTAAGAGATTTTTCATAATAATCGAGATAATTCTGTTTATCCGCGTCGATAAAGACAAAATCAAATGTCTCAGCGTCACCTTGATCAAGTAGAGCTTGTAATGTGTCTAATGCTGGCGCTAGACGTAAATCAATTTTGTGCATAACCCCCGCCATTTCCCAAAAACGCTTAGCGAGTTTTGTCCATTCTACATTGATATCACAGGCAATGATTTTTCCGTTTTCTGGCAATCCTAATGCTACACATAAAGTGCTATAACCTGTAAATACGCCAATTTCTAACGTTTTTTTTGCTTGCATTAATTCTATGAGCAAACGCATAAATTGCCCTTGTTCTGGTGCAATCTGCATTTGTCCCATACTCATTTTGGCTGTTTGTAAGCGTAATTTCTGTAGAACCTCAGATTCTCGTAAAGCATGTTTTTGATAATAAGCATAGACTTCTGATGATAAATTCAATGTTTTTGCAGACATAAGTCACTTCCTACTCTTTGATCGCTAAGTTATAATATTGGATTCATTATAAAGGAGTTATATAACGATGAGCACCGGTATTATTATTTTAATTATTTTGCTCGTGATCGGAGGATTTGTTGTATTTACTTATAACCAACTCATTTCGCTCATTGAAGCTGTGCGTAACAATCAAAAACAAATTGATATACAGCTTGATCGACGTTTTAAAGTATTTGAATCATTGATCAATGTCGTCAAAAAATATATGGATTATGAACAAACTACATTGAAAGATGTGGTAGCGTTGCGTAATCAAGCTGAAACTGCAAAAGCCAGGGGCGATGAAGCTTCACGCATTGATGCTGAAAATAAAATTTCTAATATTGCATCTAATTTGAATGTGGTTTTTGAGCAATATCCGGATTTGAAAGCCAACCAAAACTGTATGCAATTACAAGAAGAAATTGTGAGTACAGAAAATAAATTAGCCTATGCTAAACAATCGTTTAACGATAGCGTTGAAAATTATAATGCAACCAAGAAATCATTTTTTACTTCGATGATTGTCGCTATGTTTAAAACAAAATTAGATTTTGATTATCCCTACTGGCAATTGTCTGAAGCTAAAGTGGCAGAACAAGAAAGTTATACCGTTAAATTGTAAAGTCGAATTCCTGCGTGAGCAGGAATTCCTTTTTTGCAGCATCATAAAGGTAAGTCATGGCGCAACCACTTGATAATTTTTCGCAAAGCACCACCGATTGGCGCAAGATAATTAGAACTAATAATCGCAAGACGTACTTTGTCATTGGTTTATTTATTTTAATTTATCTTGCGATTGGTCTTTTGGTGGATATGTATATTTCCATGGGAAGTTTTCCGCAAGCATCTCCTTCGCAAATTTTTCAAGCATTACTTCATTTACAAATTTTCCCTTTAGTAACGCTTGTTATGTTGGCTGTTGCTATTATTTCTCTCTTTATAACATTTAGTTTTCATGATCGACTTATGTTGCTGGGTACGGAGTATCGTGAAATCACTCCCACTACGGCAAAAAATGCTTCTGAACAACAGCTTTATAACGTCATTGAAGAAATGAAAATCGCAGCGGGATTGAATTATATGCCGCGCGTTTATTTGATTGATGCGGATTACATGAATGCATTTGCTAGCGGCTATAGCGAAAAATCCGCGATGGTTGCGATTACGCGCGGCCTGATGGGAAAACTAGATCGCAGCGAATTGACTGCAGTGATGGCGCATGAGTTAAGCCATGTTCGTCATATGGACATCAAGCTGACCTTGATGGCATCAGTGTTAGCTAATTTGATGGTGATGATATTAGACATGTTTTTCTATAATGCGATTTTTTCTCGGCGCAGCAATTCGGAACGTTCCAATGGCTTATTGACGATAATTATTATTTTGCGCTATCTCATTCCAGTGATTAACATTTTATTGCTACTTTATCTCAGTCGCACACGTGAATATATGGCTGATGCAGGTTGTGTTCAGCTAACACGTGATAATCACCCGCTCGCATCTGCTTTATTAAAAATAAATAACGACCACCAGGAAAATTTAACAGCGTATAACAATGCATACCAAAGAACACCGCATGAGAATGTGCGTCGTGAGGCCTATATTTTTGATCCTGTGCAAGCTGGTATTGAGCGTACGGGTTCGCTGACGGATATGTTTTCTACGCATCCGAATTTGAAAGATCGATTGGCGGCACTGGGATTTAAGTATAATGGTGATAAATAATTTCTGATCTCAGTCATATTTATCGCTGGAAACTAGTCTGTGTTAAGCTTTGAGCTAATGCGGAGCGGATGCAAATCGCTTTAAAAGGAGCACGATAATGGATTTGACACGACTTGAAGAACGCTTGGACTCTATCGAATCAAGATTGAAAACGATAGAGAATAAGCTTTGGATAAATGTTCCCTCTATAAAGGCAAGCCCCACACCTTCTCCAACAACAGAATCAACACTTAAAACCACACAACAAACACATGATTTTTTTTCAAAGCCCGCAAATTGGCTTGGTGTTATTGGCATCATCTGTTTTATATTCGCAGCAGTTTTTATTATTAAGCTTTCTATCGAGTCAGGCTGGTTGACACACGCACGACAGATTTGTCTGTCGGCTTTATTTGGCTTTGCTGTTATGGGTGCTGGCTTGGCGCTTTTAAAATCAGATCGAGAATATGCAAGTTATTTACCTGCCGCAGGCATAATTATTCTTTACATTACAACATTCGCCGCTCATCAAATTTATTATCTCATTTCATTTAATATCGCCGTTGCAATAACAGGTCTTGTTTCAGGTTTATGTATTTTGCTCTATCTGAAAGTTAAACATGATATATATCCATTTATCGCAGCAATTGGTGCATACGTCACCCCAGTAATGTTTGAATTTAATTCAATTGCTATTTTCACACTTTATTATTTCGTCTGTTGCTCGCTCGCGTTTGCAGTAATATCGATCTGGTTACGTTCACGTATGCTGACGATGATTTCTGCTTATTTAGCTATTATAACCAGCGCTTTTATTGGGTTAGATCTACACCAAGATAGTTTGATTGCGATTGTTTTGACAATACATTTTATTATTTTTTCAGTTGCTACCTACCTATATACATATCGTTCGAATCAGTTGTTAACAAGTATCGAAGCCTGGAGTTTTTTTCCAGTACTCATGATATTTTATGCTGCAAATTATTATTTTATTTTTCAAGTGTATCCGGAAGCAGCTCCTTGGATTTCTTTAGGATTCGCAGGGTTTATTGCAGCGCTCTATCTTTTTGCGAAGTTTAAATTTTCTAATCGCGAACTTAAGAGTCAACCCATGATCTTGGCGTTTATTACGCTAATTAGTTTTCACTCAATTTATCTTGAACTGTTACCCGCCGAAATGAAACCGTGGCTTTTTGTTTTGATTGTTTTAGGCTTTGCTTTGTCATCCCCTGCTGCCAAGATAAATTTAAAAAATGTCTTAATTCCAGCGCTTGCGATCTTAATTATTTTGACAGTTGAATATGGCAACATGTTAAATCATCTTCTTTTTATTAAAGAAAATATCGCTTTTTCATGGTATCTCGTATCTCTGTTTTCTTTTATTAACCTATGGTTATTGTTTAGCAAGAAGCGAAAAACGTTTTTTAAAGATGACGAATTTAGTTATGTGTTATTAGCTATTACCCATCTGCTTGGTATTGCTGGTCTTTATCACCTGGCTAATCCCCATGGATCATTGGCTGTTTCAGCATCCTGGTTATTGTACGCTACCGGCGTCATTTGTGTTGCGTTTATCCGCAAAGATCAAGTAATGGCGAAGTCTGCATTGTTTGTTCTACTACTTTCTGCCGGCAAAGCCCTTCTTTACGATGCAGCTGAAGCGCCCACCCTTGTTCGCATCTTGTGTCTATTGCTAACAGGTGCTGTTTTGTATGGCTCGGGATTTATGATCAAAAAAATTTCCAATTGGAAAAAATAAAATTCTCTATTCGCACCTAAATCAAACCTGGCAATACTGCTCAGGTTCGATAAGTATTTATCTCTATGCCTGTTAATTATCAACTCGCTTCATGTTATGCTGCTGCAGTTTAGTAATGTGTTAAGGAAGACACGGTGCACTTTCGTTTGTGGATGATAGTTATTTGTTTCATTGGTACATTTTCTACTGTAATGGCGGCTGAGACACGACATGAAGGAATAGGTTTTTCTATTCCCCTTATCACGAAAGATCCCGAATATCTCCATGCTTATCGCGCTTCCGTATGGCTTCAACCCGCTTCCCTAATCTTTAAACATTCACGAATTTATTTCGATGCATCGTTAGGTCACTGGTGGGTAACGAATGACACACATCACCACAGCTTAAATATTTATGCATTATCCCCCATTTTTCGATATTACTTTAGACCTTATCATTCGTTTGCACCCTTTGTAGAAGTGGGTATTGGGCCGTCTTATATGACTCGAAGTCGCTTGGACCATCAGAACCTTGGCATGCATTTTGCTTTTCAAGATCAGCTTGGTGTTGGTGCAAATTTGGGCAGCAGACGTCAGTTCTCATTTATATTAAGTGCTCTGCATTATTCAAATGCATCCCTCTGCTCCAAGAATGCTGGAATTACTGTGCCAATTATGTTGAATTTGGAGTACGGTTTTGCCTAATTGGGGTAGCTCATCCAGGTCAATCGCGGTAAAATCCATCTCATTGTTCTACATAGTGATTTCATATGCGTAAACGAATTGCGATTAAAGATCATATTCAGGAAATTCAATTAATTAGCCAGCGCTGTATCGCGACGCTGGTCATTATGATTATTTGTGTCGTTCTATTGATTATGCGTTTTGCTTATCTGCAACTGGCTAATCATGATCTTTTCACGACGCTTTCCAAACGAAATTGGCTGGATCTTGTCCCAATCGAACCCACGCGTGGATTAATTTATGATCGCAACGGTGTGCTGCTTGCCGAAAACATTCCGGTTTTCAGCTTAGACGTGACTCCCTATAAAGTTGAAAACATGCCTAGAATGCTAGCGGATGTCGGCAAAATTGTACCGCTCGCGGATAATGATATTGTGCAATTTCAAAAGCAGATGAAACAGCATCGGCGTTTTGATGAAGTGACATTGAAATTACGTTTGACCGAAGAAGAAGTCGCTAAATTTTCTGAAAATCAATATCGGTTCCCTGGCGTTATCGTCAAAGCACGTTTGATTCGTCATTATCCTTTTACAAATAGCCTTAGTCATATCCTGGGTTATGTAGCGCGAATTAATACGGATGAATTACAAGATATCGACTCGATCAATTACAGCGCCACTAATTATATTGGCAAGCTAGGGATCGAAAAATATTACGAAGATGAATTGCACGGCACAGTGGGTTACGAACAAGCAGAAAATGATGCTAGCGGTGAAGCTGTGCGAGTATTAAGTAAAATTAAACCCCTACCGGGTAAAAATTTATATCTCACCATTGATACCAAATTACAAGCAGTCGCAGAGCAAGCATTGGCCGGCCATCGTGGTGCCATAGTTGCCATTCAACCCGCAACAGGTGAAGTGATGGCACTGGTGAGTGAACCTACGTATGACCCTAACTTATTTGTCGATGGGATTAATACTAAAGATTTTCAAGCATTGCAATCATCACCCGATAAACCACTTTATAATCGTGCACTGCGTGGGCTTTATCCATTTGCATCGACGATTAAACCCTTTATTGCACTGGAAGGATTAGAATCAGGCCTTGCTTCAGTTGACGTTTCAATCGTTGATCCCGGTTATTATCAATTACCGAATAGTAGTCGTGTTTTTCATGATTGGCGTAAACATGGTCACGGTGTAGTGAATGTATCTCGTGCCATCATTAGTTCTTGTGATACGTATTTTTTTGATCTGGCACATAAACTTGGGATTCATCGCATCGATCGAATTCTACAACAATTTGGTTTTGGTGCAGTCACTGGAATTGACATAGAAGAAGAGTTGCCCGGTGTTGTCTCATCACCTCGCTGGAAGCGACGAGTAAAAGGTGCTGCGTGGTATGAAGGTGACACACTTAATTCCGGCATCGGACAAGGATTTATGCAAGTCACGCCTATACAATTAGCGACAGGTGTTGCGACCATGTCAAACCGGGGCAAACGAATCACGCCGCATTTATTGCTGGCAGAACAAGATCCAGGTAAAACGCCTGTTCCACAAGCCCTGCAATACCCACCGCCTGTTAAATTGGCCAACACATCTGCCTGGAATATTGTGATTAATGCAATGCAAGGTGTTATTACCTCACCATTTGGAACGGGTTTAATGCATTTTGGTAAAATCGGTTCCTACACGATTGCAGCTAAAACGGGTACGGCTCAGAATTTTTCAATCAAACACTATAATGCAAATGAAAATTATCAAGATCAAAGTAATTTACCTGAAAGAATGCGAGACAATTCTTTATTTATTGCTTTTGCTCCTGTTGAAAAACCTCAAATAGCTGTTGCTGTTTTGGTCGAAAACAGTTCGGAAGCGGCAGCTGTTGCGCGCGTAGTATTAGATTATTATTTGACGGGACAACTGCCCGCACCACCTACTCCGCCAGCCAGTACAACCAACGATGGAGGAAATAGCGCCCATGTCGTTCACTAGTGTTATCAAAAATAGATTAACGAAGCCAGAAAATAGTTCTGGCTATCATAGTTTTTCGCAATATATCCATATCGATATTCCTTTATTACTCTGTATTTTATTATTAGTAACATTAGGTTTAGTGATTTTGTATAGCGCAAGTAATCAAAATCTACAGGTTGTCGAGCAACAAGGATTACGCATTGGTTTGGCATTTGGAGTCATGATTGTGTTTGCCCAAATTCATGTAATGACATATCAACGCTGGGCGGTGTGGATTTATCTTGCGGGTGTTATTTTGCTTGTGACTGTGTTAATCACTGGACATATCGGCAAGGGCGCGGAGCGTTGGCTAAATCTAGGCTTTATTCGCTTCCAACCATCAGAAATGATGAAGCTTGCGCTCCCTATGTTTCTCGCGGCTCATTATCATCGAATACATTTACCACTGACCACACAAACAATTATTTTTTCTGCCATTGTGATTTTAATACCCGTTTTATTAACTGCAAAACAACCCGATTTAGGTACAGCAATTTTACTTGTCATCGCAGGTGGAAGCGTTTTAGTTTTGGCAGGATTAAGTTGGTACTTAATTACTGTGCTCTTAGGCTTGTGTGCGATGTGTGGACCGTTTATTTGGTATATTTTGCATGATTATCAACGGCAACGTGTTTTGACTTTCTTAAATCCAGAGCGTGATCCGCTGGGCGCAGGTTATCACATTATTCAATCCAAAATTGCAATTGGATCCGGTGGATTATTCGGCAAAGGCTGGTTAAATGGTACTCAATCGCATTTGCATTTTTTACCTGAACATTCGACCGATTTTATTTTTGCCGTGTGTGGAGAAGAATTTGGATTTATCGGCAGTGTGATTTTGTTGATGGTATTTATGGCAATTATTTTCCGAGGGTTATACATTACTATCAAGGCACAGGATACATTTTCACGATTGCTGGCTGGAAGTTTAACATTGACATTTTTTGTTTCATTCTTTGTTAACATGGGTATGGTAACTGGAATATTGCCTGTTGTTGGAATTCCATTACCTTTAGTGAGTTATGGCGGTTCATCGATGGTGACGTTGATGGCAAGTTTCGGTATCCTGATGTCGATTCAGACGCATCGAAAATTGCTAACAACATAAATATGGAAAGAATAATGCACATCAGAGTGTTCATTTTATTTTTAATGACGGTGATTTTTTCATCCAATGGCTTGGCGAACACCGGATTTGCGAATAAACCTGAGGTCAAAAAATTTATTGCGCACATGGTTCAGAAACACCACTTTGTCGCATCCGAATTAGTGGGTGTTTTTAACGAGGTTAAAATTCGACCTTCCGTCATTAAAAGCATTAAAATGCCGATGGAACAAAAACCGTGGTACACCTATCAAATGCTATTTGTGACTGAATGGCGTATTCGTGAAGGGGTTGCATTTTGGAATAAATATCAAGATGCATTAGAAAGAGCTGAAAAAAAATACGGCGTCCCTGCAAGTATCATTGTTGCAACGATCGGCGTTGAAACAAAATATGGAAAAAGTACCGGCAATTATCGTGTGATCGATGCATTGTCTAATATTGCATTCAGTAGTTCAACACGTTCGCGTTTTTTTCGTAGTGAATTAGAAGAATTTTTATTGCTAGTGCGTGAGCAACACTTAGACGCATTAAAAGTCATGGGTTCATATGCGGGTGCAATCGGCCAGCCGCAATTTATGCCTAGCAGTTATCGTCATTATGCTGTCAATTTTTCTGGCAATTCTAAAATTGATTTATCTCATAATGAAGTCGATGTCATCGGCAGTATCGCTAATTACTATAAAAAACATGGTTGGAATACAGAACAACCTGTTGCTAAACGTACTGCTTTAAAAGGCAAAAAATACCAATTTCTCGCACATTCAAAAGAGAATTTTGCAGACTACGGCCTTGGAGAGTACGATCATCGAACAACAAAACTCATTGAGCTACAGGGTTATTTTGGTAGAGAATACTGGGTAGGCTTTCATAATTTTGAGGTAATCAAACGTTATAATCCTAGCGATTTATATGCTATGGCCGTTTATCAGCTGAGTTATTACATTTCAATGTTAAAAGGAAAGACAAACAATGCATAAGATTCAACTGAAATCGATTCTGAACTTTCTTTTAATTGGATTATTGTTAACGTTAAGCGCCTGCTCAACAGTCAGACGCGATGGTCCTCCCAATTATAATGTCGATGTAGCAAGAATTCCGGATGCAACACCTAAAGTCGAACCATTAAGCAAATATGGTAATTTGGCATCTTATAAAGTCTTTGGTAAGAAATATCATGTCATGAAAAGTAGCAAAGATTATGAAGAACAAGGCGTGGCATCTTGGTATGGAACAAAATTTCACGCGCAGCGTACGTCAAACGGCGAACGTTATAATATGCTTGCTATGACCGCTGCCCACAAGTCCTTACCCTTACCCACTTATGTGCAAGTCACCAATCTTAAAAATGGCAGAAAAGTCATTGTCAGAGTTAACGATCGCGGACCGTTCGAAGGAAATCGTGTCATTGATTTGTCTTATGTAGCTGCAAAAAAACTTGGTATGTTAGGCCATGGTACGGCTTATGTTGATGTCAAAGCGATTGATCCAATGAAGTATGACAAAAATGGGTTTGATCATCCGACTACTGCGCATGATTTTTATCTGACAGACAACAATGTTCAAGTGACACCACAACCTACTGCACTGGAAATTGCACCTACACAAGTTGCTACACAGCAACAAATGTCTAAACATATTATTAAATCAACGCATTTAGCTAAACTGCACAAAATGCCTAAACAATTTGTTAAACATCAACCAGTCACTGTGCTGCATTATGCAAAAGTAAAACCAGGATTACACAAATCTTTGGTCTATTTGCAAGTCGGCGCTTTCAAAAATAAAGTGTTGGCCGAAAAACAGAAAAAACGTCTAGATGCCATGTTTACATCGCCTGTCAATATTACTAGACTCGCCGATAAGCAAAAATTGTATCGTGTTCAAATTGGCCCTCTAAAAGATGTGGCAGCCGCTAAACATATGAGTCAACGATTAAAATCCGTTGGTCTTAGCAGCAAACAAACGCTTCAAGCTAATGAAGAGGTTTAGTCATTGTTGACTATGCTGATTTCAATCCTTGGTATTTTTCTAACATTATTTTTAATTGTTGGAATACACGAGTTTGGACATTTTTTTGCGGCAAGAATGTTAGGTATCAAAGTATTACGTTTTTCGATTGGTTTTGGTAAATCGCTTTGGAGCAGATCTGATAAAAAAGGCACTGAATATGTTCTTGCCGCGATTCCTCTAGGTGGTTATGTCAAAATGTTAGATGAAAGTGAAGGCGATGTTGCAATAGAAGAATTGCATCTCGCCTTTAATCAACAACCCTTTTACAAAAAATTTATTGTCGTTATTGCAGGCCCTCTATCCAATTTAATTTTCGCGTTTACGTTGTATTGGATCTTATTCGTGGTGGGTTTTGTTAGCATTGCCCCTGTAATTGGTAAAGTTGTTCCTGAGTCAATTGCCGCCAGTGCTGGACTAAAACCCCAAGAAGAAATTATTAGTGTTGATAACAAATCCACGGCAAGTTGGATGTCGGTTGCTATTCGTGTTTTAGCGCATACTGGCGACACTGATCAGCTGAAACTTCAGACCGCTCGTGCAACTAACAAACAAAATACTCGCTCCTACACGCTTGATTTAACGCATTGGCATATGGATGATTTAAAGCCGGATCCTTTGACTAGCTTAGGCTTAATTCCTTTCCAACCAGAAATCCCGCTAGTGATTGCAACCATTTTGCCGGAGAGTCCTGCTGTAAAATCTAATTTAAAAGTGGGAGATAAAATTACTGCTTTAGACAATAAACCCATAAAAACCTGGACTGATTTGCTGACAGAGATAGATAAACGTCCAGCGGAAAAGTTGTCTCTTACAATTAATCGAAAAGGACAAATACAAACAATTTATCTTACAACAGATTTTAAACGCGATATGTTTTTTCAAAAACACGGATTTATAGGGATATCACCACAATTTAGTTGGCCAGAAAATTTTATCCGTAAGAATAAATATGGGCCGGTTGAAGCGCTTTCTCATGCTTGGCAAAATACCTATGATTTTACCTATTTAAATTTCATGGTGATTGGAAAATTATTGACGGGAAAAGTTTCGCTACAAAGTTTAGGCGGCCCAATCTCGATTTTTGAAAATGCAGGTAGTGCTTTAAATCTTGGTATTGTGCCATTTATGAGTTTCTTAGCTTTTTTGAGCATTTCAATTGGCGTGATAAATGTTTTTCCTCTTCCTGGACTAGATGGTGGTCATATTCTTTTTCAAGTCATCGAAGCCATCAAGGGACGCCCTATTTCGCCTAAGTATATGGCTTTTTTCTATCGGATTGGCATTATTGTTTTATTGCTGCTGGTTGTGCAAGCGGTTGTAAATGATTTGCTTCGGTTGTAACTGAATTGTCATTGCGGAGCTATCATACCCGCGAAGGCGGAAATGATAGGTTTCTTTGTTACGATAGCGAGAAAAAATCTGCAACAATACCCGTCGTCTCGCACGCTTTAAGTCACACTGTCGCCCCGCACGCCTTAAGCCGCACTGTCACCCCGCACTTGTTGCGGGGTCTGGAATCAAAAACATAAAAAAGTCATT
>JBDTIZ010000022.1:0-9240 GCA_039936115.1 Gammaproteobacteria bacterium
GCAATTAGATAAAATAGCTGATAACATGAATAATACCCCAAGAAAATGCTTGGGTTACCTAACACCCACAGAAGTCTTTATGCAGCATCAAAAAGCCATCTGTCGCACTCCACCGTAGAACTCCCCATATTATTTTATAATAACTAATTGATTATCAACGATATTTACACCTTCTACCCGTTTAACCAAAGTGCCGGCAATTTGTTTCTGAACGAGTGTGTGCACATTGCCAGTCAAGATCACTAAATCACCATGAGTAGTGATTGATATTTCGGTGTTTTTTAAATTCTTATCAGCTGCAATTTTACCTTTTGCCTTAGCTGTAATCACACTTCCATCGACAAATGTGCCTACACTTTCATTATTTGTTTGCACGCTGTTATCAGCTAAGGAAATTACTGTGTGAAATGATAGCGCTAATAAAGTTAAACAACTGATTTTCATACATAAAGTATTTAATTTTTTCATTTTTTGTCATCCATTTAAATTAACCTAATCAGTATTCCATTTCTGATAATGAATTAAATTGATTTATATCAATAATGAATATTATTTATTATGAATAAATATACTTTCTTCTAATGAAAAAATGTGTGAGGAATAATGTATAACTTTTCTGAAAGCAATCTAGCGCATATCTTTGTAAAAATATTAAAAACACCACTTATATTTTTGGTTGTGTTTTATGGTATTTATTATTCTTTTCTATTTCTTTCTCAAAGATATGACTTTGACCTTTCGGCTTATTTTGCATTTTTAACACCTTTAAAAGAAATAATGTTTTTTATAATCCTTTATTGGACTGCTTATAATGCTGTAGAGGTAAGCAGTCGACTAATATTACAATGGGCTAATAAAAACAATCATTCATTGTTGCAGATTATACTGCCTCCTCTCTGTAGCGGTCTAAGCGGCGTATTATTTATTGTTATGATTAATATGTTAATTTATTCTTTTAATGTTCCAGGAATACTGGGAGTTACATTAGAAAAGGTTGCAAAAATTATCCTTATTTTAGTAATCGCTAATGTGTTTTATAAAATCGTTTCTAGCCTTGAACGTTATATTGTTAATAAATACATTGAAAATAATTCGAATATAATCGATTCTCGCAAAATTAATACGCAACTTACTTTGTTGAAACGTATTATCTTATCTTTAGGCGCACTCTTAACTTTTGTTGCAATTATGATGTTATTTGACAGCATGAAGGGATTAGGCGCTAGCTTACTGACTACTGCCGGTGTGATCAGCGCAATTGGTGCTTTTGCTAGCCAGCAAAGTTTAAGTCGATTGTTTGCAGGTCTTCAATTAGCTTTCACACAACCTATGCGAATTGGCGACACTGTCATTGTGGATAATGAATTTGGGCAAGTAGAAGAAATTACTTTATCGTTTATTACTTTAAAACTTTGGGATTTGCGACGATTAATTTTACCAACTGATTATTTTACCAATAAAGGTTTGCTAAATTTAACACGACAATCAAGCGAGTTATTAGGAACGCTCTTTCTACACGCTGATTATACGTTACCGGTTGAAATGGTTAGAAAGAAGTTTTTTGAACTGCTAGAGGAATCTAAATACTGGAACAAAAAAGTAGGTGCATTGGAAGTTACTGACATCAAAGAATCGACCATGGAAATTCGATGCTTAGTCAGTTCTGATGATTCAAGCTGCCTTTGGAAACTACGCTGCGAATTACGCGAAAAAATGATAAGTTATCTAGTACATGAGCATAGTTCGTGTCTTACTAAAACTAGACATTTGCATTTAAACTCCTTCCCAGTCTAAAATTTATTTCAACCAAAGGGTTCTGCTGCATCAACACAGGGATTTACGTCAATTTAATTTTCAATAATATTCTAATCTTTCTAAGATCCTTGATAATTATCAATTAAATTATATTTATAAATAATACTATGAAAATTCCAATTGCTATGATTAAGGTAAAATTGTATGTCAGAAAATCTTAGACCTGAAAAATATCAGCACTTGCAATCTGTTTCTGTGCTTAATAATCCTAATTATCAATATAGCGGAAAATTTAAAAATAAGGTTGCTTTTATCCCGGATGCTGATAGTGGAATCGGTAGAACACTCGCTATATTATTTGCAAAAGAAGGAGCCGATGTGGTGTGTTCGCATTTAAACGAAGATTTGGATGCAGAAGTTACTAGACAATTTGTTGAAAAACTTGGCCGCAGATGTTTGCTGATTAATGGCGATATACGTCAAAGTAAGCATTGCAATAAATTAGTAGATTTGACAATTAAAGTGTTTGGCAGACTTGATATTTTGGTAAACCACGATGATGAACATACGTCAACAGAGATTCTCCAAGAGATTAGCAATATAAAACTCAACCATATTTTAAAAGTTAATGTCTTTACAGAGTGTCACATAAGACGCGCTTCTTCACACGTTGATCATTATATTGATTATTATCAATGCCAAAATCTGAAATCTATATAGAATTGAATGAGTAAACTAAAAATATTTTTAATCAAAGAGAGGTATCTTATGAATCAATATTTCACTTCACCACAATATGCTTTAGATAATACAACTTCTTCAAATAGAAGCAAAAAGGGTATTGAATCTGAGAATAAAAAAAATGACCAGATAGATAAATCGCATGATAAGAAAAAACATCACCATGAGAAGCCCGCACAAGACAAACATAATAATCATAGCCCGAAGAATAGATAACGGATAAGGACATCAACCGGAGAGAGAAATCTCTCCGGTATTTTATGTACCCTTCCCCTTAAAATGACCTATATAAAGTAGCGCTTGGCTAACGCTCGTCACTTCCTGACTTACTCCGCAACAAGAAAATTTTCGTATATGAAGAATTAATTTATTACGACAAATCATTCAAGGTACTTTACCTTTGCTTGCGCTTTTCGCAAAAACATTCACTGGTTGCGTGATATCTTTGTACAAGGGATTAGCTCGTATATCTTCTGCCAGCATTCTAGCAATCTCTTTACGAAATTTACTACTTAGTAGCAATACTACACCATAGGATTTCGATGCATTTTCAAAATTCTTTATCTCAGATAACATAGCGTCAAGAAAATTATGTATATGTAAAGATGTCAAAATATCCACATCATGGGGGATGAGGCGCCATCGTAGCCACAAAGTCATCTCGAAGCGTTGTTAATTGTTTAACATAAATAGGAAAATCAGATAGCTTCTCAATATATTCGTTAAATTTATTTATTATCCGTCTCTCGAAAGGATAGATGGCTCGGAGTGGACCTTCTAATTCTAAATTTACTGCTAATAAATTATTTTGATAAGCAATAAATTGCATGGAAGAAAAATCTTCATTCTCTAGTAGAATAATACAAGGCTTAATCATGCTATCAATTATAATCATATATTTCCCACATTGGTGGTGAGTATAAACGCCTGTTTGATTACCATTCACTATGTGCAGATAGGGAGGAAAATCAGAATAATTTAATTTCAACACTGAGGCGCTGTATTCCGCGCAAATTTCGCTAGCTACTCTAATTTTATTTTTGGTAATGGGATGAGTAAAAGTTAAAACGGGACTCAGTGTCAAATCTTTCGCAGGCCGAAAAAATCCAAGTGTTCTTGGCAACAAATCAATTTTAGCTGTTTCATAAAATGGAACTGATTTATCATGTTGTTGTAAATCGCCTTGGATTGCATTTGTAGATGTTAAGAGCTGTTATTATATATTTTTTGATTTAAAAAACAGTGCATGCTGAATGCTTAACATGCACTGTTTATTTAGCAAGAACTTAATTGCCTATTATTTTATCTTTGATATCTTCTTTAGTACTTCTTAAATCACCTTTCAGTTTTTTGGTTTTTCCTTCAGACTTCATTTTGTCATTTCCTAATACGGTTCCGGCAGTCGATTCGACACTGCCCGTAACTTGTTCTGATGTTGCTTTAGCTTTTTCAGAAGAGGAAGCAAGACCTAAAGCTGGCAAACTTACGATACAAAGCAACATTAAATTTGATATAACTTTCTTCATGATTATCTCCAAAGGTTGGCGCCGTAGTATATCTTAATTCCGTGAAAGATGTAATTAATTTAGACATTAGTGACAAATAAAAAATTTAATAAATCAAAATAATCCTGATAGAGCAGAAGTTTTAGTACAGGTTCTAAGCGAAAAAAATTCCGCTTACAACCTGATATTTTAGGACAAAGAATTAGGTAATTGATTTTTATCAATTTTAAAATATACAACATATATACAATTAATCTTGTAAACAGATTTTTAATGAAGGAGGTAATTTATGAAACAATATTTAACTTTAGGTGAATATTCTTTAAATAATACAAATTCTTTCGATAAGAGCAAAAAAGACGTTGATTCTAAGAGCGGGCAAAAGAAGCAAATAGATCAATCTGATGCAAATAAAAAAGGACTTGAAGAGTCGAAGGAAGAGAAGAAAAATCCTGATACCCCGCGGCGATAAATAGGCAGATAAGAATATTAACTGGAGAGAGAAATCTCTCCAGTATTTTTGTGATTATCCCTCATCCATTTATTGTCGTTAAAATTTACTAATAGAGATTTAAACTTCATTTATAACTGACAAAGGAAAAAAATTATTATGACTACTTCCCCCGAAAATATTATTGAACAAAACTGGGAAAAAGTTAAACAAGAAATGCATAAAGCTTGGCGTAATTTATCCGAAGTAAATATTAATAAAATTAATAATTATGGGGATTTAGTAAAGCAATTAAAAAAAGCCTACGACATAAGTGACGAAGATGTGGAAGAAAAAATTCATAAGTTCATTGATAAATTTGATCTACAGCCTCAGGTGACTGGTTTTTTAGAATTTAAAAATTATTTGTCTGAAAATGCAGAGGCAACTAAAGAAAAATTAGAAGAGTGGTCGAATTCAGCTGTGAATTACTCAAAAGAAAATCCATTAAAAATATTGGGGCTAGGTGTACTTGCAGCAGTTGCTATTAAAAAAATGCTTAAATAATTAATTAGTGCGAGTTTTTATTTATTAAATTGATAAATATCAATTTTTTTTAACCGACATTATATCATTATATATTTTGTTGCGATGTAAAGTAAAATTAGAAACATAAGATTATTTTTTATAAATTAAGGAGCTACGCATGAAGAAATTTTCACAATTAATGATCTCCGCTAGTGTTGTTTTTACTTGTTCAACAGTATACGCTGCTACAGTGAAAATTGACACCGATCAGTTAGAAATAGGCGGAGGTTGTGGCGGAAGTCCTTATGTGACTCGTCCGGGTCATCTTGATAAAATACCAGCTTCACTTTTTGAAACGTATTATTTTGGCATTACAAAACATTTACATAAAGGTGGGCAGGTCACTTTGACTCCTTCCAATGGTGAGATAACCTGTGAGACAGGTCAGGGTGGAAAACCTCAACAATTCGGGGATAAAAGATACTGCTTAAGTAATTAGTATAAGCACAAAGCATGAGCCATTACTGGCTCATGCTGGCTTTGTTGATTAACCCCGCATCCCTTCCAATTTATAAAATTTAGGCGGTTTTATAGCTTGATGACATGCCTAAGCTTGTCATTTTATTTAAACGCCGCATCCAATAGTTGATTCATTTTTTTGATGCAAAAATTCTTGCGCATGTAATTTGTTTCCCAATATTTTTTTATAACGTTGAATACATAGTTCAGAATAATTTCTATTCCTATACTTTCGTATTCTCTGCCAATTAATTCGACCAAACGGAGTTTTTCTTTTTAATCGCTTCGATTTTTTGAAAATATAATCTTTTTAATTCCTCGTGAGATAGATTAACTATCAGGTTCTGTCGCAAAAACTATTTTCATAGCTTATCCATATGCACTTGGAACCTATTTTTAAAAAACAGGACCGTTTACCCATTTTTTTGAATTACTTTGGGGAGCTACCATTTCAGAACCAATCTGTGCCACCATTCTCTGTTGACTGAACAAATAATTTCTATCAACTCTCGCTTTGTGCCCCTTCACTTTTTCCAGCGGACCCTCTAACTTTATACCAAAACCTGCCAATTCAGCCGATAAAAATTGATGCATCTGTTCTTCTGTTGGTTGTGACGGTAATTTAAAATAAGGAACCGCAACGAAATCCAGTTGGATGTCCTCTTCGGAATGTATTTGTGGAATTTGCACCAAAGTCTCATGTGCGCGCGTTTTTAAATTTAAAACAGGCTCATCTTTTTCATCACCATGCAAATAATGCTGCGGGCCCCGAATATCTAAAATTAAAAAATGGCGTTCATCGAGCTGAAAAAATCCGTCTACAGGTAATGAGTGAATAATTTTTTCCGCCTTTGCATCTGGGAAATATTTTTTTAAAAAAGAAAATAATATATTTTGAAAAGCAGAAATCGTGCTCACCACTGTTTTTTGGGTGAGATTATCTGCCAGTGATTTTAATAAATATCTATCGATTTCAAGCTGCGGATAAAATTTTCCAAAGTAAGTTAAAGCCTGATAAACTTGTTGAAAATAAATAGTATCATCCCCAGGAATATGCGCTTGCTTGGTTTTTTCTTCACTCATTTTCTGTTTGTCGTTCACGACTTGTTTGCATTGTTTTAAAAGGCTTTGGACAAACCGCTTAAATTCATCGAGCTGCTTATCAAAACTTACAAGTTCTGCATTATCGAATTGCATCAAACAAAAAATTAAATTAGAAAAAATGCGCTTGTATCGTTCGTTAACGGGAAAAATACTCCATTTTATTGAGCTGGAAAATATTTTTTCTTTTAACTCTGGTAACTGTTTTTTAAAAATGGATAACGCAGGATCTAATCGGGTCATCGCATACAACAACGCAACTTGAGGCTCTAGATCCAGCTGTGGCAAAGCTAGCATTTTTTTATAAAATAAAATTACACATTCCGCATGCTCTGGGGCATTAGCTGTTAAATAGAATTTACTGGCGCCAACAATGATTTTCAGAATATCACTCTGCGACAATTTATCCTCTTCTAAAGCCTTTGACGACTTCTTGAGTGCTACACGCTGCAAAAAATACTGGCTTTGATGAAAGTTACGGTTGGCGAGACAATTCTCAGTCAACATTCCCACTCGGTGGATGACATCAACAATATCTGCGGATGAAGTGCTCAATGGGACTAATTCTAATATCTCAGTGATCATGCGTTCGAATTTTCCAGCATATTGTCCAAACAACGGTCCTCTTAGCTCTACACCTGCGGGTGATATTTTTTTGCTGAGAATAGCAGGAATAACCCTATCTACCGGAGATGTTGGAGAAAATTCTTCCGCGCGATATTCCTGGGGACGAGCTTGCTTGAAGCAAAGTTCTAGCTCTGGCAAGAGGGCCTGTAATTCCTGAATCAAATTTTTTCTTGAATCTGATAATGCAGTTTTTTCAACTAATTTGTTAAATTTTTCTTGTAGAATAGAAAAGAGATTACTCGCTGCAGCTGTAACGCCAGCTGCAAGTGCTTGTCGATAATAATTTTCTGCTTCTTCTTTATCTGGCTCTGTTCCCAATCCATTTTGAATAAAGACTGCTGCATTAAACATCGCCGGACCAAAGCCCAGGGCAGCTGCTTGTTTAAATTTTTCCAGCGCTAAGGTATTATTTTTTACTGATTTTTCTGTGGGATATTTGCCTTCGGTTCCAGAATTTAGATTTATGAGAGTGTGGCCAGTTTCAAACTGAGGAATAAAAGTTTTAATTGCAATATCTTCAAAATAATAAAAAGCTACATAATAATAGGCACTAGCCTCTTTTTGTGCTTCTGCCTCAGCAAAACAATTTAATGCTTCTGTCACATTTCTTTTTTGGGGATCAAAAAGAAATATTCGTCCTAAGTTAACTTGCGAAGGTGCATACTTCAATCGACGCGCCTCCGTGTATAAGCTTATTGCCTGATCTATATCTTTATTGACATCTTCACCATGCTCAAGTTTCCAGCCTAAATCATGCCAAGCTTCAGCTCGTCCCAATGAAGCGGCAAAATGTAATAACTCAAATGTTTTTTCTGGATTAGCAACGATTCCTTCTTCGTTGCTATCTAATAAATTAGCCCAATTGTGCGCGGCTGAAGCAGCAGCAGATTTAATTCGCGGCGAAAAAGCTGAAGTAGCATTTAGCTGATAAGATTCAACACATTGTTTGAAATACTTTAGCGCTTCGCGAGGGTCCTGTTTGATGAAATCTTTTGTCTGATAAACTATTGCCATTTGATAGAGCGAAATGATTTTATAATCTATTGCGGCTGTCGTATTGTTTATCGCCCATTCAAAATGAACAATAGCTTCGAAGAATTTTTGGCTGTTACATAACTCTGCTCCCAAATTTATACGAGCACAGACTAATCCATTGAGAGCTGCCAGCCTAAATTCAGGTTTCTTTTTAATTTTATTAAATTGCTCTATCGCTTCTTTAGGATTCGTTTGTGCAAGGATTTCGGCAAGTTCGCACCGTGCTTTAGGATGATCTTGCTTTAAAGCAAGTGCTTCCCTATAAGAGGCTTCTGCTCGATCGCTGTTTCCTAATTGTTTATAACAGAGTCCCACGTTAACACACGCATTAGCCTGAATATCGATAAAGTTTTCTATTGCTTGTTTAAAAGGTACAAAAGAAGGAGAGCGAGTTAAAGAAAGCACACTTAAAAATTTTTCAAGTGCTTCCTGGTATTTTTCCTCTATAATTAAACTATTTCCACTTACATTCGCCTTATTTATCAACGATATCAATTTGATTTGCTGCGCCTGCTTTTCAACCCGTTTTGATTCCATAGATAGCTACCTCACGTGCTTATAAGAATTTTAGTGAGGATAAGTATAACAAGCTGGGCTTTTATTGTACATTGATCATACAAGTACCGTCTAATACGGTATAAGCCGGGATACGTGTTACTACCCTCCCATAAGCCCAAAAACTAATAACTTATCTCTAAATCAACATCAATACTCTCAATTTCATTTGTTAGGTTGCAACGGTTCTGTCACAAATTTAATTTTTAGGATAAAAAAATCCGAACGTATTTTCCCTAGACGCAACTATGCTGCTAACGCATAAAATTGTTGAAATGCAAAAATATTTTCTGCGTTAATATACTGGCCTCTTCAGTATGCGGCAAAGCTCAATGCCAGAAAGAGTCGCTTCAGCAGAATGAAATGCTTTGAACCCCATCATAGGTTTTGTGATTCGCTTAATACCACGATGGTCTTGTTCAACAATATTATTCAAATATTTTA
>JBDTIZ010000023.1:0-12613 GCA_039936115.1 Gammaproteobacteria bacterium
CAAAAGCAAGTGCGGAGTAACAAAAGCAAGGTCGGAGTAACAAAAGCAAGGTCGGAGTGATCGTGGACTTACCCCATCAAATCCTGCGGCAATTCAAATCGCGTTAAATTCATCGGCAAAAATGGATTCATATGCCCTGATGTAAGCAGTAAACATTTAGCCATATGCCCATCCGCTGAAAAAGTTAACATGAGTTCTTTTCTTGAGTTAACAGTTTGTGTCGCATTGTTTACTAATTTAAACCAAGCCCAATCACCTTTGATTGTGTTGCCGACGAGTTGATTTTTAGGTGTGACAAAATTGATAGACGAAGCATGCGCAGAAAAATTACCTGGCCATGACAACGCGCGCACGAAACGCTGACTATTTTTCTTATAAGAAATTAGCTGACCATTAATATTGAGATTAAAGCTTTTGCTGTTTGCTTCAAGCTCAACGGGCTGCAGAGTAAAGTCTATCGATAGTTTATTACTTCCATCCTGAAAAAAGGCACTTTGAATTTGTGACGCATGCTGCAAGCTGGCTAATAGCGCATCTGAAAAAGGAATTTTTTGGTTATCCACTATTTTCCAAGTCCACTGATTATCATTTTCATTCACATAATTTTTCAAATAAGCTTGATAAAACTGAGCAAGCTTGCCGCGATGTCCTAAGAAGGTAGTAAACTGTTGCAAATTAACTTCTTGGTTACTGTTTTGACTAAAAGGATAGTGATTGGCAATTTCTGTATTATATGTCGGAATAATTTCATTCTGCCAAGCAGCTTCAACATATTGCGCGTTTTCTTGCAAAATAAAATTCCAGCTTTCGTTCGCAATATTATTCAACCATGTTTTGAGTGGTTCAGGACTTTGCATGGCTAATTGATGTGTGGCTGCGATTGCATCTTGATTTGGATTTTGCATACGCAACGCTGCGGCAGTGAATGCAGCGTTACTAACATTAGGAGCCGATAAAATAGATTGTAGGTAAACATGCAATTGCTGCAAAGTAGAGAAAACCTGATAAAGCGGACTTTGCTGTTTGTTATCAGCACCATCCAATAAGGTGTTTAAAGCTTGAAATTTCGGGCTAGCAGTGATGATTGGCATCAACGACGTATTTTGCTTAATCGTTTGCAACAATTGTAATAATGGTGAATTGTTGCTAGTGAGATTTTGAATCATCTCATCAATTTGTAGTAAATTTTTCGGCGTATAAGGTTGTATGTTGGCAAGCTGGCTTTCCCATATATCAATATAGTTTGCGATATATTGATTATATATTTGGGTGGTAAGTGTTTCAGCCGACACTTGATTTGCCGAAGGCGTCAAAGCGCCCAATACCCAGTTACCACTTAACGCTTCATTTGTTGAAGTACGAATTTCAGTGTTTAGCACATTATTGAAATTAGCGACGGTAAACATATTTGGAATTCGATTCGCAACTCTTTTACTGATAAAAACAGGTGGATTTCCAAAATTCGTACCAAGACCAATTTCACTATCTGCATTGTTCGTATCAATATTTTTTAAAATTACAAAACCTAGTTCAGTGCTCGGCAAATTCACCAATTGTTTTCTGACGGTAGCAATGAGATCTTGATCCAAATCAATTGCAATCGCATTTTGACTTAAAGCCGCATCAATATGACTCGTCAATTCAGTGAGCGCTTGTTTGTTCATGGGTGTGGAAATAATTTTATTAAGTGTATTTGCAATAAAATTAGCTTGTCGATTATCTGCATCAGCTAGCATTAAATACGCTTTTAATGCTGTGTAAACAGGCACAGGATTTTTGTTTGCAGCGTGGCGTAAATATTTCTCTAAATAATTTTTCACTTCAGGAATAACAATAGTTTGAAGTGCTTTAAGATAAACTGAATTAGCTGTCTGTTCCGATTTGTTGGAATAAAAAGACAGTGCATTTTGAAGGCGTGATAGTTGATGCGAACTATTTGCCGCTTGTTGCAGGCCAAAAAGTAACGGCAATGCTTTAACCAATCGATCATTATTTTGATTAGGTTGCTGCATGTAAAGTTGATATTGTCCCAAGTCACTCTGAATAGAATATGCTTTTTTTACACTGTGTTGAAAGTCTTGACCTAATAATATTGCTGCCAAAACAATCGTGCTAAGAGACGCAGCATAAACGGTGCGTTTTTGCCATGAATAATCTTTAGTTGAAGCTGGGCGGTGATCAATTGAATGTAACAAGCCTTGTAAAATACATTGTCTAACAAAATACGCACGGCTCGGCATCACAGGCGCGCGCATAATTTGCAATGCTTGGTGAGACGCATTGCTCGAGACACCATGAATATAATTTCCAGATTCATCAGTACTTGATTGTGTTGCACTGGTGAGGTAAACACTATGCAAACGTAAATCCGGTATCATCAATGCTTTTAAAATCTGCATGAGATTTTCTTTTAATCGTTCAACATGCAAAGGAAAATCTTTAATGTAAGGTCTCACATTCGTATTGCGTTCCTGGTGCAAACGCCAAATGAGTTGTTTGTTGAGTCGTTTGATTAATACATTAAAGCGATGTGAAAATACATCAAGCAATTTTTCTTTTGCTGATAGCATGGGTAACGTAACACCCCAGGCTTGCGCTAATTCATCGCCGCTGCTTTCGCCAAAAAAATCTAGAAATCCAGGCAGTAAATCACATTTTGTAATGACAATATGAAATGGCAGTGCTGGACCAAATGCAGCTCTGAGCTCAAGAATACGTCTTTTCAATTCAGGAATTAAGGCGCTTTTTTTCTGTGCGGATGATCTTTTCATTATTTCTGGCAAGTTCAATGCAATAACCACACCATTTAATTGATTATGGCCGGGTGTGGATTTGATGAGGTTGAGCAAAGCAGCCCACAATGTGGGGGCGGCCTGTGTGGTTTGCTGATTTTTATCCGCTGGTTTTTGACAGGGGATGAAATAATTATTTGGCACATCGACTAAAACCAAATCTCGTGTTGCCCACCAATCGCAAGTATTGGAGTAATAGATATTACTAGAATTTTCTTTTTTAAATTGTTTTGACAAAATAAAATTGATATTTGAATTAGCAAGCAATGTTGTTTTGCCTGAGCTTTCAGTACCAATTAATAAATACCAGGGAAGTTTGTTTAAGCTGACATTTACGCCGTTTTTATTAATCACAGTTTTGTTTAAGAAATTCAAAGCACCTTGAAAACGGCCTTTTAATAACTGTAATTTTTTTACAAACTCAGCGGGTAGTGTGGGATTGCTAGTTTTTGGTGTTTCCGGCATCGAATCCAAAAAAATAACTTTTAGCAGCCAAATCAAAAAAATAGCTGCGATGATGTAAATTCGTTTTTCAGGTTGAGCAAGTGGAATTTGGTTTGCAATGGCAAGCAACGGTCCGACATACCAAATAAAAACAGAAGAAATAGCAATAAAAATAAATGGAACGATCTGTTTTTTAAGCGCGTTAAGTGTCGTGGGTTTCATAGAGTATTGATTTTCCAATATGCATTAACTCTTGATAGGCTTGGTTTGAAATCGTATCGAGTAAATAGCCTAACCCGATAAACAGCGACAAAATAATGCTAGCTGTTATGATGATGACAAATCCAATAGGTGGTTTTTTCTGCGGCGGTGCTGTAACGAGCGGCGCAGGTTTAATCGGAAAAGGTGATAACGTTTTATTAAAATCACCGTGATGCGCGCGAATACGTTTGTATAGCGCATTGCAAATGAGGTCATGTTGATTGCTGCTGAATTCAGTGGAACGATAACTGCCTTTGAATCCTAGGCTCAAGCAAAGATACATAAATTCCATGAGATCAATATAAATCCCAGGATCTTTAATCAGTCGTTCAAGAATAATAAAAAATCTTTCTTGCTGATTAGATTCTTGGTTGAAGGCTGTCAACAAGCTGTAATTATCCCACTGTCCTTGCGCGCCCCAAGAAGTATTGGTGATGACATCATCGAGTGTTGCACATAACGCGTAACGACTGACAAGAATATATTCTGAACTGTAACCGTGTGACTTTGCGACATCTTGGAAATTATTAATTTCAGTCACAAGTTCTTGATGTAATTTATTTAAGTGCCGATAGGATTTGATAAGTTTCAATCGACCCGTAATTGAAAACAGATACGAGCCTGCATCAACTAATGGATTTACCCCTGATTTAGGGTGATGCGAAATAAATTTACCGCGAATCAGTAATTGCGTAGCGGATGCAAGTTGCGCATGAGACGTAATGATTGCCTCATCATCTTGAGTTTCCACGGGTCGAGAAGAGACATCCTTTGAAGGGTGCTCATCACCTGCGAGTTGTTCGCTGCTACTCGTTATCATCTCTGATCACTTTCCCTTGGTTTGCAGGGTATTATAGCAGTCTAGATTGGGAAAATATAATGTTGCTAGTAGTTTTTAATTACAGTGTCATGAAGCATGCTTTTGTAATTCATAGCGGCCAAGTTGACTGGATACCGCGGACAAGCCGCGGTACGACAGCAGAGGAGTAATCACTACATGCAGAACGACGAACTTTTTGCACCCGCCGTCGTACCGCGGCTTGTTCGCGGTATCCAGTCAACTTGGCCATTATGAATTACAAAAGCAATGCTTTGCACACTCCAGCCGTGCAGGGTAATGGACTACGGTTACGTTTATGACACAAAAAAAATCCCGCCAAAAGCGGGATTTTAGGATGGTTATTAGAGATTAATCTAACATGCCATAGATTTTCAATTTTTTACGTAATGTGCCACGGCTCAAGCCCAGCAAAATCGCTGCGCGTGATTGATTACCTTTTGTGTATTCCATAACTGCTTCAAGTAAAGGAACCTCTACTTCAGCAAGTACGAGTTCATAAAGGTTGTTCGGCACCTGGCCTTTTAATTGCATGAAATAGCTTTCTAGGGCTTGCCTGACGCTATCATGTAATGGTTGGTTTTTATGTGCAACAGTGAAAGGGGAGGCCGCCTTTTGTTTCGTTTCTGTTGACTCTACATTAGTGTTTATAGCCATTTGTTTTCTCTCAAATCAATAATTCCAATAAAGTTCCAAGTATCTTCCCAAAAGAGAAGTATACACCATTGATCGTAGTTCGATCAAATAGTGAGTTAAAGTTTATTTTAGATTTACCGCCTATAACCGCTTAAACGTACCCATTCGTGCATAGATTTTGACTCTTTTAGCTCAAACCAGGGTAAGTAAGCTTCTTTTATTTGATCAACCTGCTGGATCAGGATGCCAGAAAGTAAGATTTTGCTATTAGTTTTGGTTAAAGTAGAGAAACGTTTGGCGAGCTCGATAAGCGGTTGGGCTAAAATATTAGCGATTAATACATCTGCGGGTTCCGCTAAATCTCCCAATTCTTCAGGCAAATAAGTTGTCATTTCGGGGTTAGTAAATTGATTTCGTTCAGCATTTTGTTGGGTGGCGTCTAATGCTTGGCGATCATTATCAATTGCCAACACGCGTTTTGCACCGAGTTTTAAGGCAGCAAGCCCCAAAATTCCTGAGCCACAGCCATAATCAATAACCAGATTTTGCGCAGTGATATGTTGATCTAACCATTCAAGGCACAATGCAGTCGTTGGATGTGTGCCTGTTCCAAATGCAAGTCCTGGATCAAGAATGACGTTTACGGCATCTGGATCGGGCGGAGTTTGCCAGCTGGGACATACCCATAAGCGGCTGCCAAACTGGATTGACTTAAAATGCTGAAGACAAACGCGCTCCCAATCTTCATCAGCAATATGTTTTAACCAGAAGCTTTTGATGAGACCAGCGGCTTGCTGTTCTTCAAGATAAACAATAATTGGCTTAAGCGCGAGTTCATAATCAAATAGGCCAATGACAATTGTTTCTTGCCAAAAGTCCATTGCACCAGGCTTTGGCTCATAGATGGGTTGGTCGCCGGCATCTTGAAATGTCACAGCTTGGGCGCCTAATAAGCTCAATTGATCGCTTAAAGAATCGGCATAGTCGGAGGTGGTTTTTGCGTGTAGTTCGATCCAGGGCATAAGTAGTCGCTAATAAAAAAGTACTCCCTCTCCGCCCACGTTTTTTGTGGGAGGAGAGGGTTGGGGAGGGGCTGTTTTAAAGATTCAACCACTGCTCAAGATAATGAATATTCACAATCCCACGCTGGAACGTATTTCCCCGCAGAATATCTTGATGAAGAGGTAAATTAGTTTTAATCCCTTCAATCACGGTTTCATCAAGCGCACTTCGCATTCTTGCTAAAGCAATCTCACGGTTTTCACCATGCGTAATAATTTTAGCAATCAATGAATCATAATAAGGCGGTACTTTATAACCGCTATAAATATGCGAATCGACTCGTACTCCAGGACCGCCTGGTGCATGAAAATGGCTAATCGTTCCGGGGCAGGGCACGAAAGAACGCGGATCTTCAGCATTGACACGGCACTCAATCGCATGACCTTTGATTTTGACATCGGCCTGGGTGAAAGAGAGTTTATTTCCTGCAGCAATACTAAATTGTTCTTTCACAATGTCGATGCCAGTGATCATCTCAGTGATAGGATGTTCTACTTGAATACGCGTATTCATTTCGATGAAAAAGAACTCTTTATTTTCATATAAAAATTCAAACGTACCGGCACCGCGATAGTTCATATCACGGCAAGCTTGCGCGCAACGTTCGCCAATCATTTCACGTTGTTCTACGGAAATACCAGGCGCTGGCGCTTCTTCAATAATTTTTTGGTGGCGGCGCTGAATAGAGCAATCGCGTTCGCCTAAATGAATCGCATTGCCCTGGCCATCGCCAATGACTTGAATTTCAATGTGGCGCGGATTTTGCAAATATTTTTCCATATACACTTTATCATTATTAAATGCAGCGCGTGCTTCGGTGCGCGTCATCGCGATTGCATTTAATAAATGTGATTCAGTATGAACAACGCGCATGCCGCGACCACCACCGCCGCCTGCTGCTTTGATAATGATAGGGTAGCCAATTTCACGCGCCATTTTGACAGTAGCTGCATCATTTTCATCAATGGGATTGCTTGAGCCGGGCACGCAGGGAATTTTAAGCTCTTTCATGGCTTGAATAGCAGCCACTTTGTCGCCCATTTGACGAATGCTTTCAGGGCGGGGGCCAATAAATATGAAACCACTTTTTTCAACTTGTTCAGCAAAATCGGCATTTTCTGCGAGAAATCCATAACCAGGATGAATCGCAATGGCATCGGTAATTTCGGCCGCACTTACGATAGCGGGAATGCTGAGATAACTGTCATGTGGTGGTGGTGGGCCAATACAAACTGATTCATCAGCGAGCCGTACATGCATTAAATCTCTGTCCGCTGTGGAATGCACAGCAACGGTTTTAATGCCTAATTCTTTGCAGGCACGTAAAATGCGCAGAGCAATTTCTCCGCGATTGGCAATAACAACTTTATTTAGCATGGGTTTTTTGTTCCTCTATTCAATCACAACAAGCGGCTGATTAAATTCGACTGGAACACCTGTTTCAACCAGGATGGCAGTCACAGTACCTGCTCGATCAGCCTCAATTTGGTTGAACATTTTCATGGCTTCAATTAAGCAAAGCGTATCGCCAGGCTTGACCACTTGGCCTACTTGAATAAATGATTTAGTGCCAGGGGATGGGGAAAGATAGACTGTACCCACCATAGGTGCTTTTACTGAATGTTTATTAGTTTGCGGCGCCGCAGGTTGTTCTGTTGCGGGTGCTTGCGCGGTCGCAGGTTTTGCTTCAGCCGCGATGTAATTGACGGGCGCATTGCTATAGACAGGAGGCGCAACCTTACTGGTTTCGCGGCTGATTCTGACTGATTCTTCGCCTTCGTGAATTTCGATTTCAGCGATGCCGGTTTCTTGGATTAATTCGATCAGTTTGCGGATTTTTCGCATGTCCATGGCCATAAATTTGCAGTGCTCCTATCGAGTCGTTGTTGTTAGATGGTGATGTGCGTATTGAAGCGCAAGCAAATACCCTTGCGAACCAAGGCCTGTGATCGTCCCAATCGCAATATCTGAAAAATAAGAATGCTGGCGAAAGGGTTCGCGGCGGTGGATATTTGATAAATGAACTTCAATAAACGGTTTATTAACGGCAAGCAGTGCATCACGCAATGCAATACTGGTATGCGTAAATGCGGCCGGATTAAAAATAATTAAATCTGTTCGATCGCGATGCGTATCTTGTATGCGATCAATCAAGACAGATTCTGAATTGCTCTGCAAGGTAGATAGCATATGTCCCAACTGTAACGCTTGTGTGGTCAGCGAGTTGTTGATCATGTTCAGCGTATCCGAGCCATAAACCTCAGGTTCTCGTATGCCGAGCAAGTTCAAATTAGGACCATGTAATATCAGAATAGTTGCCATTTGAGATAATCGTAACCTTGTAGACGTAAGCGGAGCATTCTGCATGAACTTTGCATCTTTGTCTAGATGCCAGAAGTTCATGGAAGTTGGCAGCACAAACCCGAAGATTATTGCAAATAGGTTTCAGGTTACTTTTGAGGACAGCAAGTACTGGATAATTTATGCCGGATTACCTCAACAACAGGCGGCATGAGAGAAATTGCGATAATTGCTAGGATCACCATCGAAAAATGCTGTTTAACGAATGGAATATTACCAAATAAATAACTGCCATAAACCAATCCGCCAATCCACAGCAATGCACCCAACAAGTTATAGATGAAAAAGTGACGATACGTCATAGAACCTACGCCAGCAATAAAAGGCACTACAGTTCGAATAATCGGGATAAAGCGCGCGATGATAATGGCTTTGCCACCATAACGTTCGTAAAAAGTGTGAGCATTTTCGATATGTTTTTTATTAAAAATCCATGAGTTACCGGAGCGAAACACTTTCGGTCCCGTCCATTGGCCAAGAAAATAGTTCAATCCATTTCCGCTGACGGATGCAAAAACGAGCAGGAAAAATAAGACATGGATGTTTAAAACAACATTGTTCATGCTGGCAGTCAAAGCGCCAGTTGCAAACAAAAGCGAGTCACCCGGCAAGAATGCGGCAAAAATAATGCCGGATTCACAAAATATAATCATAAATAACAGCGCATAAGTCCACATACCATAAGTTGTTACGAAAGCAATGAGATGCTCATCGATATGTAAAACGAAACTAATTAAGGTATGCAAAGTATCCATGCGTTCTCATCGTATATAAATATCAAAGCGGCTACTGCTGCCTGAAAGCGAATAACTGGGTTTTAGGCCGGCTAATTCAGCAGCTAATCGCGGTCTTTTTACCACAACGCGTTCGGTCGCACAAGCAAGAGCCGTTTCAAGTAAACTATCCGCGTCTTCATCGTCACCCACAATATCGTGAAAAATTCGCATGGCGATTTTGGCTAAGGCGGTTTTTTTTCGTTCAGGAAACATGGGATCAAGGTAAACAATATCGGGTTGAGTGGTCATTTCTTTTAGTAAAGTAATGGCATTGCCTTGGATGAGGTGCATACGGCTGACAATGGGATTGATATCAGGATTTTTTAAAGCGCGTTGAATGCCGTCATTCACTAATGCATACACAATCGGTGAACGTTCAATGAGTTGGATATCGAAACCGAGTGCTGCCAGAACAAAACCATCTTGAGCTAAGCCTGCTGTCGCATCCACAATCAGCGGATTGCGATTCATTTTTAGACCTAGCGCGCGTGCAAGGGCTTCGCGCCGTATACTTAAATGTTGACGACGATAAGCCAGCTTGCCGGAAAGAAAATCGATAAAAAGGGGCAAAGATTTTTCCGCTGTTTTCCGGAGACCAAGATAATCGGCTGTGAGCAAGAGTTGATAATTCGCTTGTTCTGCAAACGGCAGATGTAATTGTTCTGCCAACGCACGCGCAGCTGGTTCAAGATCGGAGGTTGCGGCAAAAACAGCGATATGATGCATGAAATTTAATTTCGATAGTTGAGGTGGCGATAGTATAATACAGAACGTTGTTTAGATGGCGCGTTTATCAAAAGTGTGGAATTAAAAATTATGGCAATCAAATCTGTACGTCAATTTCCAGAAACACGGCTACGTCGTATGCGATCGGATCCTTTTTCTCGCCGATTAATGGCGGAAACGCAGTTAACTATCGATGATTTAATTTATCCGCTTTTTATTATAGAAGGCGAAAACCAGCGCGAAGCCATATCGTCTATGCCCGGCATTGAGCGTATCAGTATTGATTTGTTACTCAAAGAAGCCGAAGAATTGGTGCAGTTAAATATTCCAGCGATAGCGCTTTTCCCCGTCATTTCTGCCGATAAAAAAAGTTTATTAGCGGAAGCAGCCTACCAATCGGATGGATTAATTCAGCGTACAGTGCGTGAATTAAAAAAACATTTTCCCATGCTTGGCGTGATAACGGATGTTGCTTTAGATCCTTTTACATCCCATGGCCAAGATGGTGTGATTGATGAAAACGGTTATATATTAAATGATGTTACGAACGGTATTTTGGTCAAACAAGCGATATCTTACGCAAAAGCTGGCGCAGATATAGTGGCACCTTCCGATATGATGGATGGCAGAATTGGTGCTATTCGGGCGGGTTTAGAGCAAGCGGGTTTTGTTAACACGAAGATTCTTGCTTATTCAGCTAAGTACGCATCCAGTTTTTATGGCCCGTTTCGTGAAGCCGTCGGATCGGCAGCGGCATTAGGTAAAGCCGATAAATTTCAATATCAAATGGATCCACGTAATGCAGATGAAGCTTTGCATGAGATTGCTCTGGATCTTCAGGAAGGCGCCGATATGGTTATGATCAAACCAGGTATGCCTTATCTTGATATTGTGCGCAGAACAAAAGATATGTTTCATGTGCCTACTTTTGTTTATCAAGTCAGTGGCGAATACGCTATGTTGAAAGCGGCGTCACAGCTTGGCTGGTTAGATGAAAAAGCGACTGTGATGGAATCTTTGATTGCGATCAAACGGGCTGGGGCAGATGCTATTTTGACCTATTTTGCTAAGCAGGTTGCGTTGTGGTTAAAAAATAAAGAGCTGTAGGCGCGAACCTGCGTGTTCGCCCTAGCCAAACTTTGAGCTAACGCTGCTGGGCGAACACACAGGTTCGCCCCTACAAAAGCATGAATCAATGACGAATTAGTATATTTTGAACCACTCTCCGGTATAATGCCTATAGATGATTTTTAATTCGGTAGTCGTTATGTTTGATGAACTTTTATCGCCGTTTTTAATCACCACTTGGGGCCGCCGCGCAGGCCTTGCTGTGATGATTGTAATGGCGGTGTTAGTTTTTGTTACGTTGATTACGACACTTTTTACTTGGCGATCGGATATTAAGTTAGCTTACTCGCCTAGCAATCAAGCTGAGAACACAACTTTAGCGGGCAATCAACTTAATCTGTTGATTGCACAAATTCCCGCGTGGCATTTGTTTGGTAAATACGGTGATCAATCTACTAATTTACCGATTACTAGTTTGCAGCTGCGGCTAGTGGGTGTCATCAAAGCAACGCCAGAAATATTTTCAAGAGTGATCATTTCAGAGTCCAATCAGCCGGGTAAAATTTATCAAGTCGGCGATATCTTGCCGTCATCGGGTGTTAAAATTTATGCCATTACAGCGGATGGAGTCGTATTAGAAAATTCAGGTCGTTTTGAAAAATTACCGTTGCAACGAACACCGTTACAATTTCAGGGGCCGCCAAAATCATTGATGGGGGAATGAGAGTGCAGTTTGGACGATATACATTAGTTTTTCTTATCAGTCTCACACTGCTGGCGTGTGCGTCTCCTCATATGTCGCAAGAATTGGAGGGAGGAAAAGTTTCATTTCAAGCGGGATATTACAAAGAAGCTTTTCATAAACTTTTACCTATTGCGGTGCAAGGCCGTCCTGAAGCGCAATATGCAGTAGGTTATATGTATTATTATGGTTACGGTGTTCCTGAAGATACAGAGTCTGGTATTTTTTGGATGCATAAAGCGGCTGAACAAAATTATGTGCCAGCGATTCAAGCTTTGGAAGTTATACATCAATCCAATCCGCCCTTTTCACAACCAAATACTACTGTAGGTTATACTGAATCTCGTGTGACGTATCAAAAAGATAAAGTCATCATGAAAGAAGAAGTGATTCAACCAACGCAAGAAGAAGATTCACGCAAACGATTCGAACCGATTCATTCGAGCCAAAAAACTAAACCGGGATTTCTATCAGAAAATGATAAGCCACTTTTGCCAGCAAAAAAAATTAGCGAGCAACAAGAACCCGAAACCATAACCGCTGCGCCTCGGAAATATACGCTACAGTTATTCGGAAGTTATCACATCGATTCAGTGAAGGAATTGCAAGCTGGACTCAAATTAAGAAATACCGGGCATATTTATCTCACGAGCCATAATGGGAAAGATTGGTATATTTTGACGTTTGGAAGATTTGTGACGGCACTCGAAGCGACAGCGACTAAGCCTAATTTACCTGCAGAATTGAAAGACTTGAAGCCTTGGGTGAGATCGGTTGATGAGATGAAGTTGGCTTAGCTTGTTGGGGGTGAGCCTGCGTATTTGCCCAGCGACTGCGCATAGTTTTCATTATCATTGCGAATGCGAGAAGTCTATGCCAGCTTGACTGGATACCGCGGACAAGCCGC
>JBDTIZ010000024.1:0-8868 GCA_039936115.1 Gammaproteobacteria bacterium
GATACGTTGGTTGTCTGGAAGTTAGATCGTCTCGGGCGTTCGTTACAGCATCTAATTCAAGCAATAAAAAATTTGCATGAAAAGAAAATATTTTTCAAAAGTTTGCAAGAAAGTATTGATACCACAACAAGTGGTGGAAAACTCATATTCCATATTTTTAGTTCACTTGCCGAATTTGAAAGAGATCTTATTGTTGAACGTACTCAAGCAGGATTAAAAGCTGCTCGCATAAGAGGACGCATGGGTGGAAGACCGCCTATGTTGAATAAACGACAAATAACCAAACTCAAACAACATTACAAGGATGGAAATATTACAGTATCTGAAATTTGTAAAATATTTCAGGTGAGCCGTCCTACCTTTTATAATTATTTAAAAACTAGCGATGAATAAAAATAATATGGATACAGAATTCTTTGCATTGGATAGCGAGGAATTGCGATTTATCCAATCAAAGCACTTTAAAACAAAATTGCAGTTTGCTGTCATGCTCAAGTTTTTCCGCATAGAAAATCGATTTCCAGATAATGGTGACTCAATTACTCCTGAGATAATTCAGCTTGTGTCTAATCAATTAGAAACAAATGCCAAATTGGCTGAAAATATTGATTGGGAAAATCGCACAAGCGAACGCTTTCGCCAAGAGATACGTGATTTTTTGGGATACAGAAAAGCAGTCATTACCGATAGTGAAAAATTAATAGCTTGGCTAATAAAGGATGTATTGCCGCAAGTACCCACCGTCCCTCAATCCTGTGAGCAAGCAAATCAATTCTTTCGTGACAATAAATTAGAATCATTCACACCAAGAGAATTAGAACGATATGTACGATCAGCTTCACAAAAAGCAATTTTTCTCAACGGCCGTCAAACAACTTTCGGATGTGACAATAAATGTATTCGATAGTTTATTAGATTCTGATGGAGATGTTATTGATGATGAGGTGATCAATGATGTTAAAGATATAAAACTGCGACATCTAAAAAAAGATGTTGCTGGCGCTAAGCTTAAAAATGTAAATTGCGCGGTCGACAAACTTAATTGTATTCGCCAAATTTCTTTACCTATTAGAGGAATATTCGATACTTTTTCCAGAAAACTTTTACAGAAATATTACATGCGTATTATGGCTGAGCTGCCAAGTAATATTAATGATCATGAGCCTGAAATACGATATGCAACAATGGCTGCATTTTGTTATATCCGTTCACAACTAATAACTGATGACTTAGCTGACATGCTGATTCAATTAATTCATAAAATGAAGACAACTTCTGAATCAAGTCTGACTAAACAAATTTTAGCTGAAGTAAAATGTGTTAATGGTAAATTTGATATTCTTTATACGCTTTCAAGTACAGCAGCAGCGAAACCAGGTGGAGTTATTCAACAAGAAATTTATCCTAAAGTTAGTCAAGAAACGCTACAAGATTTGGCGACTGAACTACACAATAAAGGAAAGTGGTATCAAACAAAAGTAAAAACAAAGATGCGATCACTCTATTCACATGCACACCGAAAAGTTCTGCTGATTCTATTAGACGCTTTTGTTTTACGCACAAATAATCCAGAGTGTAAACCTCTGCTAAACGCGATTGAGTTTATAAAAGAACAAAAAAATATTGATGAAAAATATTACCCTGATTCAGAACTAGTCCTCATTAAAGGAGTCATTCCAAACGAATGGGCTCCAATGGTGGTGGAAGAAAAATCTGGTAATGCTGACTCTAAAATTGATCGAATGAATTATGAAATGGCTGTTTTAGAAGAATTGCGTAAACAACTCCGCTGTAAATCAATATGGATTGAAGGTGCTTATCGTTTCCGAAATCCGGATGAAGATACTCCAAAAGATTTTGATACACGTCCTGAGTACTATTTCAATATGTTAAATCTCCCATTAGATGCGAATGATTATATTGATCCGCTTAAAGAAATGCTAGACGTGCAATTGCAACAATTGAATGATACCATCCCCTCAAATAGCAAAGTCAAAATTCTTGAGCAGGATGGTGGAAAGATTAAGCTTTCACCATCAGAGCCACAAACAGAACCCTTTCAATTAAAGTCATTACAGCGAGAAATCAATCGTCGCTGGTCTACCATTAATTTAATTGATATTTTGAAAGAAGCTGATTTGCGAATAGGTTTTACTAAGCAATTTCATACGGTTGGAAGTCGAGAAGCTATTAATAGGGATGAATTGCAGAAGCGTTTGTTGTTGTGCTTATATGCTATTGGAAGTAATACCGGACTGAAACGCATCAGTGCGGCAAACGCAGATGCAAGTGATGCTGATCTTCGTTATATCAAAAGACGATTTATTCAGATACCTACCGTAAGAGCTGCCATAGCCGATGTAGTAAATGAAATTATTGCTATTAGAGATCCACGCATCTGGGGCGAGGCAACAATTGGTGTGGCATGTGATTCTACGCAGGTGAGCAGTTGGGATCAAAATCTCATGACAGAATGGCATACTCGTTATCGTGGACGTGGGGTCATGATTTATTGGCATGTTGATAGAAATTCTGCGTGTATTTACTCACAATTAAAAACATGTTCCTCTTCCGAAGTGGGCGCAATGATACAAGGAGTACTCAGACATTCCACGCAAATGGATTTGAAAAAGAGTTACGCTGATACGCACGGCCAAAGCACAGTTGGATTTGGTTTCAGTCATTTGTTACATTTTGATTTACTACCAAGGCTTAAAAATCTGAACAAACAAAAATTATATTTTTCTTCAGACAAGTACAAAAATAAATATCCGAATTTAACTCCCGTTTTAAAAGATTCTATTGATTGGGATGTTATTAAAGATAATTATAATGAAGTTGTAAGATACGTTGCCGCATTAAAAACAGGCACTGCAGATGCGGATGTTCTTATTAAACGATTCAGCAAAGACAATTACAATCATCCTGTTTATAAAGCATTGATTGAAATTGGGCGTGTCATTAAAACAATATTTTTGTGCCGTTATTTGTCATCAGAAGAATTACGAATCGAAATACATGAATCACTCAATGTTGTCGAAAGATTAAATGGCATTATGGGATTTATTTTTTATGGTAAATTAGGCGAGATATCCACCAATAAAAAAGACGACCAAGAATTAGCTGTGGTCTCTCTGCATTTACTGCAAGTATGCATGGTGTATATAAATACGCTGATTATTCAGGGGTTCTGTGGAAGAACCTCCAAAAGTGCTTAATCTGAGTTAAACATTTTTCGTACCAAGAAAATTGGGCTATGAATGCCAACCAAGGAAAAATCAACTATCAAAAATATCTTACTGGAGTGATAAAGGCGTTCAATTTAATACAAATTAAACGCCAGATATGTACGTGTTATGGACGACGAACGCTGTTGCTAGTTGGAGGTGTTTCTTCTAATGATAACGAGGAAAAACCGCGTTCTGTGCCAGTAGCAAAAGACCACATTCTTACAGTTCCCGAGCGCAGTTTTGACCCAAATCCCGCTATTTCGACCCCGTTAGTTACCGCTGGTGTTTTTGGCGCAACAAAATAGGTTAATAAACCTTGCTTGTCTTGGTTGCTAGCTGTTAGTTTTTCACATAATGAGGTGCCATCTTTTTGCGTTGTTTCAGTAATGCATTTTCCTAGTTTTTGTCCCGGCGCTAACAAAGTAACTACACTGGCTTTTGCAAAGGTGCTTGGAAGTAAGTGATAAACATGTCCCATAAATTGAGAGATAAATTTTTGATTTTCAATTAAGCTCTTTCGTAGAATTAAATCAGAAGCATATAAATTTTTACTAGATTCGCTTGATTTTTCATCTTTAGGAAAAGATGTAACTACTAATGTCGCAGCAACTCCATTTGAATCTTCCGCTACAAATATTGCGATAGAATTTGACTTTAATTTCTTTTCAATCATTTTTGCTTGATAGCGTTCTTCAATTTTTTTCTTCGCTACATCGTCAGATAAATCATCTCGGATATCGCATAAAGATTGTGTTTGAAATGCTGAAATTTTTCCAGCTAATATGCTAAGAGACGAATTTTTAGATTCATCAAGATAAGTTTGACACTGGAAATTTTGGGGATCTAATTTTTGAAAGTTATCTGCATTGACAAGTTTGGTTGCTAAAGGATTAGCGCCCACAATTTTAGGTAATTGTGACGGCTGATTTTTTCTTATATAAGATGCGAATCTGCTATCTTCAGGTAGAACAAGATAATATTTACCCGCTTCTTCCTCAATCTTATTTATTATTTTTTCATATAACGCATCAGTGTCTTTTTCAGAGGAAAGACCATCAAAGTAAACAAACTTAGTTGCTTCTAACGTATTACAAACAATGGTAATTGTAACGTCGTCAATCTGAAAAGCCTTTTTTTGAATTGCTGGAGCTGCGTCACTATGCGAAAACATAAGCATTACCTCGTTATAAAAAATATAAAAATTATTTTGGCCGCGTGTCATTAACGTATTGGTTATACGGCATGTTAACTAGCAAAATTGCAGATGTATTTTAATTTAGTTTTCAGAGTCTAAAAAAACGACCGTTTTAATGGACTGACCTAAATTATACAAGTTTTTGCCAGAAAAGTGAACAAACATTGGCTTAAGTAATGTGGCATCTTTATGCTTTTAACTAGCTAAACTTATATATCGCCTTGATTTAAAATGATAAATTCGTATTCCGATAAGGAATTTTACTGGCAACGCCAAGTATAAGACGCCGCGACATAAACCTCTAACCATAACTGATATATATTATGTATGCATTTGGGAATAAACCAAGGATGATCTATTTGAATAATCTTTAATAAGCGCGTCACGGTCTATATAAGAAAAATTTTTACCTTTCCAGTCTCGTAAATCCGCCCCCCGTACACCGGTCGAATAAAGTTCGATAAGTGCAAATGCTTGTTGTCCATTGATCTGATTGATTTCTGCTATTGCAGCTTTTGGCGATATTTTCTGTTCCTGAATCAAATAAATCAAAGCTCTTTTATGTGCTGAATTAAAATTCCAGCCAAACTCATTATCAAAACCATCGCCAACTTTTGATTCTTGCCAAGTGAATAAATGCATTATCAAAAGACCATTATCCTTTAATTTGCTATAAGCAGATATTTGTTCGAGATTTAATTTACTCAGATCCTGAAGTGGGATACCAATTGAAACTCCCATGGCACGAGTAGGATCATTAATCGAACTCACAATTTTTATCGCCTCTTCGACTGGCATTTTACATTCGCGAATCAAATATATAAGCGCGTCGCGATGACCATAGGAGAAATAATGTTGATAGGGGCGTGACGCTGTTAAATGGTCGGCAGTTAAACCCAGTGCGCGTAATTCACACAATGCAGTAATTTCATGTTCAAACAATCCTTCTACATCTCGACGGCTAAGGCCTTTTGTAATTCCATCTAACTGACGAAAATCAAGGTCTTGCATTTCGCCCATAGCATTTTCTTCACTCATGCCAGGCAATTTCATTAATGCATGAATAGCTGGTTGATGTGACATGCCCCATCGTTGTTCGCTTTTACCCGTACATGCAGAAAACTTAGTTTTAAAATGCTGATCTAGATGAGAATAAGCTTGAGAAGTTATTTCATCTGATTCCCGGTTTGCATTCATCATTTTTTTAATGGGATAGTTTTTGGAAATGTTAAGAACTGCCTCAATGAGCGTGCGACGTTCAGACGAAATCTTTTTCCAATTTAATTCATATTCTAGATTATTAATCATCGAATCTAGGTGTCCAATTGCACTAAGATGTTTTATGTCTTTAGAAATAATTTCATTAATCAATCCTATTTCAAATTCAATATCGACATAACCTGAAGTAGGGCGAGAGGAAGAAAATAAATGATACCAGCGTTTTTGCGAAGCTAAATAAGTCTTTACTTCCTTAATGAAATCTTTAGCAACATTATTTTGCTCATTTTTATCCTTTAGTCTAGTCACCTCATAATTAGCCAAGCGGTCTTTCAGACTTTTCCTAAACTCCGCGACTAAGCTCACAATCGGTATCGTTTTATCCGTAACAAAATGTTCCGCCGCTTTTTTTAAAATTGCATAAGTAGATTTAGTAAAATATCTTTCAGAATCTTCTATTGAAGCAATACAAGATGTAGAACTTATTTCCATTCTTAGAGTACAGAATTGTCTAATGTCACAACCAATGAGTGATGGGTGGTAAAGATTAAGATCGGTTTTATGATTACTATAAACATTATCAATTTCTGCCAACATCTTTTGAATTAAATAATCAAATGCTTGATCTGGTCTATCTAACTTCACAGCCACATCTTGTGGAGACTGCAGAAATGTTTGGCCATTGCGGTGACTCAATATTCCATTAATTTCAGAATCAGAATAATCTGTTAATACTTTTTTCACGTCTTGTTTTTCTTTTTCTCGTATAGATTCGATGGTTTTATTCGATTTTTTTATTTTCCCACCAGATTCTACTCTATCTTCACCCTTAATCGCATTTAACGAAAATAATCCAAAGCCATCGAACCTAGAAGTAATCACGCGGTGTTTGAGTCCTAAAGGAAAACTTTGTAAAACATCTAAAGATTGGGTAGTAGCAAATAAACAAGCTAATTCTTCAGGGCAATTATCAGGGTTAATTTTGAAATAGGTATCAGGATTTGATTTAGTCCCTTTTAATCCAGCTGATCTTAAAATATTAAAAAGATCAAGCGTAGCCAACGTAGATAAATGATCGATAGTACAAAATGCACAACTTACTTGATCAAATTGTAGTTGACGTGGTTTTTCTACCATTTGTATTTTAGCTTCTGTATCAGATTTAGCTTCCTGACTACTAACTATATAATCCGGAAAATAAACATAGGTTTTTGTCTTAGAAAAGAATTTATTAAAAGCAATATCAATATTTTTATAAGCCTCAATAACATTAGCTGCATCTAGGATAAATAAGAGAGGCATTTGATTTTCTATCTGAATATCACAAGCAGTCCAGTGCACACCCGATTTAATAGCTAACTGAAAGCGCATGCCATTAACTAAATGAACCTGACTTCTGAGTGTTGTTAAAAAATGAATTAATTCATCTTCTTTTTCTTCTGCGCCACGATCAAGCACAACATAATTAAAAGGTATTCCTATTTTAGATAATGCACTTTTCTTTGCAGCAAGTGCTAGAGTAACGCATTCTTTACCCCATAATTTATCATTTACTTGAGCGCTGATTAATCTATTATTCATAAAGTTAGGTATTAGTTTTTTGTGAGAAGTTTGCTAATTATATAAAAACTTTATTAAGACAGTATTAAGAGTATTAGGCGGGTTTGGTCTCCGAATTGAGCCAGAACAACTTACCGAACGGAGGCGGTAATTATGGAGCAAATGACAATGCAAACATATACTAAGGTCTTGAAATCACGCTATTTATTTGCGATGGATTGAATTCAACTTTTTCTTCATATTCCCGAGTACAGGTAAAACAATACCCGTCTACAAAATAAATTGTTAAAGAAATTTTACATGACAAAATTGTCATTTCATTGCCATCATTTAGACGTCTTTACAATGTTATAATTTTTTACATATAAAATTTTAAATTGAATCGAGGTTGTTATGATAGTTAGAAATTTTGGACTGCAGGTGCCTTTATTAAATAAACTTGAGGAAAGGCTGAGATTAACGACAGTTTGTCTACGACAACTTATTCATCTCTACCATTGGATATAACTGGAATAATTGAAACATTTTTTTAAAACTAGATAGAACAAATTTAAATGTAAATATAAAGGCAAAACGATGATTACGCGCGCACTAAGACAGCTAGGTAACGGACTGGCCAGATTACGATTGGGCAGAGCTCGCCGCACACCCTCCGATGTAGATAACAATTCTTATATAGTAACCTTCTTGCCCGAAGAGGAAAAAAAGATTGCCCGGCATGCACCGCTTTCCAGTGAACTTTCTACCAGATTTGAAGAACTTACCGCCGCGCTTGTTGTAAACCGTAATAGATTGGTACGAATAGAAGATATGAATAGCGATAGTCCCAGCACCAAGATATTTTTAAATGTGGCATTAGTAGGCGAACTAGTGAGTATAGGACTTTGCGTGAGTGGCAGTTTAGTTCCCGTAGCTGCTATTACTGTCACAGGATCTTGGATAGCTCTAATATCGGTTTCTCTAGATATAATGATTGGAATATGTTGTGACAATTCTCGCGTTATTGCGTCTGAATATCACCAGCACTTAGCACCTGATATCGAAATCGGATTTGCATATGATGCTTTAAAAAATACGACGGAAGAAAAGATTCAAGATAACCAAAACGAACTACTTAAAATTAAAAATGATGCCTTAATGTCAGCTGAGTTTAAAATCGAAAACAATGCATTGATAGCCGCAGAGTTTAGATTGTTTGCTACGGCTCAAAAAATAGCGACACCAATACAGGATATCGTCTTAGAATATGCTGAATTAATAGATAAAAACACACAATACGGGGCGCCTTCATATCTTAAAAGCTGAACTCTATAAAAGGGATCAAATCTAAGACTCGGCATAAAAGCGTGAAATCGCTAGAGCTTAAGCGAATACTAGTACTCGCGTTTACTGGAAATACCAATCTATTATTTTGGAAATTCCTGTATAGTAAAGAAATTTTCCTCTAATTTTAAGCCTAACATTTTTAAATCATTTTTCGCCAACTCCTCTTCTACAGAGGCCCAATTTGCATAAGTACGACTAAATAGCCTTTCAGATTGGGGTTGTTTCGTAACCCTCTGGAGAGTATCATTCCGGCCATTATTTATCCAGCTACCTATCCCTAGAAAGCAACAAGGAATACCCAATGCCATTTAAATATTTTCAATCAAGACGCTCTTCTGC
>JBDTIZ010000025.1:0-10525 GCA_039936115.1 Gammaproteobacteria bacterium
TTGGCGTCTGTTTTGATTTGTAAAAAATGAAAATATGCGGCAAATCGTCAGACCTCAACTTCTTAAGTCAAACACGGCCTGCAAGTAAGCTATTCAGTTTTTTGTACTTAATTATCCCATTATCAACGCATATCACATATTATTATCTATATTTTGCACATTATTTGTATCAACTGTTAAGAGTACATTAAGAATGTTTTGTTAGGCTAAAAATTCATTTCATTAATTTTCTTAATATAGGAGCAGGATGCTATGGAGACTAGAAAAGAAGGACCTAATCACTTTGACATCAAATATTTTTGTAATAGTCTTAAATCAAACACAATCACAGAACTTGATCTATCTGACCTCACTATTCCAGAGTATGAATCATCAGAACGAATTACACGGCTAAAACGCGTGCTAAATGGAAAAAAAATGTTGGAAGATCAATCTTCGATGAGTGAAACTTTCACGCGTCAACTCGTACTTCCGAATGGTTTGCTTGCCTTGACTTGTGAGAGAGGTGGAATTGAGATTTGGGATCCCAGCGGTTCATTTATTCGAAGCATGGGTAAAGAAAATTACATATGCACATTAGCCACATTCCCTGAAGGAGAAATCATTGCCGGATCACAAGACATTGTGATTTGGAATCCACTGACTGCTAAACAGATGGGAAAATTGAAAACTAAATATACCTATTATGTCAGCGCACTATGTGTCTTATCCGATTGTAGTTTTGTCAGCAGCATGGGTTCAACGCATCCGCATTTGCAAAACAACGAAGGTCTTATTCATCATTGGCAACGTTCTGGAACTGAATTAGCAGTTTTGTCTGGCCATACTCATCGAGTTGTCTGTTTTGTCGTAATAGACAAAACACGTTTTGCAAGTGGCTCATTTGATCACACTGTAAAAATATGGAATAACGGCCAATGTGATTTAACTTTGCAATGTAACAATAAAGTGTTTGCTCTGGCATTTCTACCCGACGAAACTCTAGCAAGTTTTGATGCATCAGGTGAAATAAATATTTGGAATTACCAAACAGGCGATAAATTAAAAACATTTTTTCATAATGATCATCGCGAAAGCAGTGAATTTTATTATCGTTCAGATTTATCATTAACCTATCTTAATATTCCTACACATGAAACCTATGTGTTTAGGCCTTGTTTAGCAGTCTTACCTGATGGTCGGTTAGTCAGTTCTTTTAGAGAAAATATTCGCGTCTGGGATACATTATCAAGTGACGTCACATTTAACGAATTTCCTGGTGTCAAAGGCATCTATGATATGACTGTCCTTCCAGATGGGCGTCTTGTCTGTGTTAATCATACAGGCGAATTTACTGTTTTCTGGAGCATGCAGCGTACATTAAAAATTGATGATATAAAATTATTGTTTAATTTATTAAAGCTGAATACCTCAGTCACCACATTGAATCTGCAAAATAATGAAATATACGATCTTGATTTACATCTCATCATTGAATTGTGTACTCACAATAAAACACTAAAAACTCTACAGTTAACTAATACTAAAGTGACCGATGCGGGCGTTGGCCTTTTAAGAGAGCTGCTACAAGCTCAAAATATCACAATTCAATATACGGCCGCAATTTCGGATGATAACGAACTAAAAACTCTACCAGCATCGCCTTTTATTGGACGCACACCAAAACTAGAAGCAAGAATTATCAAAACGCTACAAGCTCATTCAGAAGAATTATCTGAGCTGTTTGATAAAAGACTTGAAGATAAATCAGAAGAAAAACAACGTCAAACCATTAGAGTTAACGAAAAATTAAATGAATATTATAATATGTTTATTCAAGTTGTGACACAATCATGGATAGCGTGCATCACTATTCATAGTAATCGCGTTAACGATGATGAGGTTAATTATTTAGATAAGATAACTAATGCAATGGATAAATTTTCTGACTATATTTCTCTTCCTGGTGCAAAAATAGTGTCAGATATTTTAAGCACTGGTATAAAATTTAAAAGCGCCCAAAAAAAACGTCTTGCGGTTAACAACATCGCTAAGTTTTTCATTGGATTGCGTGAAGGAGATATTTTGATTGAAAAATTATCGAGAAAATTAACTTTTTTACAAGAAACAGATATTCTAAAACTTGGGACAGAAGAGAAAACCGCTAGTACTAAAATCCGAGACGCTTCAAAACAAGTATTAAACTATCTAACTACCAACGATACAGATACTGCCGCTAAAGAATTTGCTGCTGAACAAGGGAGAAGACTATTAGAAGCTATTATTGTTGGTGATTTACCTGAACAAACAATAGATCTTGAATTGATGTGTCTATTTTCGCTAGGCAAAAAACCCCTTCCATCACCCTCAACTCATTTTGCATTTTTTCAAAAATCAACTGACACTGAAAGTCTTTCAGTGGAGCATAATACAGTTGATGAACATCTTCCGATTGCAGAAGAAGCAACGCCTGATGATCAAAGTCTTACACCCGCTACTGCTAATAAAGTTGATACAAATAAAACTGGCTCGCGTCGTAAAAAAATAAAGTCTTGTTGCAAACTTTTGTAATGTTCGTTATTTAGACTTGTCATGCCAGCGCAGCCTGGCATGACAGCATGCTACAATCATTTACACCGTCTTTCACTCCTTGTATTGTATGACTTTTAGAAGTCAAAATGGAGTACAGTATGACGGATACCTTGCTATTTACAGTGGCTGATAACATCGCAACCATCAGTTTTAATCGTCCAGCTGCAATGAATTGTTTTAATCGCATTATGGCTGATGAGCTAGAATCTATCACCGAACAAATCAAACTAGATCATTCGATACGTGCGGTTTTACTTAAAGGTGCAGGTCAATTATTTATGGCGGGTGGCGACATTCATTTCTTTTATGAAACGCTGGATAAAATGCCGGGTGGTGTGATGAAAATCGTCCGCACGTTAAACGCATCCATTATGAATTTAATGCAAATGCCTAAACCTGTGCTTGCTAGTGTCCATGGTTCTGTTGCCGGTGTTGGTTTAAGTTTCATGTTAGCATGTGATTTGGTAATCGCAGCTGACAATACAAAATTCACTATGGCGTATAGTGGAATTGGTATTAGTCCGGATGGTGGTGCATCATTTACTTTGCCGCGTACTGTTGGTGCAAAAAAAGCTATGGAATGGATGTTATTCCCTGATTTATTTGATGCGCAAACTGCTTTAACGCATGGCTTGATCAATTGGAGCGTCCCGCCTGAAAAACTGACTGAAGAAACTGAGCATAAGCTAAAACATCTGGCTAATGGGCCCACTCAATCTTATGCGCACGTAAAACATTTGCTAAATGAAACATGGAATCATGGTTTGGAGACACAATTAGAACACGAAGGTCGTTCATTTGAAGCATGCACTATGACTACGGATTTCAAAGCGGGTGTGACAAGCTTTGTGAAAAAGAAAAAACCGGAATTCATTGGCAAATAATTTTGAGAGATTATCGATGAAACTTTATCTAGCTCGGCATGGTGAATATCAAACTGAAAATCTTAACTCGCTGACACCGCTTGGTAAACAACATATCATGCGCATGGCAAGTTTTCTTAAACCGTTAAATATTAAGCTGTCAACTATTTTCCATAGTGGAAAACTGAGAGCGCAACAAACTGCAGAATTACTTGCCGATGCTTTTCATTGTGACGGACAGCCCGTCGCGCGGAACGGTATTGATCCAACTGATGAAATTCCCGCTATTTATGATGAAATTTCGCATTGGGATGAAGATACGTTGTTAGTAGGGCATTTACCGTTTATGGGAAAACTAACTAGCAAATTAATTACTGGCGATGAAAACCATGACATTGTGATGTTTTATCCTGGGACGTTAGTCTGCTTGGAAAAAACTGGCAGTGGTTATTGGAGTATTGACTGGGTGATTCGGCCGGAGTTGGTTTAGTTGCAATGCTGGATTACGACGCAAAAAACGCGTCTAATCCACCCTACATTTTTCACTAAAATGCCTCTTCTCCCAGACAAAACGTGGGAGAGGAGGGGCATTCTAGGTTTATACCCAATTACTCAACGCAATCCCAACCCCAAGCGCATTGGTGCGATGATCATATTCAATCAAGCTTTGTCCATAACCACTAAACGCCTGTATATACCCTTTCAAATAAGCCGTCAGTGGAAAACTCCAACTAGCAGTCGTACCTGATCGCTTACCGAATGTTTCAATTAAGTTGTGTGTTTCAATCGAAAATACCTGATTATTATGTTTGAAAATGACAACAATATCACCGTATCCCATGAATTTATCCATGTTAGGATTTTGTCTTTCATAGGTGCTGTCATGAATAATATACCAGGGTCTCAAACTAATCACCCAGTTGTCATTGGATGCAACAGCACCTATATAAGCTCGATTCCAACTTCGTTCTAATGTTCCACCTTGGCCATTTGATTGATGCATTGCTCCAAAATTCAAGAAATTCAACCGCCATTTCTTAAGAATATGCAAATTCAATTCATTCGCTAAAAAAATTTCAGGTTGATAATCTGTTTCACGAAAAAATGCTCGATGATTATAGGCTTGCCAATATGACAATTGGGAGTAAGCGGCATATAACGTCGAACGATAACCTAAAATGTTTTTCCACAATGGCACTTTAAAACTTAATTGGTATTTAATTTCATCGGATTTCAAGTGTTCATTCCCCGGTGTATTTCCGCTATAAACTGCATTATCCGGAGAGAAAGTATAATAATACGGCAACACGTAAGTCGGTCTATAAAATGCAATTGCAAATGAATTCGGGTCAATTTTCTTTTCGCTAGATGCTCTCGCTTGCACTGGATTAGGTGACATTGATATTTTTGAATTTGCTTGAGCGTTTTCTGATGTAATGCCTTGATCCGCGACACAAATGAGCGGATTCAATAAATATAATATGACTGATAATTGAAAAGCTGTTTTTAAAAGATAGTTACAGTTTACCACTACTTTTTCGCCTTCCAATTTGATTGATGCAATATTGTACATGACAAGAACGCAATAGAAAAGCCCTTCGTGATAAGCGCCCTAAATGAATCATATCTCATTCAAACCGCTTCAAGAATTGCCGCCATCCCCATGCCACCCGCCGTACAAATTGAAATAAGCCCTCGTCCACTCCCTTTTTCCTTCAGCATTTTTGCAAGCGATGCCACTATTCTTGTTCCCGTTGCAGCAAATGGATGACCTATTGCCACGCTACCACCTTTGATATTCATTTTTGCGAGATCAATAGACCCTAATGCCTCAGATCGGTGTAATACGCGCTTGCAATATTCTGCAGATTCCCATGCTTTAAGCGTGCAAAGCACTTGGCCTGCGAACGCTTCATGAATTTCATAAAAATCGAAATCCTGCAGTGTTAAATTATTTCGTTGTAATAATTGGCTGACCGCAATAGTAGGTGCCATCAACAACCCTTCGCCGTGAACGAAATCAACCGCTGCGACTTCTGCATCGATGAACCGGGCAAGCATAGGTACATTTAATGCCTTAGCGGATTCTTCACTTACCAGAAGCACTGCAGAAGCGCCATCCGTCAAAGGACTGCTATTGCCTGCAGTTAAAGTTCCTTTTGCTGAACGATCAAACGCTGGCGGTAATTTTGCAAGCTGTTCTAAGTTAGTACTCCCGCGCAAAATTTTATCGCGTTTGATGCCGTGATATTCAAAAATGAGATCATCATAAAAACCGCTTTCAAAAGCCGCTATTCCATTTTGATGACTTTTAAGTGCAAGTTCATCTTGTGCAGCACGTGAAATATTCCATTCTTTCACCATTCGTTCACAATGTTCGCCCATTGAAAGATGAGTTCGCGGTTCGACTACTGCAGGAAATTCTGGTTTAAAATCGCTAGGCCTTAGACTCAACAGTAATTTGAATTGAGTAAAAATATTTTTTGCTTTTTTTATTGCTAACAGTTTTTGTGCAAACGAACGTTTGAATAAAATCGGTAAGTCACTATTGGTATCAACGCCACCCGCTATGCCGAAATTTATTTGTTTATTGGCAATTTTTAAAGCAATTTGCCATGTCGTTTCAAGACTAGTACCACACGCTCTTTGTACATTATAAGCTGGCGTGTGTGCATGAAGTGTAGTTCCTAACACACATTCGCGAGCCAAATTCCAATTTGCAGAACTATTAATAACTGCACCTAACGCTACATCACCGACAATTTTACCATCCAAATGCATTTTGCTTACTAACGCTTGTAATGCATCCGTCATCAATTCTTGCGTCGTAAAAGCACTATAATCTGTCATTGATTTCACGAATGGAGTTCGTATGCCTCCTGCGATATAAACTGGGCGTGTTTGCATGACTTGTCCTTTTTACTTTGATGTCAATAAGCATTGTACTATAGCATTTTTACCTTGCAGGGGCGAACACATAGGTTCCCTTTACAAAAGCGTTCTCGATTGCATTAAAAAATATTTCAAGAGATACTAAAGTGATTTCTACCTAAGGCCACACCCGTGCAAAACACGACGAAAATTTACCTCAAACAACAACAATTGATTTGCGAATGTGAATTAAATCTTGCCAATCTGGTAAATTTAGAAAAAATATTTGCAACTATTGCCTGGCCTGCTAAAGGTGAGATTCTGATTGATGGCAGCAAGATCACTGTAATGGACAGTGCGGGTGCCTGGTTTCTTTTAAAGTGGGTCAATAAATTAACTTCGGCGAGCTTAACGTTTCGTCTTGCCAATTTTTCAGAACGCGCGGAACGATTAATTACTTTAGTACAAAATCGCAGTATTAAATCTAGCGATATTCCGCAAGAAAAAGCGTATGGCTGGCTCGAGCGTTTTGGCAGAATGGTGGTGGGTCAACTGGATGAATTTGTCGATTACCTCGCCTTCATAGGTAAATTATCAACCGAAGCGCTTCGCATAATCGCACGCCCCGCACATTTACGCTGGAAAGCGTTTGCCGGTTCTATTGATACAACCGGCTATCAAGCATTACCCATTATCGCTTTGCTGTCATTTATGATTGGTGTGGTATTAACCTATCAAATGGGTGTTCAGTTACGGAATTATGGCGCGAATATTTTTATTGTAGATTTGTTAGGTATCTCCGTCTTGCGTGAATTTGGCCCTTTGATCACAGCCATTATGGTAGCGGGTAGGACGGGCTCGTCTTTTACAGCACAGCTCGGTTTAATGAAAGCCAATCAAGAAATTGACGCCTTGAACACGATGGGTATTACGCCAGGCGAATTGCTGTTACTACCCAGAATTGCTGGGCTAGTTGTGGCATTGCCACTCCTTACAGTGTGGGCTGATATCTTTGGTGTGTTTGGCGGTATGTTTATGGCGAATAACATGCTGGGGATCAGTTTTTATGATTTTTTACATCGTTTTTCACAGCAAATTCCATTACGCGCGCTTATTATTGGCATAGGCAAAGCGCCCGTTTTTGCATTAATCATTTCAAGTATAGGCTGTTTTCAAGGGATGAAAGTTAAAGATAATGCGGATAGCATAGGCAAAAACACAACCAAAAGTGTGGTTTCAGCGATATTTTTTATTATTGTTGCCGATGCTATATTTTCGATTATTTTTAGTAAGCTTAAACTATGACATCACGGCCAATTATTGAAGTTAAAAACTTAAAAACATATCTAGGTGACACCTGGGTGCACAAAGATATCAACTTATCGGTCAATCGCAGCGAAATATTTGTCATAGTGGGTGGTAGCGGCACCGGCAAAACTGTCTTAATTCGTGAATTGCTTTGCTTGCGCCAACCAACCAGTGGCTCTATTCGTGTTTTCGATCAAGAGTTAACCACAGCTTCTGCTGCTGAGTTACTTAAAGTACAGCGCCGTTGGGGAGTTTTATTTCAGCAAAATGCTTTATTCAGCTCCCTCACCCTATTGGAAAATGTTTCATTCCCTTTAAAAGAACACACGGAACTCGATCTCGAAACGATTCGTGGCCTTGCATTGTTAAAAATTTTAATGGCAGGTTTACCGTTAGATGCTGCGCTCAAATACCCTTCTGAATTAAGTGGCGGTATGCAAAAACGGGCGGCGCTCGCACGTGCCATCGTCTTGGACCCGGAATTGATTTTCCTCGATGAGCCAACGACGGGGCTTGATCCCAATAATGTTGCGGCCTTTGATCAGTTAATAGTAGACTTACAGACAACCATGGGCTTAACCATTGTTATGGTTACACATGATGTTGAAAGCTTGAAACGGGTTGCCAATCGAGTTGCTTTTTTGGGTGAAGGAAAAGTGTTATGTGTGGGCTCACCCGCTGAAATCATGAAAGACCCGCACCCCTTGATCCAAAAGTTTTTTGATGAATCACAGGCGAAAAAAACCTAAATCATCTGTGAGAGGAATAATATGGATTCTAAAGTTAATTATGCAGCCGTTGGCGGATTTGTCCTCTTGCTAATTACTTTTTTAATTTTAGGCATCATCTGGCTATCCTCAGGATTTTCTGTCGAAAAATATACGACCTATGCCGTTTACATGCAAGAAGCTGTGACAGGCCTCAGCATTGATGCAACTGTAGAATATAATGGCGTCAACGTGGGGAGTGTGAAAAGTATCACCATCAACAAACACGACCCTCATCTGGTTAATCTGCAGCTTTATATTGAAACTGATACGCCCATCACACAAGGCACTACTGCCCGCTTGAATACAAGAGGCGTGACAGGTATTACTTATATCGCATTAAAAGACGATGGAAGTGATCTCAGACCTTTGAAGAAATTACCTTCCCAAGAGTATCCAGTCATCAAAACCGCGCCTTCTTTTTTCATGCAACTTGATACCGCTTTGCAGAAATTAAATGACAACGTGGCTACTGTGAGCAATTCGTTGCAATCATTGTTGGATAAAGATAATCTTCGCTCGATCAAAGAAACTCTTAATCATATGGATCAAGTTACTGGGATGTTAGCCAAAAACAATCAGAAATTAAATATCATTTTGGACAACACCGCCCGCGCAACAATAGGTTTCCCACAACTCATTCAATCCAGTACAGACACGATGCGTGTATTTCAAACACAAACTTTACCAACAACAAATCATTTGATGACAAATTTAGATATTATTTCTGAAAACTTAGTGGAATTAACTTCACAACTTAGACAAAATCCATCGATATTAATTCGCGGCAAAGCGCCACAACCTTATGGCCCAGGTGAAAAATAAAATGAATAAAAATTTTTTCTTTAGTCTGTTATTACTTATGCTTGGATTGACTAGCTGCAGCATGTTCTCTCCTGTCAAATTAGACACGCAACATAAATATGTCTTAGATTCATTACCTAACCCTGAGATAAAAAAATCCGGAAGGCATAGCACTTTACTAGTGGCACAACCTGAAACAAATTCCATTTACCGCACAACACAAATGGCTTACACCGTTGCACGATACCAAGTTGGATATTTTGCTGAAAATAGCTGGGCTGAAAGACCAGGTGATATGTTGCAGCCATTAATCACCGAAACATTGCAAAATACCCGGCATTATCACGCGGTTTTGATGCCATCTACATTAGGAAAATATGACTATATTCTAAATACACAAATACAAACGCTTCTGCAAGATTACACTCACATGCCTGCAACGCTCGAGATGACGCTGCGCGCAGAAATTGTCAGAGCGGCAACGAACAGAGTTATTGCAACCAAACAATTCACTGTCATTGAAATTATCCCGCAAAGAACGCCCTACAGCGGTGTCGCTGCTGCCAATAGAGCAACGGCTTCAATTTTACGACAACTCGCGCAATTCTGTTTACGTTCAACTTAAATTATTTAATCTAAAGAAAAGGAAAAACGATGAAACTCTATTACAGTAAAGGTGCCTGTTCGCTTGCGGTGCGTATCGTAATTAATGAACTGGGAATTCCTTGCGAATATGAAGCTGTTAATTTGCAAACGAAGAAAACAGCTGAAGGCGCTGATTTTTATCAAATCAATCCTAAGGGAGCAGTGCCTGTATTACAACTTGATACTAAAGAAATCTTCACAGAAAATGCGGCTATTCAACAATATTTAGCAGACACGCATAAAGCTCAACACGTATTACCACCGATTGGAAATATGCAACGTTATCATGTTCTTGAATGGCTGAACTTTGTTGCGACCGATTTACATAAAGGTTGTTCCCCGCTGTTTAATCCGAACATACCTGAACAAATAAAAGAAGATATTTTTCGTAAAATTTTAAGAAGCAAGTTAAGTTATGTAGAGAAAAATTTAACTAAAAAATATATCTGTGGTGATGAGTTTACGTTAGTGGATGGGTATTTATTTGTTATTCTCAACTGGATGCCTGGACTTAAAATTGATTTAGCAGAATTTCCAATGCTGACGAGTTATTTTGCTCGAATGAAAACGCATCCGTCGGTGGCGAAATCTTTGAAGGAAGAAGGGATTGTGGAGAAGCAAGCTTCGTAGGGGCGAACCTATGGATTAACGAAATAACATTGAGGCCAAATTGACTGGATCCCGCGGACAAGCCGC
>JBDTIZ010000026.1:0-19456 GCA_039936115.1 Gammaproteobacteria bacterium
TTTTTTGCTTTTGTAGGGGCGAACCTATGTGTTCGCCCTCTCTATCGAAGAAATAATGTTGCATATTTAGGCCGCAAGGCGAGCACACAGGTTCGCCCCAAAAGCAAAAAAGTCTGCAATAACAGCCCGTCGTACCGCGGCTTGTCCGCGGTATCCAGTCAACTTGGCATCTGTTTTGAGTTAGAAAAAAGTGTCTTCGCCCTACTACGTAACATTCTCAACATGCGTAATATCCCCACCAAAAAACTTTCTCAACGCAGCCAGCATCTGTTTCGCAGGTGAATGTTCCGCAAACGGTGTCGTTAAATCATTCGTCCATTTTCCCGAATTGATATTGACTAAAATCGGCATCATCTCCGTTTTGTTCTGTGGATACAAAGCCAACACCCATTCACCACGATAATCAGCATATTGTTTGCTAGAAATAATTAACTTCAACATGCTATCTCTCACTACAATTCGGGCTGTCGCTTGATCTATGCGGAAATAATCAATGCCTTCAAACAATACTTTACGTTCTTCTGGGTGCACAGAACGAATCGCTTCAGGTGAAAAATCACTTTCCGTGAAAAAATCTTTTTGGAGTATCGCAATTGCTCTCGAACCAAAAATATTATCTTGCAACGATTTACCACTCATTTTTCCCGTTTGAATTTTTAAGTAATCAAGCAAAGTCGGCTTGATATCCATCACCGACACAATACCCGGAATCACTTTTTTCTGGGCAGGTTTCAACCCAAACGATCTAAACGCTAAAACCGTATGATATTGCGACAAACCCAATACATCAGTGCCATGCCCACCTGACATATCAACTTTTTCATGTTCTGAACTCGGCGGATAAAAATGTGGAACAATATTTTTGGGATTATTTTTTCCTGGAATAAATAAACGCGCATCCGTTATTCGATCACCAGGAATTTCAACAGCCTCACCGTGATCAGACAGTAGCACAACTATGCTGTGTTCGAGCAAATGATCTTTCTTTAACATTTTCATAAAATCATAAAATTGCTGATCCGCCCTGATTACCGCAGATTGATAATGATGCAACGAAACTTTTTTCACTGGTAAACTTGCCCAAGCATACGGAAAATGCGGCAAACAAAAATGGGTAACTAGAAATACTGGTTTGTTTCTTGATTCCGCCAACACGGGACGCAATAAATGTAAAAAGCTATTCGGTTGATAAGTCGCAATCACAGCACGATTCGCATAACTATGTGGAAATAAATATTTTCCAATAACTGTATTTACTAATAAATTTGAAAACGGGAAATCATTCACAGTACCTAATAAAAAATCATTAAAACCGATCGGCGGTATCACCACTTGATCAAATCCGAATTGCTGATCAATATTACTAAAGCGCGTTTCATCCGTCGCAAAAATAGTTTTGTAACCATTTTGTCGCAACAACGCCGGTAAAGTCGAATTAAAATCTAATTGACTTTGATCGCTCAAATTAGTCCGCACAGAACTCAACTTCGGATAGAGACCAGTTAAAATACTGACCCACGACGGATAGGTGCGTGCCAATGGCGTCAACGATTCAGCAAATACCGTAGAGTGATTTAAAAAATTATCGATATGCGGTGTAATTTTGGCATAACCAAAAAAACCAAGAAAATCTGGCCGCAAAGAATCAACACCAATAATTATAATATTTGGCTTTTCTATTGTTGCTGCATCAGAGGATGCTGAGTGGCCGATATTCAAAAAACCGATTAAGCCAACCAAACCTAAACTCACAAATAAGCTTATTTTTTTTGAGTAGCGAACAAAACCATACACAGCAATTAAAATTGCACAGCATGATACTAAAGAAAATAACAGTGTAAATCCGCCCGAAATATAATGATTAATCGGACCAAATAAGACAGTAGAAAATTTAGAATTAGGAAAGAAATAATTATTCAGCAGCAAAAGCGTCATCAGGGCAATAAACCACAATACCAGACCCAATCGTTCCGTCGCTTTCCACGAACAGTTAAATACCTTACCGACTAATCTTGCAACACCCCACACTAACACCGTAAATATAAAATGCACTAGCAATTGAGCAAATATAAAATACCCAATGCCCGGCAAAACATTTAACGGAACAGAAAGATGATGAGAAACTAATTTAACATCGCCGAGATACAGTCCACTACATTGAGTTAAAAAACTGATCTCGACCAATATTAAAAAAATTGTTAAAAAAAGAAGTGATGAAAATAATCCTGTCTTTTTTGAATTAATCTGTTGATTCTGCATAAACCTTATTTTTTACCACCCCATGCGTTAATTCTTCTGAAGCAAAATCATCAACTGCAATTACTTTGTTTCTAGCTTCCTCAGCGTTCAAAATAATATTCAGTTGTTCTTCAGTAATAATATTTTTTTCGAATCCTTCACGTGCCATTTCTTCCGATGTACCGCTCTGTAATAATTTTTCACTCACCGCCGCGCGCAAACTTTTTTCAATCGGTTCTGCGGCAATTGTTTTAACTAATGCATCTTCTAACTGCGCCGGCATGTTTCCCTCTACCGCTGTAACAAAAGCACCTTCTGTTAAGCGATAACGTGAAGGGGTTGGCTCCAACAGTAATTGAGCTACTTTGTGACCGAGTTTATCACTGGGTTTAGAAAAACGTTTGCCGAGTGGGAAAATCAATACTCTCAAAATAGCTGCAATAAAACGATTAGGAAAGTTTTTCAATATCTCATCAAATTTTTGTTGGATTTGATAAAGACATGTCAAACCCGCCCAACGCACAATCGGTAAATCATCGCCGTTTCTGCCTTGATCGTGGTAATGTTTCAACACTGCTGATAATAAATAAAGATAACTTAAAATATCACCTAAGCGTGCAGAAATCGTTTCTTTGCGTTTGAGTGAACCGCCAAGTACAAGCATTGAAATATCTGCAATCAATGCAAATGCGGCACAAAAGCGTGTGGCTTGCTGGAAATAGCGTTTGGTTTTTCCTGTCGGTGCAATTGCAATTCGCCCACTTGTTAAACCTAGCACAAAACTACGAACTAAATTACTTAACGTAAAATTGGCATGCCCCATTAATGCCGTATCAAATGCTACTAAACTTTCCGCATCATTTTTATTGTGTGCCGCCTCAAATTCTGCAAATACATAAGGATGACAGCGCATAGCACCTTGACCAAAAATGATTAGACATCTCGTTAAGATATTGGCACCTTCAACGGTGATTGCAATAGGAATCGATTCATAAGACCGCCCTACATAATTTTTAGGCCCTAAACAAATTCCTTTCCCGCCATGAATATCCATCGCATCATTTCCAACAACACGACCCATTTCAGTCACGTGATACTTTGTAATAGCCGATGCGATCGCCGGTTTTTCGCCAGAATCGACTATTGCTGCGGTAAACGAACGCGTTGCATCCATAATATAAGTATTACCAGCGATGCGTGCTAACACTTCTTCAATACCTTCAAAACGCCCAATCGGAATATTAAATTGACGTCGCACACGGGCATAAGCACCCGAGGTATAAGCCATCACTTTCGCAGCACCCATACTACTCGCAGGCAAAGAAATCGAACGACCGGCCGCCAAACATTCCATCAACATCCGCCAGCCCTGCCCTGCCATTTTTGTCCCGCCAATAATCCAATCCACAGGAATAAAAACATCTTTACCGTGTACAGGACCATTTTGAAAAACAGAATTCACAGGGAAATGTCTACGCCCAATACTCACACCCGGTGTGTTACGTGGAATGAGTGCACAGGTGATACCTAAATCTTTTTTATCACCAATAAGATGATCAGGATCGTATAACTTGAATGCTAGCCCCACAACCGTTGCAACAGGTGCCAATGTGATATAGCGTTTATTGAAATTTAAACGAATACCTAAAACTTTTTTACCATCGATTTCGCCCCAGCAAACAATACCTTTGTCACGCATTGCACCCGCATCTGAGCCTGCTTCAGGTCCCGTCAATGCAAAACAAGGAATTTCTTCACCTGACGCCAAACGTGGTAAATAATATTTTTTTTGTTCGGCTGTGCCGTAATGAATTAATAATTCAGCAGGCCCTAATGAATTCGGGACTGCAATCGTCGTCGCGACGGAAGCACTGACGCCATACACTTTCGTTAAAATTTGTGAATGTGCATACGCTGAAAATGCTTTGCCGCCATATTCTTTGGTAATAATTAAAGAAAAAAAGCCTTTCTCTTTTAAAAACGTCCATATTTCCGGAGGTAAATCTGCACGATTTTGCGTGATATCCCAATCATTAATCATGCCGCAAAGTTCTTCAACCGGCCCATTTAAAAATTCTTGTTCGTCATCCGATAACGAAGGCTTAGGCAAATTTAATAAATTATTCCAATGTGGATTACCACGAAACAATTCGCCTTCCCAACCGACTGTGCCTGCAGCCAACGCATCTCGTTCCGTGCGTGACATGGTTGGCATAACATTGCGATAAAATTTTAGTATGGGTTTGCTAATGAGTTTGTAACGCCAGGATTTAATGCTGAGTGGAAGAATAATAGCTAGAAAGACTAGCCATGCAGCAACTATACACCAAACAGGCGCGTGACTGAGGCGTGACATCAAAGCTAAAAAGACGATGGAACCTACGATCCAAACGCTCAAATTAGCACGGTTATATGCCAACATACCAAAGACCACAACAAACGCTAACAACCAAATCCATCCCATAATTTTTTCCTTTAAATTTTATCTAAATTGACTGCAGTATTTTTATTAGCACGAATTGCAAAAATCATATAAGCCATCGATAACACAAAATAAAACAATAACTGAAAACGAAATTCTATCGAAAACCATGCCAGAATCGTACCTATAATGATTGTGGGTGTCAGTGCAACAATCGTTAATTTCATCACATCAAAATAAGGCAGATTAATATTGGAAGCTGCCGCGAAAATTTTACCCATCACTGCATAGAGAAGACTTTCAACCAAACGATACAAAAACGAACCTATCAGGAGAAATGGTAGTATAAGAATCCAGAGCCAACCACTAAACCGTAAAACAGTCTCTTTGATTTTTATAGTATCAATATTCAAGGTCAAATCAGTTGAGAGTTTTTTGATTTTTATTTCATTGTTGTCAACATACGTCAGAGTATCTTTTGTTAACAGCATTCTTGCATGCGCTTGCTCTAGCGTATTGAATTGCCCACTCGTATCGATCACAGCGAAAACTTCTTTGGTATCAGGATCAGCTATCAAATAAGGTCGTTTCTCAGGTGTAGTCACAATGCCATTGGAGATAATCATAGAGTGTGGCATTTGTGACACTACCGCATTTGCAAATGAATTCATATTTAAAGTAATCGCTGGTTGAACGCGAAACATGAGGACAGACCAGCAAATAAAAAGTAATAACAAAAGATAAAGCAAAACACCACCGCTCCAATTTCTCTCAACATCTCGATAGAATTCGCGAGAATAAAACGAGAGGTAGAGTGCTTTTAAGCAGCTGAATTGTTTCATTTGATTCTCCTTTGGTTGATAGTACGCCGACCTTTCATCTGCCAATTTATCACACTGCACTTTTCATCTGTCACCCTGCACTTTTCATCTGTCACCCGTACTTTCATCTGTCACCCCGCACTTTCATCTGTCACCCCGCACTTGTTGCGGGGTCTGGAATCAAAACATAAAAAAGTCATTAAAAAAATTAAATGCAGTGCGGGGCGACAATACCAACAGCTAAAGTGCCGGTGATAGATAAAGCACAGTGACAAATGCAAAAATCCAAATCACTGGTGCTCATCCGCCACCGCATAAATCCCCGGTGCATTTCGCAAATACTCTTCATAATCCAGTCCAAACCCAACCAGATAACGATTTTCCGCATTCACACCCACAAAATCCGGTTCAAACGTAACGCCTTCTTCTCTTTTCCGCAGCTTATTCACCATAACCGCCGTATAAACCGCTTTAGCACCAAACTGCCTGCAATAATCAATAATAGCAGCCAACGTTAATCCACCATCCATAATATCATCAATAATCAAAATCGTCCGATCCTTTAAGGATTTTCTAGGCTCAACCAACCAATGCAAATCCCCGCCGCGCGTAGTGCCGCGATAACGTGTGGCATGGATATAATCGACTTCTAAGGGAAAATGCAATCTTGTTAACAAATGTCCCGCCGGTACTAACGCACCCACCATGACACATAATATAATAGGATTTTCTTTTTCTAATTTTTCGGTAATTTCACCGGACATTTTATCCAGTGCTTTTTCAATCGCTGCAAGATCAAAAAGACACTCCGCTTTCTCAAGAACTTGTTGAATTTTATTGGTGATTTTCATGAAGCTTCCTATATTGAACAAAAGAATTATAATAATTTTTCCATACATGTGATGCGTGCAGCGCTGACAATCCATCAGAAGACTTTCCTTGTAACTGCTGCCACTTCTCTATAGACACTGTATATTCCTGCGATAATTGATCCAATATTTCAATTGCACCTGGACGATTATTGCAAATCAAAACCATATCACAACCCGCGCTAAGAGCTGCCGTCGCACGATCAGCATACCCACCTGCTACTCCCGCCCCCGCCATATTAAGATCGTCACTGAAGATAACACCTGAAAAATTTAAATCCTGACGCAAGACTTTTTGCAGCCAATGCGGCGAAAAACCGACAGGTCTATCATCAACGTTTGGAAATAGAATATGCGCGGGCATAATCGCATTGATACCCGCTTTAATCAGTTGAACAAAAGGTTCTAAATCAGCCGCCTGAATGTCAGCAAACGTACGTGAATCAACAGGCAGATCCAGATGGGAATCCACATTAACAGAGCCATGCCCTGGGAAATGTTTTCCCGTAGCCGCCATACCCGCTTCATGCATACCTTGCATAAGTGCTGTAGCTAGCACCGTGACCGTGGCTGAAGTTTCACCAAATGACCTATCGCCTACGACGGTATTCAGCTTTTTATCTAAATCCAAAACGGGGGCAAAACTAAAGTCTATTCCAGCGGCGAGCAATTCAGCCGCCATCAACCATCCACAACAATGCGCAATAGTTAAACCCTCTTGTGGAGATTCCTGGTACAGTTTCCCTACCTCTCCCATACTGGGCAAACGGATAAATCCGTCCTTAAAGCGCTGAACTCGACCGCCCTCTTGATCCACAGAGATCAATAACGGTGTTTTGCGAGTCAGGCGTATGGCACGACAAAGGTCTGTAATTTGTGCCGGTGATTGATAATGCCGCGAAAATAATATAATCCCACCCACTAATGGATGCTGAAGTAACTCACGTTCTTCTTGGCTAATATCAGGACCAATCAAATCAAGAATAACAGGGCCTATAGTTTGTGACATAATTCGAATCCTTTTTCACTATTGCATCGAATTATACGGATATTTCGCATGAAAAACGATGTGTTTTGTAGAATAATAGCCATACAGAATAAGGATACAAACATTATGAAAGAAATAACCGAACTTTTAACCATCCGTGACTTTTTACGTTGGGCGACTAGCAGTTTTAATGAGGCTGGACTTTGTTATGGGCATGGGACTGATAGCGCCTGGGATGAAGCCGTTGCATTGACACTACATAGTTTGCATTTGCCGCACGACATTAATCCTAATATTTTGGATGCACGATTGGTTTTAAGTGAACGCGAACTGCTTTACAAAATTATTCAACGCCGAATCCATGAACGCATTCCGCTAGCCTATTTGACCAATGAAGCCTGGTTTGGCGGTATAAGCTATTATGTTGATGAACGCGTGCTCGTACCGCGCTCGCCTATTGCTGAACTTATCGAAAATCAATTTCAACCCTGGATTGAGCCTGACCATGTTCATGCCATTTTAGATTTGTGTACTGGAAGCGGCTGTATTGCAATCGCATGTGCGAAAGCATTTCCAGGTGCCGAAATTGATGCGAGTGATATTTCTCACGATGCATTGGCTGTCGCTAAAATTAATGTGTTACGTCACAACCTCGAAGATCAAGTTGGATTGCATGAAGCCAATTTGTTTAACGGCTTGCCGCAAAAAAAATATGATCTAATCGTCAGTAATCCACCGTATGTCGATCAAGAAGACATGTTAAATTTACCAAAAGAATACCATCACGAACCCAAACTCGGACTCGCCGCAGGAACGGATGGACTTGACTTGGTGATGCAAATTTTACAACAAGCAGCAAATTATCTAACTCCGCTGGGTGTGTTGATTGTTGAAGTAGGCAATAGTGAACATGCACTTGCCGAAAAATTTCCAGAAATACCTTTTACTTGGTTGGAATTTCAACGTGGCGGTGGTGGTGTTTTTCTTTTGACGTTTGAGCAGTTGAGAGAGCATCAAGATTCGTTTATGACGGTGGCTTAATGAGACTGGGGTATCAATCAAATGTCAGGCAATAGCATCGGAAAATTATTTACCGTTACTACCTTTGGCGAAAGCCATGGACCCGCCTTAGGTTGCATTATTGATGGCTGCCCCCCAGGACTTGAATTATCTATTGCTGACATTCAAATAGAATTAGATAAGCGACGTCCAGGCACATCACAATTTACTTCACAACGGCGAGAACCTGATGCTGTGGCTATTTTATCCGGTGTGTTTTCTGGAAAAACAACTGGCACCCCGATTGGTTTATTAGTCGAAAATAAAGAACAACGCGCAAGTGATTATTCAGAATTAAAAAATACATTTCGTCCCGGTCACGCAGATTTCACTTATCAAAAAAAATATGGCTTACGCGATTATTTTGGCGGAGGTCGTGCATCAGCGCGAGAAACAGTCATGCGAGTCGCTGCAGGTGCAGTTGCAAAAAAATATTTGCGTGAAAATTATGGAATCCATATTCAAGGTTATCTTGCTCAAATGGGCACAATTAAATTGGATATGATAGATAAAACCGCCATCGACAAGAATCCTTTTTTCTGTGCTGATCCTAGCAAAATCATTGAACTTGAAAATCTTATTACTGAACTACGCAGACAAGGCGATTCAATCGGTGCGCGAATTAATTTAATTGCTGAAAATGTACCTGTCGGTTTAGGCGAACCGATTTTTGATCGCTTGGATGCGGATTTAGCACATGCGTTGATGAGTATACCTGCTGTGAAAGGAGTTGAAATTGGCGCAGGGTTTTTAAGCGTTTCACAAAAAGGTTCTGAACATCGTGATGAAATGACACCCTCTGGATTTTTATCTAATCATGCCGGTGGTGTGCTCGGCGGAATTTCCTCAGGACAAATCATTACGGCAAGTATTGCGTTAAAACCCACATCAAGTATTACAAAGCCTGCGAAGACAGTTGACATCGAGAATCAGTCTGCTTCACTATCAGTCACAGGACGACATGATCCTTGCGTAGGAATTCGAGCGACGCCCATCGCTGAGGCGATGATTGCAATTGTGTTAATGGATCATGTCTTGAGAGATCGAGGTCAGAATTTTCTTAACCGAGAGTCATGAGAAAAAGGAGTTAAACTTGTCGAGCTCACAAACAAAATTTTTCAAACCACCATCCCCAGCTGAAGCAAAAAAAAATGAACTGATACTTATAATCGAACTGATACGTCAATGCAGAGTTATGCTTTTTTCATATCGGTTAAATGAGGCAATTCATGATAAAGAAGAATTACTCGCAAATAATTCAGTCAGACCATTATCTGATTCTGACCTCGAAGAATTATTTCTACCGCTACGAGAAAAAATTACTGAGCTCAAAGAAAAAATTCAAATTAAATTAAAATTCCCCTTCAATCTATCAAAAACAGCTGAAGATTTAGCTTTAGAGGAGAACTATTACTTTAGCCAACTCAAACAGCTTGTTAGCACAGATGAATATGAAGCTTTTTACACTGGAATTACTACTTGCACAGATGCGCATAATCCGGAATATAAATTCTCACCCATTAATAAAAAAATAATACATAAATTACCTTAACATAATCTTAAGAAATGCCTGATTAAATAGTGAAATATTTTTTAATCGATAACCTATTGTTTTATATAAGTATTACTTTAAACGCGCCCACAAAAATTCTATCCGTCTGCTAAAATGAATAAAGTGACATAATTTATTTCAACTACCACAAGACAGGTGAACTCATGTTTCATAAACACAAACTAGATCTAGGCGATACTTCTAAAACACTGTCGAGCAAAGATGAAAGTCCGTTTGTGCTATTATTCAAAAAAGTAAGAGGAAAAAAACCGCATCCGACAACGCACTATTGTTACTGGCGCTTTAAAGATTCAGCTGCAATTCAGGATCCTAAGTTCCCTCATTATCCTGTCACTACTATTCAATACAAAGCTAACAAACAAGAACAACGTGAAGCGAAACAACATTATTTACATGAAGGTCCTAATCAAGTACTTAAACACAGCAATCATGCTTCAGCTTTTTTCAAAGAAGTGTTGATCAACCCGACTGCCAATGTGTCAGCCGTGCTAGTTTTAGGTAAGGCGACGGACGGTAGAGACAACAAACGCACAGTAAAAGGATTCCTCGATTATTTTACACCTGAGAGCATAGATAAGGAGACGCTTGAACAAATTGAAAAAGAACTCAACATTAAAATTAGTAGAAAAAAAGTTGCAGGTGATGATGGTGTTGAACATTTTGAAATAACTATTTCTCCCGGTGTAGCAGCAAGCCCTAAATCACTCAAGGAACCAAAAGTTATTAATGTTTATCAACTACCTATTTTTGAAGATTTTGGTACGCTAATACAAATTAAAGTACCGCTTATCCAAAAATTACTTAAAATACACTTAAGCGAAGGTAATCTTTCAATTCATTGCAGCGCAGGATTAGGTCGTACAGGTGCAATAGAACTTGCTTATGTTTTATTTGATAATTATGAAAAATTTTATGGTAAGAATGGCGAGCCTGACTTTAAAGCAATTCATAACACATTAGAAGAGCTCAGAATACTTCGACCCAGTTTAGTTCAAGAGGATGGTCAATATGAAATGGCAATTGCATTAGGAATGAAATTGCATCTTGCGGATGCTGCCAATAAAGGTGGGCCGGAATTCACGCAACAGATATCGGATGAAATTGATGTTCGATTTCGTGAAGCAGCAAGAAGCTACAATAAGAAAATGATGGAAATTAAAGAAGAAAAAACGTCTGATGGTCTAATTCAGGATATCGATAAAATTCTTGGCGAGCAAGATCTGCAAACCGTACTTACAGATTATCTTACAAATAAGAAGCCAGCCGGAACAGGAGGAGTCGGCATATCAAAAAGAGAACCCGAACCCGGTGACTCGGCTTTCAAAGCTAGAGATAGAAGAAGAAGAAAAACTGACGCTGTTAAGGTGCTTATTCAGTCACTCCACACTCTACAAGAAAGGAGTAAGAGCAATGAAATTGATAGCTCTGAATATCTTGTAGAAGTTGTAAATGCAATTCAAGCCGCTAAAAATAAGATTGATAATGTTTCCGAACCAACAAACTTTAGCAAAACCAAAAGTTTTTTTAAAAAAATTGGCGGAAAGCCAGGGAGTAGCTTACAAACCGTTATAAACACTACATTAGATAATCTAGAGAAACAATTTGCTCTACAATTAGGGATAATTCAATCCAATAAAGAGATATATAAACTCGTGAACCTGACCCCTAGCAATGAAGAAAAGGTAACTACGAGTCAATATGCTAAACCCCATCATAGCTGATGAGATCCGTGTTTAATCAATTTTTTTAATTGATAAAGCATGTATTTCATGTGGAATCAAATCATGAAACAATTGATAAATTTCACGATGCGTCTCAACACGTGACTTACCCTGAAAACACCTAGCCGCAATAATCACCGTATAATGCCCTGCCCCGCCTTGACTGCCCGCGTGACCTTTATGTTTTTCACTGTCATCAATCACGCTTAATTGCGTTGGCGAAAAACATTTTTGCAAACGCTCTTCAATTAAGTTGCGACGTTCTTCTGGATTCATGTCATTTCACTTCATTTAAATAACGCGATAAACAAAGCGCTTGTAAAACACTAAATATGACCAGCAATCCAAATATGCCATAAAATTTAAAATTGACCCACACATCTGTGCTGAAGTGATAAGCAATGTAAAGATTCGTTGTGCCCAATAAAATAAAAAATACTGCCCATGCGATATTCATTTTTTTCCAAACACGATCAGGGAGTTTTTGATTTGATTCCATGGCTTTTTCCATCATCCGTTGGATTAAAGGTTTTTTGCCGATCAGATGACTTAATAGAAACACCAAGCCGAATATCCAGAATATAACGGTTGGTTTCCATTTTACAAAAAGTGGATTATGGAAATAAAGTGTGAGGCCACCGAAAACAACAAAGACACCTAGCGTTACTAGTTGCTTCGTATCTAATTTTTTTTTCCAGACTGTAGTAATAACAACCTGTAGTGCAGTCGCTACAATACCAACGACTGTGGCAACGTAAATGCCGTAAAATTTGAACGCGAAAAAGAACAATAAAATGGGGATAAAATCGTAAAACATATTTAACATAGTTTCTTTGCCTTCTTTTTGGGATGAATGTATGTATTCGCCCTGTAGTTTCAAATTCTGACACCCTCCTCTCCCCAGCCCTCTCCTCCCACAAAGAGCATTGGAGGAGAGGGTTGGGTGAGGAGAGGGATTTTCTATATCATTTTACTGAATTAAAATTCAGTTCTCAATTCACCAGACACATTTGTAACACGCTTAAATCTCGCCAAATAGCTATAAGCAACAGGCACCACGATCAACGAAAAAAATGTTCCAAACAACAACCCGCCCACGATAACCCAACCTAATTGATGGCGCGTCTCAGCACCAGGTCCCGTAGAAAATGCCAAAGGCAATGCGCCTAAAACCATCGCCGCTGTCGTCATTAATATTGGACGTAAACGCAGTTTAGCAGCATCAATCACAGCATTCTCTATCGATTTGCCCAGTATCCGTTGTTGATTAGCAAATTCTGTTATTAAAATCCCATGCTTTGCAATCAATCCAATTAACGTCACTAAAGCAATATCACTGTAAATATTTAAACTGCCACCCGTGAGTTTTAACGTCAATAAAGCACCAATTAATGCAAATGGAACTGTCAGCAAAATAATAAATGGATCAATGAAACTTTCAAACTGTGCAACCAAAACCAAATAAATAAAAATCAACGCCAATAAAAACGTCGTGTTCATTTTACCGTTAGAATCAAGATAAGTTTGCGCTTCGCCCTCAAACGCGTATTTTGCATTATCTGGCAAAATTTCTTTAGTGATTTTTTGCATTGCTTGAACTGCATCAGCAATCGTAAAACCTGGCGCCAAACCTGCATGCAGCGTATCAGCGCGTAAACGATCAAAGTGCGGCAGCATTTCGGGATTAGTCGTTTCTGAGATAGAAACAAGATCCGACAACGGCACCATTTTGTTGCCAGCATTACGCACATAAAGAGATGAAATAATATTCGGATTAGATAAAGCAGCCTGATTCATCTGTACAATAATATCATACAAATTTCCATCATATTCAAAATGCCCTGTTTTGCGTCCCGCTAATAAAATCGAAATAGTGCTGGTAATATCTTGCATAGAAACTTGCATATCCGCAGCTTTTTCACGATTAATACTCACTTCAAATTGTGAGCCATCCCATTTCAAACTACTGTCGACATGCAAAAATCCAGGATATTTTTGTGCTGCTTGAATAAGTTGCTGCATGACTGCATGTAATTTTTTGTAATCCATCGTCGACATCACTCGCATCGATAGCGAAGACCCTTCATTATCTGAAAACCACATAAGCGGTGACATGGCAGGTGCAGCATTCACTTGCACACCAGCAATATGATCCACGTCAGCATTGATGGCTTGCACAATCTCGATTTCACTGCGTTTGCGTTTATCACGCGGGACTAAATTAATAAATTGCATGCCTTTCGAGGGCGACCAAAAACCTGCTTGTGAAACATAAGACGCGACTTCAGGAATTTTTTTATAAATCTCTTCTAACTGACGAATATAGGAATCTGTATAAGCAAAACTCGCATCGCGCGGCGCAGAAATATAAGTATCCACTTCATTCATATCTTCCATCGGCGCCAACTCCGAAGGCAGCGTACGATAAATAAAATATCCACCTAACGCAATCACACTTAAAATGCCGAGTATCATTAGCTTTCGTGACAAGAGTTTCATTAAAAGAGACTGATAATATGCTTGAAGCGCAGCGAAACGAATTTGTAACCATTGCCCATACTCACTGCGGCTATCATTTTTCACTAAAAATCGTGCTGACATCATCGGTGACAACGTGAGCGCAACTGCACCTGAAATTAATACCGCACCCGCCAATGTAATGGCAAATTCCCAAAACACCGCACCCAGCATGCCTGATGTAAAAGCAATAGGTGCATAAACGGCAGCAAGCGTAATCGTCATTGCAATAATAGGAAAAACAATTTCTCGACTGCCTTTGATTGCAGCTTGAAAAGGTTGCATCCCTGATTCCACGTAACGCGAAATATTTTCCAACATCACAATCGCATCATCTACCACCAAACCAATCGCTAACACAAATGCCATTAACGTAATCGTATTAATACTTATGTTTAATGCATACATCACAGCAAATGTTCCAATCAAACAAACAGGAATAGTAATAATAGGAATAATTGCCGCACGCCAACTCGCCAAAAATAAAAAAATCACAATCAACACCAATACAATTGCTTCAAATAACGATTCATAGACATGACTAATCGATGCTTTAATAAAAGTTGCTTGATCAAAAGCAACATTCGCTTGCATGCCCTGTGGTAATGTTTTAGCAATTTGTTTAAATTGTTTATCAACACTATTGGCAACATCTAATGGATTAGCTGTAGATTGTGGAATAATCGCTAATGCAACAGCCGGTTGCCCATTCATTCTAAACGTTGTATCAGTATTAGCAGCATCCACGATAGCTTGGCCAATATCTTTTAAGCGAACGAGTTGGTTTTGATTATCTCGAATAATTAAATCATTAAATTCTGTCACCGTTTTAAGTGTTTCATTCGTAACGACACTATAAAAACGTGTTGCGCCACGAATTTTGCCGCTAGGCACTTGAATATTTTGCTGAACTAATGCGTTGTTAACATCATCTACTGTCACATTCGATGCGGCCATTTTCATCGGATCAAGCCAAATACGCATGGCGGATTCTCTCTCGCCATAAGTTGAAACTGTTGCAACACCATCCACTGTTTGAAAACGCGGTAAAATAAATTGTTTTACATAATCACTGACTTCTTGTTCCGTGCGATGCGAATCTGAAAATGCGAGAAACATAATAGGCGTAGAATTGGGATCGGCTTTTTCAATTTGAGGTGTTTTTGCATCAACAGGCAAAACACCTGTGATATGTTGTAAAGCACTACGAACATCTTCAACAGCAGCATTAATATTGCGACCAATTCTAAATTGAATATTGATAAAACTTGCGTCTTGTTTACTATTCGATGACAAGGTTTCAATGCCATCGACGCCCGCCAGTGCACCTTCAATAGGTGTAGTCACTTGCGTTTCAATCAAGCTCGCGCTTGCACCAGGATATTGAGTATAAATCGCAACAATCGGCGGTGTAATGTTGGGCACCCAGCGCAACGCTAAATGCGAATAACTCATGATCCCAATTATCGTTAAAACCAAGCTAGTAACAATAGTAAAAGCGGGGCGACGAATAAAAAATTCTGTAAAGCTCATAAGAACACCTTAGGCTTTATTGCCTGATTGATTGATCTGAACAGGTATTCCATCTTTTAATTTTTGTTGTCCGTTGACCACAACGGTATCGCCTAACGACAGGCCAGAAATAATTTCCACCGTGTTTTGGACGCGTTGACCTAATAGCACTTTAACTGCAGTCGCTTTATTATCAACAATTTTATAAATTTGTTGCCCGTCTATCGTTGGCACTAAACTGGCTGCAGGCACTAACAATGCGTTATTTTCAGCGCCCAACTCTTGCAATACATTAACGAACAAACCAGACGTCAATTCATGCTTATCATTGGCAACTTCTGCATACAATGCAATTGTTCTATCGCTGTTGTTAATAGTCGGAGAAATAAATGCAACGTTGCCTGTAAACTCCCTGCCAGGAAATGTGCTGCTAGTAATTTTAATTTTCTGGCCAATTTTTAATTGCGGCAAATATTTTTCTGATACTGAATATTCAACATGTAAATGCTGTATGTCAGTCAATGAAACCAGACTTTGTGTTGCCGTCACATAATCACCGGGACTTACATTAATTTTTCCAATCACTCCATCAAAAGGTGCCACGAGTAACATTTTATTGACATCCACCTGACTCTGTTCGAGCACCGCTTTTTTAGTAGCTAGATCAGCAAGTGCTTGATCAATGGCTTGCTGTGAAATCGCACCCAGTTTACCAAGCAACACTTTACGTTTGTAATCCGTTTCGCTATAAAGCAAATTTGCTTTATCCGATTGGAGTTTGGCTTTAAAAGTTGCGTCGTCTAATTGAATCAATGGCGTGCCGCGTTTGACAGATACACCGCCATCTTCAAAAAAAATCTTACTGATGTGACCAGGAATTTCTGGTGTGATTTGAATATTTTTTGCAGCTACTAACGTTCCAATGGCTTGTGCTTCAATCGCAATACTGCCTTGTTTCACCTTATCCGCATCGACCATGACAGCACTTTGCGTTGCCGGCAAATTATTCGCGTGATGATGAATGATAAAACGACCCAGAATCAAAGCCGTAATCAAAATCAAGGCAAGAGTTTTTTTTCGCGATTTTAAGATATGAATCATTATAATTACCTAATGTACTTGTGTTGATGAACCTTTGTTTCCTTGTTTAAAAATTCTGGTCACATCCACGCGATCAAATTCAAATTCTTTATTGCAAAATTCACAGGTGACGATGATTTTTTGTTTTTCGTGTAACTCTTGCTCGACTTCATCTTGTCCAAGCAACCGCAATGCATTTTCACTGCGAGTCACTGAACACGTACAACGAAAATGAACGGGCTTGCTTTCAAGCACACGCACATCATCTTCTGCATATAAACGCCGTAGTAACGTGACATGATCGATATCAAGCAACTCTTTCGCAGTGACTGTATCGCTCAATATTGAGATATGTTCCCAATCCTGTTCTTCAGTGCTCTTTTTTAAACGTGCTGATTCGCGCGGTAATTTCTGAATCAATAAGCCAGCTGCAGACTTTTCATCCACCGCTAACCACAAGCGCGTTGGAATTTGTTCGGAATTTTTGAAATAGCCTTCCATGGATTCCGCTAATGAATTTCCGTGCCATTCGACCAACCCTTGATAACGCTGACCATTTTCGACTTCGGGATCCATAATGATAGCAAGTAGCCCTTGTTTCAATTCGTTCATTAGTTCCGTTGCGTCTAATGATTCCTTATATTGAGCAAGACCTCTGATATCCAAGTCGTGATTGCATTGGGCTAACAAAAATTTTAGTTTGCCCTTGCCTTGAAATTGAACGGTAACTCGCCCTTTAAATTTAATGCTCGCACTTAGCAAACTCGCCACTGTTAACATTTCACCCAGTATCTGTTGAATCACTTTAGGGTAATGATGTTGCTGCATAATGGTTTGATAACTTTCGGCGAGATTAACAATTTCGCCGCGAACCGATGCATTTTCAAAAATGAAACGCTGTAATTTGTCTTTATTATTCATAGTGTTGACTAGTAATTTGCTGTAAATTTCAATAAGAGGTTAATTTTACCATGTTTGCCGCATAACCAAAAGGAATGGTGTAAAATGTTTACCTAACTCGATCGGCTTTTGTGGATCTGGGTCTTTTTTGCCATTACAAAAGCGGGCTAGGATAATAAGATGACCAAACCAAAAAAACCCGGACTCACGGAAGACGACAAGATCGTTTTTCGCACGGCTATGCGCGGCGTTAAAGCACTCAAACAACCACTGAAAGCGGATTTAAAAATCACTCAGCCCACTAGACCTGTCCGCAAACCACTCGACAATATTGATGAAGATTTACGCGGTTTTGAATTTTCAGATCATGAAAACCTAGACTCTGTCACTAGCGATGACACCTTAGAATTTTCGCGCTCAGGTGTTCAACATAAAATGCTTCGCAAATTACGCCAAGGCCAATATAATGTGGACGCTATTTTAGATTTACATGGCAAAACCGCAACTGAAGCACGCGAAGCGCTCAGCGGGTTTTTACATAATTGCCAGCAGCGGAATTTGCGGCATGTGTTAATCATTCATGGCAAAGGACGTGACAGTAATAAACCGATTTTAAAAAATAAATTAAATCATTGGTTGCGTCAAACTGAACAAGTACTTGCATTTTGCAGCGCCACAGCTAGGGATGGCCGCAGTGGTGCACTATATGTTTTATTGAGGAGATAGTTTTGACTAAGAAGACGATTATTATTGGTATCTCTGGAGCCTCGGCATCCGGCAAAAGTCTTTTATCAAACACCATTGTGAACGAGCTAGGCTCGAGTCAAGTCGTCGTTATATCGGAAGACTCTTATTACAAGGATCATAGCAACATCCCTTTTGAAGAGCGGGCTAAAATTAATTACGATCATCCCAATTCGTTAGACCATGAATTACTTGTGCAACATTTGCAACAATTACAAGCGGGCAAAACCGTTGATGTTCCAATTTATAACCATTCTATGCATGTTCGTGAAAAAGAAACTCGGCAAATTGGGCAACACACCATCATTGTATTAGAGGGAATATTATTATTTGTCGAAAAGACATTGAGAGAATTAATGGATATTCGAATTTTTATGGAAACCGCATTGGACATCTGCCTTATTCGTCGTATGAAACGTGACATGAATGAGCGCGGACGTTCATTGGATTCTGTGATCAAACAATATGAAGAAACCGTGCGCCCCATGTATTTACAATTTATTGAGCCGTCTAAGCGCTATGCAGACATTATTGTCCCACGCGGTGGCGGCAATCGAATTGCGATTGATATGATTAAAGCAAAAATGCGTGAGCTTCTGGGCACTGAACCTACGATTGAAACAACGATGCCGGTGGAGAAATAAATTCTCTTCTGCTACGAATCAAAACAGATGTCAAGTTGACTGGATCCGGTGGCTATTCTCTTTCCACACTGGCTTCTGTCAACTCCGCACTTTTCCCCTGTCACCTAGCATCTTATACTCTGTCACTCCGCACCTTATACTCTGTCACCCTGCACTTTATACTCTGTCACCCCGCACCTTATACTCTGTCACCCTGCACTTTATACTCTGTCACCCCGCACCTTATACTCTGTCACCCCGCACTTTATACTCTGTCACCCCGCACTTTATACTCTGTCACCCCGCACCTTATACTCTGTCACCCCGCACTTGTTGCGGGGTCTGGATTAAAAAAATAAAAAAAAACAATAGTGTGTTTTTATTTTTTT
>JBDTIZ010000027.1:0-5362 GCA_039936115.1 Gammaproteobacteria bacterium
TGCTCAGAGTTGCTTAGAGCCTCTTCCTACAAAGCGATTCTGGAGGGCCCACCTCCATCTTGGTTACAGCTGTTAAGCATTGTGGCTTTTGCCACCGCGCATCTGCGGCGCACTTCTATGTGGAACAAATTGAGCAAGGATCTCTTCTTCGTTGTTTCTGCTTTCAATACGCAACCGTTATCTCTTCGATCAAAAGGACGAACACACAGGTTCGCTACAAAAAGATGTCCAATTAAACCCGATCCCACAAACGTCACACTTCAATTAAAACAAAACCACAAACCATCCCATAAACGTCACACTTGTTTTCCATGCCCCCTCAATCAATAATCCATAAAAAAAGGGCCCAGCTAGCTGTGCCCTTTTTTAATTCGTGTTTAAATTTAATTAATATTCTTTATTTTCAATAGGTTAACCTAATATTCGGGCACCGAAGCTGAAGCACGAATGAGTCGTTGCATGATACTGGCGCGGATCAGATTGCTTTTGACGCCTTCCATTGCCGGAAACTGTCTACGCACCTTGATAATGGCGTGGTCCAACTGCGACATCAGCTCATCGGATAACCGTATGCTAACAATTTCCGTTAATTGTTCCATTTCATCAGCAATATCAACCAAAGATGGATAGTCCGCTAACTGCAAAAAGCTCTCGATCGCTTCAATGATCCATTTGCTTTTGCCACGCATCCCATATCCGTCACCAATAATGCGTTGCTGCATTTTAAAGTGCAGTAATTTCTGTAACTTAATTGAAGTCATAATTTTCTTATTCATCGCCTGTTATCTCACTGTTTCGTGTTCTAAAATTTCAATCATCTTTTGAAAAGCCCGAGCCGCTTGGTCGTAGTGGGTCCAATTTACCTTAGAAAACACATCTGCATACTTCCTGAATTCTTCTTGATTCAGCACAGCACTGACGATGGTTTCAACCACAACGGTATTTAAGGTAAATCCCATGTTAACCCGTGAGACAGCCCGACCACGGGTTGGCTTAGCCTGCAACACAGCCTGTTTTTTTAATGCTTGTTTTTCTTTCGCGATAATCTGTCTGAGTTCTTTCAAGCTACAACCATCAATACACGCCTGTAATGCCTGACGTCGGAGGTCATCTGAATCAATCCCAGCAATCACAGCAGCTTTATCCAAGCTACCTATTCTGCCGTCTTCAATCGCAGATCGTAAGTCCTCTGGCGCGTTTAAAACGGCTAGATAATAACTTGCTTGGGGTAATGAAAGACCGGTAATTTTTTTCAATAAGGTCGCTGTGAGCGCTGTGCCATTATTTTGGTTTTGATATTCCGTCATAATGTCACGAATATTACCAATACGTTCATCTAGCGTCAGGTCTTCTCGTGCCGTATTTTCAATCCATTGCAAAAGTTTTAATTCAAAACCTTTTGGTTTTTCGTTAAAGACTCGTGCATCGATTTCATTTTTCCCCGCCAAAATGGATGCCAAACAACGGCGTTCGCCTGCCACGACACGATAGACTTCACCGCGCTTGTAAACAACTACCGGATTAATGATGCCGCTACTTTCAATCGTACCTGCCAGTTCTTTTAATTTCTCAAGCTCAGCTAATTTGCGCGTGAGTTCTTGATCGTTTTTTTCAATACCATTTTGAATATCCGAAAGTGTCATAGCGAGTTTACGTGGATTTTCAGGATCTAATTCAATCCGAGATAACGGCAAAACGACGTTTCGAAAAACACCTGCGTTATTTTCAACGACGTGGATTGTTTCACTTAAACCACGTGTCAGAGCTTGCGATACACCAAAACGTTTCCTTTTACTCATCAGCAAATATCCTCTCTGCAATGTATTCACACACTTCTAGAGCCTCTTCTTTCGCGACATGATTTCCTTGATAGTCGAAAATAGAATGAGGATTCGCCTCTTCTGAATCAAGCTCTGCAAACACAATCCGCTGGCTAAGTTTAACCGGCATGATGTATTTACCAATCGCATCGTTATCTTGCAGACTTTTTAAAATATCTTTGTGCAGCCTGGTTTGTTTAAACATGTTAGGCAAGATACCAATCAGTTTCAAAGGACGCGACCGTTCACGAGCAAGCGATTCCTGCATCCACAGTTGCAACATGCCATAGATACCTTGCACAGGTTGTTCTTCCATCACGGATGGAATCACAATGTGGGTTGCGGCTTTAATAACACTGACAGTCAACGGCCCTTTTGAAGGTGCTGTATCAATGACAACAGAATCATAAGTGGCTCTAACATCAGGTGAAGACAAGAAATTAAAGAGCTGTTTGTGTACTTTATCGACAACTTCTGATCTTCTGACCGATTCTGCAGCAAGTAATTTTTCTGCATGGCCAGGCGCAATATCCAAGTGCTCAATAAAAGTCGGATACGGCACAACACCTTGCCCATAGAAAATTTCTGAAATGCTGCTTCTACCGTCCCAGTCAGCATCTTCAGGATCATTATCGAAGTAATCAGGGTGAATAGGTGGCATTAATCCTTCGGGTGCCGCTGGATCAATTTCCATTTTGAGGTATTGATGTGAAAAATTACATTGCGGGTCAAAATCAATTGCTAATGTCGGTTTCTTTTTTACTTTACTTAGATATTCTGCCATCGTTCTACTGCAGGTTGTCTTCCCAACGCCACCTTTATTATTTAAAAAGGCAATCACTTTCATCTCCATGCTCCTTAAGTTGTATTACCTCGCGGCTTAATATATCATCCAACTAGTGCCATGATATATAAGTAATGTGAATAAAAACAGCGATATCAGGTTGTGTTTATAGTTTATATTAGTTTATCTTTTGTTTAGGAATACGTAACACCATGAAAGATAACGTTTTTCACTTGTAATTTGTGACATTTATGGGATTAACGGTGACGTTTGTGGGATAAAATGTGACGTTCTTGGGAAGGAAACGTGACGGCTATGGGATTAACTGTGACGGATATGGGATTGGAAAAAAAGTCGACTGGGCATGAATTAAAAAAGCATGCGGCCACTATTCATTGTTCAAATACATTAAGCTTGTTACAACGTAAAATCAGTAACGCGCTTCTTTATCACGCCTACAAAGAATTAATGCAAAAAGAAGAGCATGAGATCACCGTCAAAGATCTTTGCAAGTTGATTGGTTATCATGGTAACAATCATTCGGTCATCAAGGACGCGCTAAAAGGTCTGCTCTCAACTGTCATTGAATGGAACGTTGTCAACGATACCACAGGCGCCGAAGATTGGACGGCAAGCTCCATATTGGCGAGCGTCAGTCTCAAAGGACCCATTTGTCTCTATGCCTATTCACCGCGAATGAAACTGTTGCTCCACTCGCCAACGATGTTTGGCAAAATCAATTTATTTATTCAATCACGTTTTAAATCCAGTTATGGCTTAGCCCTCTACGAAAACTGTATTCGTTACCGTGGCCTTGGGTATACGAAATGGCTAGAAATGGACATGTTTCGTAAGTTGATGGGTGTGCCAGCTGACAAATATCCTATTTTTCGTGATTTTAAACGTCGTGTACTGGATAAATCAGTTGAAGAGGTAAATACCTACTCCGATATGATTGTCGAACCTGAAGTAATTCGCGAAGGGCGACAAGTGGTTAAAGTACGCTTCAGTTTGAAAGAACGTGCGAAAAAGGTTCGATTAGGTGGCAAATCGCCAGGCGATGAGATGGAAGACCCGATGACTGATTCTAATGATGAACTAGCCGCTGATTTGATACGTCACTACGGGTTATCGCATGATCAAGCAAAACAAGTGATTAAAGATTATCCGCGCGATTATATTTCAGAAAAAATGGCGTTGATTGAATCATCGAATAATTTTCAACAGGGCAAAGTGCTTAATCTGGCAGGTTACTTTTTAAGCGCATTAAAAAACAATTATCAACCAGCCAAAAATAGTCTAGACAAGGTCATAGAAAAAAAACGTGAAGATAGAGAACAAGAAAACGATTTCAAAAAATTAGAGACAGCAAGCAAAAAAATTCGCAAAGCCTATGTACAGTATCGCGAAGAAATCATCGATCAAGTTATAAAAAATCTCACACCTGATGAATACACGTTTTTTATTCAAGATTTTAGAGATTACTCAGCAGATGTCATTCGCACAATTTTAAAATTGCAACGTAACAAATACACTGCCACTAACGTGTTAGAATCGCCACAACTCCAAGTGTTGTTACGACAGTTTGCTTTACAGATGCTGCCAGATTTAGCCGATAAGATTATGCCGTTTGAAAACTACGTTGCAACCTTACCTGAAAAAACACAAAGCGTTTGGCATGAATTTACCGCACTATTACCGCACCATGAATTGCTTAAATTAACGGAGGTCTGATGCAAACTATCAGAATTCGTGAGCCAGAACTTCTCGATCTCAAAGCATTTCAACACGCCATGCAAAACAGTAAAGTATTACATTATCCATGGATACATGCGCCTGCGACAAAAGAAGAATATCTGAATTATTTAACCCGTTATCGATTGCCCAATCATAAAAGTTTTTTAGTCTGTCTCCAATCAGGTGAAATTGCTGGCGTATTTAATATTAGTGAAATTGTGCGTGGAGACTTTCAGAGTGCGTATCTTGGATTTTATGCATTTTTAGATTATGCCGGAAAAGGTTATATGACGCAGGGATTGAAGCTAGTGTTAGAGAAAGTATTTAGTGAATTAGAGTTGCACCGACTCGAAGCGAATATTCAGCCGAAAAATAAAAAATCAATTCAATTAGTTAAACGATGTAGCTTCCGAAAAGAAGGACTTTCACCGCATTATTTAAAAATCGAAGGTGAATGGCGGGATCATGAAAGATGGGCAATTACGTTAGAAGATTGGGAAAAAATTTGAGTGGGAGATCGACGCTAACTGACAGTGTCTATTACATTTTTTTTGGATCAATATATTATTTCACGTTTTAGTACTGAGTTAATGCACCTTGGCCCCAACAAACTAAAATAAAAGTATATAATATTAATTATCCAAGTGATCGGACACCTTTCTAACTTTCTTAAGGAGATAATGTCATGGCTACTAAGAAAAAAACCAGCACAAGAAAAACGAAAAAAAGATAAATGCTAGTGATAGGGGAGAGGCTAAGCTTCTCCCCTTGTTTGAAGTACTTCTAGAGTAAACTCAAAAAATAATTCTGAGTTTTTGCATGCGACTGATTCTTGATCTTTCTCCTACAAATCAAAACAGATGCTAAGTTGGCTGGATCTCGCGGACAAGTCGGCATTGTTGCAGATTTTTCTGCTTTTGTAGGGGCGAACCTGTGTGTTCGCCCTCTCTATCGTAGAAATAATGTTGCATATTTAGGCCGCTGGGCGAACACATAGGTTCGCCCCTACAAAAGCAAAAAA
>JBDTIZ010000028.1:0-18810 GCA_039936115.1 Gammaproteobacteria bacterium
TGTCTTGTCGCTTTTAAAAAAAGAAACAACGTTTAAGGGTGGCTTACGCAGAAAACAACGTAACGCATTGATGGATAACAGGTATCTAAACCGCATTCTGGCTGGAATTTAGATGCGTTTGCCCTGCGAAAAATACGCGCAGTATCACCATATTATTAGATACTTACTGGCTTAGTATGGATGTTGCTGATTAAATCGTCGCTAAAACGCAAGAAATAGCCAGTGGCAAATTCTCCTTCTAAAAAATGACCGAAGTCTTAGATACAGTGCAACGCGAGATTTTGATTTTTGAAAAGGGCATTGACAGCGTATTTCTTATCTATTCACTAGGCTGTTGATAATTGGTTCTGTCAGCCTGAGCGTAAAATAATTGCTCGGTAAATTTGAAGGGGGCAACATGATAAACATTTGCTATCGCACATTGGCTTGTCAGAAATACAAGATGAGTGCAGTAACTGTTAAGATTATTTTCATAATTGTAAAGTCTATTTAATAAGAAATTCTGATTACTTAATTTTTTTAAGCACGGTGTGAGTCAGTACGCCGCGTTTATTTGTATAGCGACTATAAAATCCTGAAAGAAATTTAGCTCTTAAGATTCCGCCATTCCCTCATTTAGACGTAGGCGAAATTGGTGTTCTGTTAGGCTCATCAGGAACTGATGCTTTTCTCTTCTCGTCGTTCACCTCTGTCGGTTGAGGAGTAAATAGCATAGGATTATAGTGACTGCCTACAACATTAATTTTAGAGGCGGCTTGAAGAATTTTATTTTTTAATGCTTGAAATGTATCTGTGCTTAATTTAAAACAGTCTTGAAATCCTCGCTCAATTTTGAAATTTTCGTGACGTTTGGTGAAGCATTCTATCGCAGTAAATAAGTCGTCGAACTTGTCAGATATTGGCCACCATTCTTTAGGCGCGGCATTTCTACTAATGAGTAAATTAATCTGAGTAGTGAGCAATTTATTAATGTCAGTAACTAAGGAACAGAATGCGATTAATAATTCTTCCTTCATAGTCGGCGGTGAAATAACTACATTTAAAATATCTAGCGCAGCAAAATATTCATTATTTGCAGCGAAGGAGTCATTATTTGCTGTTAAAGCGGCTTGCAATTTATAAAGTGTGACAACAGAAAGTTGACTTCGATACAAAAACTTAATTTGTTCTTCAGATTTTTCTGCAACATGATCAGCATGTTCAAATGCTTTCATATAGCAATTTTTTGTAACATTTATAAGAGAAGTAGAGTTACTGTAATAATCTATCGCAAGCGCACAAGTAGCGTCAGCGAGTTCGAAACATAATTGAAACATTTTTGAATGAGCAAGTTGATGTGTATAAAAGACCTCGGTTGTAATTTTTTGCGTTAAAGTGTCTGGTGATTTGACTTCTGAGCCAGCATCTAACTGCTCTAATGGTGGAATAGATAGAGCAAGCTTAGTTATGTCAGCACATAAATTAGTAACATCGTTTAAAGCAACTGCTTCATCGGGTACATCACCAAAGCAGCAAAAAGTCTCAACTTGTAAATTGATTGCGTCAAATGCTTCAGAAAAACTAATTTTCTTTCTTAATAGTTGCAGGGAGATTTCTGTGGTAACAAAAAAAGACTCATGATGCTTTCTATTCGTATCTCCTGCAGGATACTCACCGTGACTCAATGCGAACATTTTTTTATAGACGCCAAAAACTTCGGCTGTTTGATCTAAATAAGTGTATGCCAATTTATAATTGTTTTTGCTAAGCATATCTTTAGCCGCGCGGAAATAAATGGCACTCAAATAAAATGCTGTCCGACGATAAATGTTATGTAATTGTATGTCTTCATGGACCATGCCGCTAAGCTGAGTATACAGTTTTTGGAAATATGGCTGTATTGACTCTATTTCCCTCCCTCGATTATATAATTCTACATGTTTATTAAAATCTTCTATATTTACACTGAATTTCGTTTTGCGGTGTTCTTCCAAAGTTGCGCCGGTCGCAATTATGGTCGGAACAAGCGTTGGGTTTTCACGAAACGACATATGAGAGCTTTGCATATCCGCCAAATAAATAAACAAATCTTCATCTGCAGTTTGATCAAAAACTAATTTTATTTGCATGGGATGTGCTTGTTTTAAATCGGAGGAAATTTTTTCAAAAATAGGTTGCCACTCTGCCATTTCTTTAGATAAGCCACGTAATATAGTGGCGGTTTGCTCAAGTGCAAACAAATCCTTAGCCTTATTAATTTGAACAATTAATTTTTGCTTCTGTAAATCAAGAGTTTTAGATTCTTTTTCTTCGGCGTCTAAATAAGTAATGTAATTTGTTTTAAGCCATTTTGCGGCATCCAGAAGATCACTAGGCAATGGTGCGTCCTCTGCAGAAATATGATTGGCAAGCAGACTAACTGCATTATAAAAAACTTTAATATCTAATCGCGTTAAGCTCATTACACTTCCTCTGCATTTTTAATTATATTCATATAAGTCACTCAATATTAAAGCGGGAGCTACTACATAACTTCGATACGTCATTTTTAAACTAAATAGCCCCATCAACTAATCTAGTTTGCGGTAGTGCCATGATTTGACTTTAAAAAACGATTTAAAAGTTCTTTATTCACGAGCGGACTACTAAATTTAGTAACAGACGTGTTTTGTTTCGTAATTCTCTACATAGTATCATTTAGGATATGTAGAAGCTATATAACAGCTAATTTGTTGTCATTGTGCGAAAAATCAGTAAGAGAAAAAAACACTCAATTATCTGGTCTACAGCAAGGTTACCGATACAATACCTGACCATAAAACATTCTCAGAGCGATTGCAGTATAGAGGTAGCTAGTTAAGATTTCCTTAAGTATAGTATGCTAATTTTCATTTTTTGCTGCTAATGCCGCAAAGATCAACGCAAGAATTTTTTGCAAAAGCCATATTTCTGCTATACCTCAACGAAGGACACGCTAATAATGTTAAAGCGCACAAATCCAGAAACAGAAAAATTCGAGCTTTCTTCTGAAGAAAGTAAAATTATTCAATTAATTCATGAAGGTGCTGACTTAGAATCTATCCAACAAGGCTATGACTTTCGAACAGGCAATAATCTTACTTTTCTAATGGAAGCAGCTTATAGAGGTTATCTTGGCGTTATTAAAGCATTAAAAGATGCGTCTATGCTTAATGAAGACTATTTGCATCGCACCGCTCAAAAACCTAAGGAATTTCAGCTTAAGCTCCAAACGGCATTGATTGTAGCTCTTACCTATAACCTTAAAAGTGCTGAGCTATTAGCGTCGTATATGACGAATGAAAATTTAGCTAAAGAATATCGGATATGCAAAAAATTTCATGGGCAATTGATAAGGGATCGCTTCAAGCAACTTTTACAAGTGATCGGCAAGGCTGAAGCAATTGAAAAACAGGTGCAACGCACAGATAGTGATAAATATGAAACAAGCAGCACCGCTGCCACTATAAGCTCTCGAGACAATTTTAACCGCGATAATTTAAATGAATTTAATTCGGCAGTCCCTGAAAAAAAAGCAGCAAAATCTGAAAAAGTACAAAGCGAAATAGATTTCTCCGATGAAGAAGCGCATTTCATGCAACTATTGCAGAAAGATTTCTATCATAAATTGTTACTTGAGACAAAATACTTGGGTTTTGGGGATGATTTATCTGTGACGATTTCATCTAAAAGTACAGAATTAATGCCTATAGCGGGTATGGCTGTTGCTAGAGACCGAGAACCTTATAAATATAATGCTAAAAAATTAGATACCGCTTTAAGTCATGAAACTGCATTAGCTTATATTACGCAACCACAAGCACAAGGTATTCCGCCCCTTATTAAAATTTTAATTATACTAGGATTTCAAACGAATAATGTTTCGACATTCTTATCAAAAAGAGAAATACCAGGATTATATGCTAGCGTTCGACTTGAAAAAACCATCACCCCAGCAGAATTAAAATTAAGCAATGATTATTTTGATGATCGTAGGAGTGCATTGATAACTACACTGTGCGATTTGGGAATGGCAAGTGTGTTAGCAGATATATGCGCTGATTACAGTGCTCCAACACCCGAACTGAAAGAACTTTACGATGATAATCCAATAAGAAAATTGCCTTCAGCTATTCAAGGTAAAGATAGCGCTCTTTTTATTAAAATATTGAATGATGTCATTAAATCGTGGATCGATTATTTTCCTATCTTAAAAAGCAAGTTAATTGTTAAGGCTAGCGAAGAAGGTTTTTTTGATTTAGTTGTTCAATATATAAAAACCTATCCTGCATTGAGGAAAGTAGTAGAAGACACATCGGAGGCAAGGCAAGAATTTGCTAATACGCTTATTGAGAAGGCTATTAAAGCAAAAGACAAAATAGCAGAAGAATACTTTAAAAACCATCCACTCGCTTTTGGGCTTTTCTCTCCGTGGCAATTTTCTCATAAACAATCTAACACTAATGCGAGCACAGTGGCTCCTCAGCAACACACAAAACAAAGGATTTCAAAAAGTGGCAAGTTTTAATGTTATGAGCTTGTAAACTTTTCGGTGTAACGGTCACAGTGTGATCTGTCATTAGGGTAACAGCATGAAGGTGCTCGGCAAAATCTCTTTATTTGGCGAGCACCGTATAGTTTATCTTTGTTTTTTTATGACGACGAGTTTTCGTTTAGGTTTTTCAGTTTTATCTTCTGTTACTTTACGTTTAAAACTTGAAAAGCTGATCAGTAATGAAGAGTTACTCGAAATTTTACGTTTTCTATCTTCTGCAGTGACTTCTTTAGATGCTTGATTTTCGCTTATTTTCTCTTCTGAAAGGTTGCTTTTGGGAGCAAGAGCAGATTTCATTTCAGTATAAATTTCTGTTTTAAAAAATTTAGCCCTGCGTGCTAACCTATCGACTAACTCTACAGCCGGAATAGTTTGTTGAGTTACCAAATTACACGGGTGTGTTTTCCACTGTGCAAGCTCAGGAAATTTCTCCATAATGATTTTTATGCCTGCAACATTTTCAGCGCGAATAGCACTGGCTAAGATAGTATCTCCATTGCGATCTAGCACAAAGAGATTAGGCATATGCTGCAAAAGTAATGCTAATGCTTTATTTTTACTTTGCTGCGCTAAATAATGAATTAGATAACTATCGTCGCGTGTTACATCATTAGCATAAATATAAATGGTATTGGTGCACGAGCCCATCTGTAAGAAAATATCTTGTGATTCAGAGCCATCATATAAAAGTGTAGTTAAAGCCGGAAGATTTTCAACGTCGCAGGCTAAGCGTATCAACTCATCGATTTTGCGATTATAGTCACCTTTAATTTTTATATCTTTCACTAACTGCACTAAATCTTTCGGAACTCCCTTACCCCTTTTAATAGCTTGACGGATTTCTACATAGTTTGCTTGCAACATAAGTTTATACCTCGTTTGAATGAACTAAAATTTTAAAAAGCATAATTAATAATAAGATTTTTATGAAAGACTTTTGGTTAATGATCTGGTGGGCTCTGCATTGAGCTGATCATCATCTTCTTCACTATCTACTTCTGCCGACCAGTCAGCTTTGTCTTTTATACTACCATCTAACTCATATTCAATATTTTTTGCATACAATAAAAGCGTATCAGTTCTTAAGGTCTGCTTACGAATTTGTTGTAATAATGAATCGAAAGCTTCTTGTCCACCAATACTGATTAAGAAATTTTTCATGTTATCTGACACGCTATCGGTGTCTCTCATGATGAGATGGAACAAAATATTGCTAATAATATTTTTCCGCATAGAAGTTAAATCTAACTGCGATGATTTACGGATATTTAGCAGCATGTTTGATAAAACAACTTGTCCTTTCAGTTTGAGTTCAGGCAGCCAGGAAGTGAGTACGCCAATTTCGCTTAATACCAAGAAATTTTTTACAACTTTCTCAGCGAAAATTGCCTCGAGGAATTTTGCTTTTTCTGTGACATCTAATGCAATAATACTGTCAGCATTTCGAGCCTGTATTATACGTAATTGCCATTTATCGGTAGAATTAGATTCTTTAATGATCGCTGCTAATCCTAAGCCATCCAGTTTCTCCTCAGCTTCATCGAGTACCGCAAAAGAAGTGTCGGAATTATGTAAATGTTGATTCGCGCTTATCAAATCAGCAAACGAAAAGGGAGTTGGCTGACTTGTTACAGAAGATGAGCTTGAACTCATCGGCTTGAGTAAAGCTTTGTTAGCTTCTACCAAGGCTGTAAACGAAAATGTAGAAGATTCGCTGGTGTTTGTCACAGAACCTTCACTCATCGTCGAGCTAGCTACCATGGTATCTCTGCTATCAGCTAAAGATGACATGATGGTTACTGAAGAAGATGCGGAGAGTATTTTACTGCTTGAGTTCGACGTTGGTGTCGCTGACGGAGAAAGGGGAGCAAGTACACTAGAGCTTTCCGTCGTTGCAGGAGCTCCGGGTTGATTTACGGATAATGGAATGTTTCTGCCATGCTTTTTATTTTTTTTAGCTTGTTTTTTAGCTTCTGGGTTTAGCGGAGCAACCCCTTCCTCTGCTGAAGACAACCCCGGCTGTGCTTCACGCGTTTTAGCTTTTTGTTTTTCACGTTTTTCTGTATTTTGATTTTTCCGCTTTTCAGGTTCGTCAAGTGAATTTAAATATTTTGCAATGGGATGGCTACTTGCCGATTCACTTGCGATATTGGCGGCTGTTTCTTCCAGAGCATTTATCGCTTTTTGATCTGTTCCAGCTTCCACTAGTAATTTTGCAATTTGAACGCTAGCGCCTCTTGCTGCGGCATGTAAACAAGTTTCTCCAACAATATCCACCGCTTTTGCATCTGCTTTCGCTTCAAGTAAAGCTTTCACGGCTCCTACATGATTGGTCTCGGAGAAAAAATGTAAATGGGTATGATTATCTTGGTCAATTGTGCCAAGATTTTTTTTCGCATAATCGATAGCAGATTTTTGAATATTGTCATGCCCCTCTTGCATGGCTAAATCAAAGGGGACAAAACTACCTAATTCTACGGTCATTTTTGCCCATAAATTTGCTTTGGCTCTAATGAGTAAATAATTGAATACTTCAGAACAGCCGTTTTCTGCTGCGACATGCAAAGGTGTTTTACCGCCATTTACTTCATTACCGCGAGCGTTAACATCGGCTTTAAGTTCTACTAATTTGATAGCGACATCTACACTGTCGCGTAGTGCAGCAATGTGTAAGGGGGTATAACCCTCTTCATCAAGCACATTATTAACATCACAATTTGGAATGGCATTAAAAAGCCGCGCGAGCATGTCGGCATTTTTTGCCGCGGCGGCGTAATGTAAGCAAGTGAAACCTAATTCACCGCGAGCAAGAGGATCAGCTCCTATATTTAAAATCCTTACCGCTTTCTCAAAATCACCTTTTTTACATTCGGCGATCAAATATTTATTTAATTTATCTTTGAATGATTGATCTATTGCTTTTCTGGGTTCTGACATTCTTTTCGCTCATCTGATTATGGAGTGGTTAAAAATACTACAAAGTATATTGGATGATTCATTTGTAGTCAATGAAATTGGCTTCCTGTAGCATAAATACCGTTATTAACTTGATATGTCTATACAATACACAAGGTTGGAGAGTTGATGATGCGGGCTCGGCGACCTAAGCGGACCGAATGTAACCTGTAAATATCCAATTTTTTGATTATTGCGGTTGTTATTCTACTAAATACCGGGCTTAGATTTGGTCGAGGATGAAGTCCCAATGGATATCGATGTTTCGAAGAAAGGACCATCTATTAAGAATTGGTATGATCATCCTGAGCGTCAAAAAAGACCTGTCGTTCACTCATTGTCACGCCGCACTTGCACCTGCTGTCACCCCGCACTTGTTGCGGGGTCTGGAATCAAAAATATAAAAAAGTCATTAAGAGCCTGTTCAAAGTCTTCTGTAATTTGCTAAAATCAACGTTTTTTAATTTCAAATGGAAGTTGAGATGCGAAAACGTTATCCAAGCGACATTACATGCAAGCAGTTTCAGATAATTAAGCCTATCCTTTTAAGCGCCCGAAAAAAGACGTCGCTAACTTTAATAAGGCTATTGAATGCTATAAACATGCGGGAATCAGTACAGTAGCGTTTAATAAGTTAGGAATACTTTTTGCGTTAAATAAAGAATGGTTAAAAGCAAAAGAATATTTCTCTGCGGCAGTGAAAGCCGAACCCGATAATGTAGATTACAAAGAAAATGAAGCGCAAGTTAATGCAATACTTCAGGCAAATAAAAAAGTTTTATTGAAGAAAATTCCTGAACACAACATTCTAAATATACTTGATAACATATTAATCAACCTAACTACTGCGGTAGTAGTTCCAAGGAATTTGGCGAACTGGTCGGCCGAGATGAGTTGATTACTTTGTTTCAAAAACATCATAGATTAACTTCTTTGCCGCAGGATGAATTGGTAAATGGTAATCTTTATATGACGCAAAATAATTTACCTATGGCAATCAAATGTTACCAGCGTGTTGAAAAATCAGTAGTCGCATTGAACAAAATGGGTATTGCTTATTATTTATTGCATGAGTGGGATAATGCTAGAGAATGCTTTAGAGCAGCAGCTGATGCAAATCCAGCTGATGCTGATTACGCTATCAACTATCAAAAATTAAATAAATTAATTGAAATAATAAAAATACAAAAAGAACGCTCCTTAGTAAGTGATATTGATACTTTATTTATTACTGATCCCAAAAAATATCGAGCAGCGTTCTTGTTATCACGGGGGAAATCACCACATCCTTTTAAGGATTTTGAACAGAATAAAAAACCCCAGAGACGAGGAAGCGTTCCTCTTTCTACACTCGGTCAAAGAAGATTTACTCTGTTTGAAGGTGTTTTTGTGAAGTCATTGCCGGTCGATCAAAAAGACAAGAAGCCTGCAAAACTCAGCAATCATAATGTGCGAGTAAAATGATGCTAACTTAAATCGATAAAGCTTCGTGCTTGTGTTGCTTTTCGATACGAATGGGAGAGCACAAAAATGTGGGGGGCATCTTGCATTTGATCATATTTAATAATAAGTCTTAGTAAAGACATTAAAATTAAATGTGAGGCTCTACACAATGAAATTTTATTCCATAAAAATAGCCCTTCACTACAGTTACTCGCATAGTAATATGAAACCAATCCAATATATGCTCTGATTCTGGATACATCATCCATTGCAATTCTCGCACATTATCAGCACCATCAGATAAAAATGTAATTTACTTGTTTGGTTGCATTCCTTGATTGACTAACACATTCATTAACCGCCTTTTTGGATGAGCATCACATTTTTGAAGAAATCCAAAACGTTTGGGACGTTGTGTTTTTGAAAATGATTCTCCGGCGATAATTTCAAAATTATTGTTTCTGTTTTTCCAATTTTTTAAATAACCACCATCAATATCAACAGTAATTGGCTTGCCTGGTTTTGGAAACTTATCTCATTCATTTTGGCATAGAGAAATATATTCTGGTTTTCCTTCTAACTCTTTTTCCTGTCTTTTTGCAATACTGTGTAGATGATTTCTGATTGTTGCTGCATTTTCTGTTTCACCAACGGGTAATACATCTTTTAACATACTTGCAGTTTGTTCAAAATAAATTAATGACGCCCATTTTGTTTCAATATACTGTAATTCCGGACTATTTTTATCAGACAGCAAGTCACTTAAGGGGCTGAATGTTTTTGTTTCATGGCAGTTGCAATGAAACAAACGCGGACTAGGCAAATTAACAATGCCAAACAATGTTCGATATTGAATTGAATGATATCCCTTTACATTTTGATTTTTGTTACAGTATGCACACTTTCGTTGTGACACAATATGATTTATCGATTGGTATAAAATGATTTTAGATTGTAAACTCTTTAAAATCTGTTTAGATTCCAGCAGAGATATTCCAATAATGTTTCATTACATTTATGATGATCCACATCGACGTTATATATTTTATATGTATTTGCGACGCAAACATAATTTTCGTATTAAACAAGGTCAACGATAACGAAGAATTCCGAAAGAACTTTTAGTCACCACAAGGCCAGATCATATAAATGACCGCAGCGAATTTGGTCATTGGGAAGCTTATTTAATGATCTTTAAAAGAGGCAGAAAAACAAATTTTATTACGTTGAGAGAAAGAAAATCCCGATTCATGATTGCTATCAAAAATGAAAATAAAGAAGCTATTGGAACAGCATTTGCAATGATAAAAACATTAACAAAGATAAAAACATCCATTAAATCGATCACGTTTGATCAAGGAAGTGAATTTAAAAGATATGAGTGGGTATAAAATTGTATTGGTGCAGATTTTATTTTTGTGAACCATCATCGCCATATCAAAAAGGTGCGATTGAAAATTGTAATGGAAATATACGAATTAAATTTCAACGAGATTATGATACTGCGAAACTTAAACAACGTGATTTAAATGCAGTTATTAATACTATTAATAATCGTCCCTTGAAATGTGTAGGTTATTTAACACCGCACGAAGAATTTTATAAAAAAACGAGCGTGATATAAGAATAAAAAAAATGAGGATAGGGTTAATGGAAAGGCCTTTTAGTAGCAAAAAATTACCATCTAATAATTCTAAGCTTTAAATTGATATACTAAGTTATACACAGTTGGGTCTCCTGACATATATGGAGAAAAGTTTCATTCCTTTTAGCTGTTAGTTCTGCGGCAAACAATAGGAGTATTAATAACCCTAACCATTTTTTGTTTAGTCATTAATTTTCGAATATGATTTACGATATTTTCTAATATGATTTTTTTAGCAGTTGACGGCCTCCAGATTATACCAATAGTTCTCATTGGTTTAGGAGCGCCAAACGATAGATAACAAACTCCATCATTTGATCTGCATGCTAGTTTTGGCATCAATGTAATTCCTGCCTTAGATGCAACCATATGCCTTAATGTTTCTAAGCTGGTTGCTCGGAAACTTTTTGATTCTGATGCGTTGACTCTATGGCATACAGTAAGAGCTTGGTCACGTAAACAATGACCATCTTCAAGTAAAAGCAGAGTTTTGTTTTCTAAATCCGCTAACTTAGCTGTTTTTCGCTTTGCCAGTGGGTGATTAGCTGGGATAGCTAAAACAAATTCCTCTTCAAATAAGGGCAGAGCAAAAAAATCTTCTTCAACGAGGGGGAGGGCTAACAAAGCTCCATCAAGTTTTCCTTGTGAAAGTTTTGTGATTAGATTTGAAGTGGTTTCTTCAGCTAGATAAATTGTAAGCTTAGGAAATACTTTGGATAACCCAGGAATAATATGGGGCAATAGGTAGGGCGCAAGAGTAGGAATAACGCCCAAATGTAACTCCCCACAAAACGGATCTTTTGCATGATTAGCAACTTCTCGCATTGTCTCAATTCGCAAGAGGATATCTCTCGCATGTTGAGTAATTAGCTTGCCAATTTCGGTTAAAAAAACACTTTTATTCGTACGTTCAATTAACTGTATACCTAGAGTATTTTCAAGTTTTTTTATCTGCATACTTAATGCAGGCTGGCTAACAAAGCAAGTTTCGGCCGCTTTTCCAAAATGACAATGGTCAGCTACAGCGACAAGATATTTTAAATCACGTATATTCATAACGATAAGTATAACTTATTGATACAATAAAATCAATCGATTTTAGTTATCAATCAATCCGCAGCATTCTAACCCTATTATCAAATCTTAAACAGGGGTGGGAGCTATGCTAAATAGATTATTTAAGCAGATTCATTTAGAAAAAATGCCAGAAAACAAACTAGGCGATGATCGGAAAAAAGAGCTCATTAACCCTGGTATTTTTAGATGTTTAAACGGAAATGATGTTATCACGAGCAGAGTTTCTGATCATCATCCCATCATTCATGATGGAGCTTTATTCTGGAATATCATGATGCAAGGGAAAATGCGAAGAGGAAGAGAGGGGGCAAGTTACAATAATGGATTCGGCTTTATAGAAAATGATAAACAGTACATGAATCGTCTTATGAAGGTTTCCCATGTGATTGCTGAAATTGTATATCGGAATTCTTCTATTGAAACAATTGGACTTTGCGAAGGCCCAATTCAATCATTGCATTTAAATATTCTGATTCAATCACTCAAAAAATTTCCGTGGATGGAGCGATTTTTACCGTGCGATATATATCATAAGCCAAACGTTAAAGGATATCAAAACTGGGGGCTATTAATGCTTTCTGATAAAAATAACAGGGTAAGCGAGGTAAAATGTGATTTTATTGAGCGCTCAAGCGTTTTCGATAAGATAGCTAATCGTCTTCAATTGTGGAAGATAGCAAAAAATGGAAAGGATAAATATTTTGCGCTGGGACACTTTCCATTTAGTGGAGATGAATGTGTAGAAGAAAAAACAAATCTTTCACGGTCTGGAAATATATATTGTGAATTAATAAATAATCTTATGAATCGATACGCTAATGATGACTTCATCTTTTGTGCGGATTTCAATTTTAATCCATATCTAATTAATCAATGGCAAGATCGTGTCTTAGATCAAATTACAAACAATAATAGCATATTACTAACTACGGAAGAAAAGAGAACGATTAAAACAGTTACTGTTGATGGGGTATTATTATCCCAAAGAGAAAAGCAAAAATATTATATCTCACGGCCTAACCTAGGTTTATTTGAAAGGCTAACGCATGAGTATCGCTTATTTAAATCTTATATGGATGAATACTTAGACGAGAATCGACATAAAGATAGCCGGTTGCAGAATGAATATGATAAGCGTTTTGGATTGACTCTCTGTTGAAATTTTAATATTTCATAGTAGTCTTATTCTCAGAATAGATATCTCATGGTAGAGTAGAGGTAATAAAATCGGTAAAAAGGACTACCCATGCCAACAAACACGGCTGTAGAGGTCGCCAAACAGATTGAAAAACGTGTCATTTTAGATGCTGATTTATCGGCTCTTTATGGAGTCACCACTAAGCGACTCAACGAGCAAGTTAAACGAAATAAGGAAAGATTTCCAGCCGATTTTATGTTTCAGCTAACATCGGCTGAAAAACAGGAGGTGGTCGCAATTTGCGACCACCTTTCCAGCCTAAAATTCTCCCGAACTACCCCTTTGCTTTTACTGAACACGGCGCCATCATGGCTGCTAGCGTGCTCAACACGCCACACGCAATTGAAGTTAGCGTCCTAGTTGTTCGAACATTTGTTAAGTTAAGACAGATGCTTGCTGCACATAAAGAATTACGCCATAAGTTAGTTGAGCTAGAGCGAAAGGTGGAAGATCATGATGGTGCAATTAGAAATTTAATCACGGCTATTCATCAGCTGATGGAACCTCCTACTCCGCCAAATAAACTCCCTATTGGATTCGCCCCCTGGTCTGAAGAAACAGAAAACAGCTCAAATGAATAAAAAAGTTGGGTCAACTGAGATAGTTAAACCCCTATTTCTGATCAATACTGATACCAGTCATATTGGCGACCAAATTATTCAATTTGCAATGGACGATTATAATAAAGCCATTGGAGCGGCATTAATTGATGCTAAAAATGATGCTGAAGCAATTTCAGCTTTTCTAAGTGAGTTTCGCGAATCGCCACTAACATTACAATCTTATGCAAAAGAAATTGAACGATTATTATTGTGGTGTATTCACGTTGCCAAGATAAATATTTCCAGTTTACGGCGCAATCATTTAATGGAGTATCAAGAATTTGTAAAGAGCCCACAGCCAAGAAAAATATGGTGCGGTCCAAAAGTATCGCGGCGATTAAAAGATGGAACAATTAATCCTGCTTGGCGTACTTTTAGTAAAGGACTTTCTCCCACAACATTAAATAAAACCATCACCATTCTTGATTCTTTTTTTAATTATTTAGTACAAACAAATTATTTAACAGGAAATCCGCTTGCCGTTGATCGACGGCGAAAAAAACGAAATCGTAGTCAATCGAAAATTATTGATCGTTATTTGGAATTGGATGAAATTCATGCTGTACTGAACGCACTAACAGAATACCCTATTAAAGATGACGATCACCAGTTTCAAGTCATCCGCGCGCGTTATATTATCTTATTACTGTTTTACACTGGACTAAGAATCGCTGAGGCCGCTCAACATTCTATGGGGAACTTTATTCAACGTGAAGGAAATTGGTTTTTACGCGTTATCGGCAAAGGAAAAAAATTGCGTGAAATCCCCGTTCCGGATGAGTTATTAAAAACGCTCGCAGAATTTCGGCTAAAAGTCGACCTCCCCTCTCCTCAACCACAATTCAGAGAGAAAACGCCCCTTATCCCTATGCAGAATCTAAAACAGTCTATTAGCACACGACGTATTGATCAAATTTTGAAATGGGCATTTAACCTAGGGGCAAATAAGCTTGAGTTTATTCACCCTAGAAAAGCTTACAAATTACGATCTGCATCAGCTCATTGGTTACGCCATAGTTATGTGACATGCCTACTAGATTCTGGTGCACCCCTTAAAGTAGCTCAAGAAAATGCTGGTCACACTGATATTGGCACCACGATGCATTATCGACATGTGGCACAAGCAGATAGACATGAGGCAACACGACAATTATCATTGGCTACTCCTAAAACCAAGCAGAAAATGAAAAGTCATAATAAGAATTAGCGATGTCGAATCTTTACATATTAACGCCTCCTGAACAGCAAGCATTTGATTACCCTCCTATTCTGCCGGTGGAAACACGCGCGATTTGTTTTGCGATGGACAATGAATTAGAAAAAGAAATTAATCGTCTGAGAACGGCGACCAATAAAGTTGGATTTTTACTGCAATATGGTTATTTCAAAGCATGTAAACGCTTCTTTTTTATGAATCGATTTAGACAAGAGGATGTCGAGTATGCTGCGAAATTGCTTGGTGTCATGATAGAGGACATTGACCTGTCCTGTTATAAGAAAAAAATGCCTGTGGAACATCAAAAAAAGATATTGATATTGTTTGACTGCAAACTATTTGATGACGATGCATATGCTTGGCTTCGAAAAGAAGCGGCTAACCAGGCGGAACGTCAGATTGAGCCAAAGCAAATATTTATTCATTTATTGAATCTTCTAATACAAAATAACTTTGAAATTTCTTCCTATCATCGTCTAGCAGAACTCATCACGCATGTTTATTATGAATTTGAACGTGGCTTATTAACTAAAATAAGAAAAGAATTAAGAGAGAAAGATAAGAAATTACTTGATACATTACTGAACGAAGATGACGCTAATCATTCAACTCTATTAAATCAGCTCAAAACGATTAATCAATCTACAAAACCAAAAGCAATCCAAGCAAGTTTAGCATTATTTGATACTGTGAAAGATTATTTCTTAAGATTGAAACCTGTAATTGATTCACTTAATTTTTCACCAAGCGGTAGTGCTTATTACGCCACCTGGATGCAAAAAGCTAAACTTTCTCAACTAAAGCAATTTCCAGAGAAAGAGAAGCTCTATCTTCACTTGCTTACTTTTATACAGCATCAATTTTATCTACGACAGGATTATTTTATTGATGTCCTGCTTAAATGTGTTCAATCTGGGAAAAAACATTGCTGCCAAAAAACTTAAAGAAGATGATCAATTGTCACGTATCGAGAGACGAAACGCTGTACGTCACTTAACAAAATCAAATGGCCATTACAGAAACTTAGTTGACGAAATTACTAAAATTACTAGATCTCCAGTTTTATCTGATTCAGGCAAGATAAAAAAAATTGATGCATTACTCGCTGAACATTCAAAACAAAAAAATGTTACAGAACAACAAAAAATTGAGCTATTCGAAAAATCATTAGATCGCTTAGAAAAAAACAAGGATTATTTTGATATACTTGAAAAATTATCTGTTAAATTGCAACGCCGTATCTTAGATATTCTTAAATCGCTTATTTTTAATAAAGCATCATCTGATAAGAGCTTAATGTGTTCTATTGATTATCTTAAAAAGAATGATGGCCAAATTAAACAGAATGCACCTATCGGATTTCTTGAAAAGGAAGAGCGCGAAGTTTTATTTGATGAAAATATAAAAATTAAATCCTCATTATATAAAATGCTCTTGTTTTTACATGTTTCTGATGCTATTAAATCTGGCGAGCTAAATTTAAAGTACTCTTATCGGTATAAGGCTATTCATGAATATCTTATTGACGAAAATGTGTGGCGGAAGAATCGCAATCAAATACTTAAGTCTGCTCAATTAGAAATATTTTCTGACTGCACAAAGATTATGGATCAGTTAAAACAATGTTTAGAAGAAAAATACACGACAGTTAATCAACGTTTTGTAGAGGGCAGAAATCCGTATTTGTCAATAAATGAAAAAGGTCGTGTTCTTGTCAAAACGCCAGCCCTTGAAGATAAAGATACAGAATACATTGCTGCTTTGCTTGAACAAGCTGGTTATATTCCTGTTTTTCAAATCCTTTCGGATATTGATAATGCAGTATCACTTACTGAATGTTTCAAGCATCACAGTATAAAACACGTTAAACAAAGACCAACTGCTGAGGCATATTTTGCCGGTATTATTGGTTTAGGTTGTAATATTGGCATTAGAAAGATGGCACAAATATCCGTAGGAATAAAAGAAAATACTTTAGTAAATACTGTTAACTGGTATTTAAGCTTAAAGAATTTACATTCGGCAAACCAACAAATAGTTAACTTGATTAACAAACTAACTCTCTCTAATATTTTTATTGAAGACAGAGAAAATACACACTCCTCTAGCGATGGTCGTAAAATTAACGTAGGTGTCGATTCATTAATTGCCAGTCGCTCATTTAAATATCATGGAAAAGATAAAGGCGTGAGCGTCTACACTTTTATTGATGAACGACAAGCGTTATTTCATTCCTTAGTTATGAGCTCGGCGGAACGAGAAGCCGCGTATGTTATTGATGGCTTGCTTCAAAACGATGTAGTAAAAACGAATATTCACTCAACCGATACACATGGATTTACTGAAACTGTTTTTGCAACGACACATTTTTTAGACGTCGCATTTGCTCCTAGAATTAAAAAAATTGGGAAGCAGCGAATTTATGCTTTTTCATCCCCAGACACATATGAAAAGCGTGGTTATAAAATATTACCAAGTCGAATTATTAACCAAAAATTAATTGCGAAACACTGGGACGATATATTACGTTTCATGGCAACAATTAATTTAAAACAAGTTACGGCATCCCAGTTATTTAAAAGGTTGAGTTCGTATGCAAAGGATCATCCCCTGTATCAAGCGCTAAAAGAATTTGGTCGAATTATAAAATCCCTATTTATTCTAACGTATTTTGATGATGTGAAACTTCGGCAGCGAATTGAAAAACAACTCAATCGAATCGAGCTATCAAATAAATTTTCTAATGCTGTATTTTTTGCAAATGATAGCGAATTTAAGCAAGGTACACGAGAAGAACAAGAAATTGCCACAGCTTGTAAGATATTGATACAAAATGCTGTTGTTTTATGGAATTACTTGTATCTATCACAAATGTTGGCTAACTGCATTGATGAGTATGAGCGTAACGATATGGTAAATATGATTAAAGGTGGATCTATGATGACATGGCGCCACATTAACTTGCATGGAAAATATGATTTTAACCGGCTAGCAGTTAACGACTACCCGTTTGATATGGTTAAAATTCTATCATTGCAAGTGGCTTGAACGAACGAAACTTTTCTCTTTATATGTCAGGAGACCCAATTTGGCCCACTGTGAAGCTACGTCCGACCAGCCGCCAAATGTTCTTTATTAATACATCCTTGCCTCAAGTTAAGAGAGTTTATTTCATCGAGAAAGATTTTTGCATCTTGCTTAGCAATTCTAAGTATTCTGGGCTGCTTTCAAATTTTTTCTGTGCCTCAAGCCGGGCATCAAGTTGCGTGTGGCTGCAAGGTGCAACAGCTAAAAATAAGCGAGCACTATTAATATATGGTTCTGAGTGAACAGCTGCTCTGGTTTTAGACCCCGCAATAAAAGCTGCTCCTTGTCCAGAAGCAGGAGACACAGGTGTAATGTTCTCTAACATTTTTTTTGTATTCACTCGATCGTTATTAAGTGAATTAAATGTTTCTCTTTGCTGGTCTGGGAGATTATAAAATAAAGTGCCTGGCCCAGCTAAAGTAACGACAACTTTAAATTGTTCGCCCTCATACGGTGGAAAATAAAAACCATCTGTATGCCAGCGCGGGTCTTTGAAAGCGTCATTTGGCTGTGAAGATCTCATCACTATCCAGGCAGATTCTTGACGCATTTCAGAAATTACTTTATTAATGATTTCAAGAATAAGCTCTGCCATCTTTACACTTATTTCTGCATTTTGTTTATCAAGTGCAGAAATAAATTTTTCAATGTCAGTTAAAATGTTTTTAAAATTCCCATTATTTTCAAAAGATTCATCTTGAGAAATTTTAAGCGCAGCTAAAGTAGATTTCTGCTCTGAAGAAAGGTTTAGATCAAAAAACACGAAAGGAGATTCAAGTTTGGATGGGCTCTTTTCTTCGCTCTTTGTTGTTTTATCAGTAAGAGAATTTAGTAACTTAAATGTAGAATCAGAAAACATATTATTACCCTCTAAAATAGATGCTTTTTTTATTTTATGCATGTCTAAAAAACGAACGGGCTTGTTGAAAAACCCGATATTTATTATACAAATTTTAACATTGGGTTATAATAGCTTAACTGTAAGAATAACGCTATTTTTAAGAGTGAATTATGCAAGGACAACAGCAATATCAG
>JBDTIZ010000029.1:0-3180 GCA_039936115.1 Gammaproteobacteria bacterium
TCAGCCATAATACGCATGTAATATTTCTGTAAAAGTTTTCTGGAAAAAGTATCGAATATTCCTCTAATAGGGGAGGTTTGAGAAGTCCCTCCAAACAGCCTGGTCAAATATGGCGAACCATAAACGACGATACAAATTTTAGCATCAATCCAATCTGTTTTAGTTCAAAGTAAGAATAATTGATATGCCACCATTGCTGACCGCGCGTGTGCGATGACCTCGACCAGATAAATCCTCAATTAATAAAATATCTCCGTAGCCGAATATTCGTTTTGTTCCATCACCAGTCTCAATCTCCTGTTTACCCTCAAGGAAAATTACATAAATACGTCCAAGAGAAGGATTGTGCCACTCCTCTTTTAGATCAGAATCGTATTGATGTATTAGCATTCCCGTTGCTTCTAATTTTGAAGATAATTTTCCTATATGACCCACATCTTCCAAAATGATATCTGCAAGCTTTTCAAAATGTGACTCGCCATCAAGACCTGTGTAGAGACGTGTTAATTTCATATTAAAAATCTCTATTCCAATCGGTAAATTTTTTCAGCATTTCCATAGAATAACTTGTGCTGATCTGCTGCTGAATAAACCATAAAAATTTGTTTAAATACGTTAACAAGCTCATCAAAATTATAAAACATACTATCAGGGGGAAAATTGCTACCAAACATACAGCGATCAATTCCAAATAGCTCTATAGCTGAAGAAATATATTTTTTTATAACATTCAAATCAGCTTGTTTAAATACCCAGCCTATTGCACTCAGTTTCATAAAGACATTTTTATTTTCTGCGATAAGAGCCATCCTTTGGTACCAAAGGTTGAAACCATTTTCAGATATATCCAATGGCCAGCCAAAATGTTCTATTATAATGTGAGTATTTGGAAATTCTTTCGCAAGAGAAGCGGCATCTTCAATTTGGTTATCAAAAACTTGCAGGTCAAATACTAAATTATAATTCTGCAATAATGCAAATCCCTTTCTCCATTCTTTGTCACGTAAGTAATCACCACGATCTGCTATTTGTAAATTAAGACCAGGATGGTAATTCAATGCCATTCTGATTCCTCGCACATTTGGATACTGACAGTGCTGTTTTAAAATAGATTTCACATCAGGATCGTGTAGTTCAGCGCGCGCAACAATGCCATGCGGGAATCCAAATTGATCAGCTTGTTTTTGTAGCCACTGTGTTTCTAAAACAGGATTTCCCTCGAAACCGAATGCTTCAACATGGATAGATTTAGCGATGTTTTGATTCTTAGTTAATGCAACATAATCTTTGACAAGAAAAGTTTGTTTCAGCTTATCATAGTTTCCGCCTAGCGTTATGAGCGGTGCGGCATTATTCATAAGCCAAGGATAATTATTTTTTAAATCCCACAAATGCATATGGGTATCAATAATTTTCTCGTTGTACATAAAAAATATCCTTTTCTAAGTTTAGTAACGATATATAAGGTGGCTTTAAGAAGTTCCTCAAATACAGGATTCTAGTTGTTTTAACTGCCCATATAATTGAGCTTTTTCTTGACCCATTATCCATTTTTCATGTGCTAATACTTTATTTTGTTCACTCATTTCTTTTAGTTCAGCTTTTAGTATGAGCAATTGTTGGGATAATAAAGCATGCTGAGTTTGTAGCTCAATAAATAACTTATTTTGTGTATCCCATTTTGCTAAAGAGGCATCATATTGTTCTTGCCAATGTTGTTGAGCCTGTGTTTTTTTAGCTAATTCATGGCGTGTTTCTGCTAAACGTGCCGCAATTAATTCATGTTTTTCGTTAAGTTTATCAAGCTGTATTTTTATACTGTCCTTTTCAAAATTAGCTTGTTGGCTTTGTTGCTGAAACACCAATTTTTCTCGCTGTACTTGCGATAGATCTTGATTAATCTGCTGTACTGTTTGCTCAAGTTGCTTCTGTTGCTGCTCATAACGTTGCTGATCAATCATGCGCTGCTCTAGCGATGCAGTCCGATAATGCTCAAGATTGTTCTGTATTTGCTGATTTTGGCGATGCAATTCCTCAATGCGTACTTGTTTTTCTTGATTCTGATCTTCAAGTCCGACATTTTTCTGAGTTAAAGTGGCTATCTCTATTTTTGCATGGACGCATAGTTGTTCCATTGCTTTTTTTTCATGAGTAAGTCCATCCCTCTCTTGTTTGATCTGCTGATATTGCTGTTGCCAATAAGCATTGTCTTGTTGTAGATGTTGAGCCTCTTGTTTTAATTGCGCTAATTCTTGCTGAGTCTCTTGCTGAATTACTTGGATTTTATCTTCAGATTGGTTCATCACCCGATCCCACAATCCTTTTATTACCGCGATTAATTCTTCCGGAAGATTTTCTTTGGTAGCAATCTGCTGCGTTTGATCTTGTCTTGCTTTCCAGGTGCGTAGATGTCCGCCTAGGGTGCTATTGCTACCAGTGCCCAATATAATTCTAATAGTTTCAATCGTCGGATTTTTACCGGCCGCAATTAGGCCCACTGTGAAGGTACGTCCGACCAGCCGCCAAATGTTAATATATTAGTCATTTGATGGCTGAATACCTTGCAAATACTTTTTGATACTGAAAAGAAAAAAATAGACCATAAAATGATTATGGTCACTGTTTTCAAGTGGCCTAACTTACTTTGATATTATTTCTTATTAGAGGGAGTACTTTTTTCCTCTATAGGCATGCTGACACTAAATTTTAATGACCCATGCGACTCAACTGCGGATAGAATTATATTTTTTGTGTCCTGATGAATCTTATCACCTATTAATAGCCCCGCGTCCTCCGCTAACTTTTTAGTATTTCCAAACATTTTATGCTCGGGATTACGACATTTTTCAAGCAATTCGTAAAGGGCAAGCACGTTTTTTTCGAATGACTCAAGAGCTTTCATAGTAGACAATAGTGCTGCTTCTGAAACTTCTGCACCATTTTTTAATTTAATCAATGTTGTTGGAGTAGATTGTAGCTTTGGTGTAAACATACCTTCCTCGTATTTCAAATGTAAATATGACCAAAAGTTAGTTACTCATTGAGTATCTAATAAACGAACGGGCTTGTTGAAAAACCCGATATTTATTATACAAATTTTAACATTGGGTTATAATAGCTTAACTGTAAGAATAACGCTATTTTTAAGAGTGAATTATGCAAGGACAACAGCAATATCAG
>JBDTIZ010000030.1:0-26088 GCA_039936115.1 Gammaproteobacteria bacterium
AAACATCTTCTTGAGTCGTGCAGCCCTTTAGCAATTCATCTATTAATTCTACTTTCATAGTCATAGTCCATAAAAATTTACGTTATAGTACACTATGACCGTTTACACAGGAAAATTTACAGACTCAATTATTTGCCTAACTTATCTGTTATTTTTAGCAAAACAGCATCAAAAGCATCTTTATTCAAACTGTACCAAAGTTTTTTAGCCAGTTTTTTATCAATAGCCATATCATGAAGCATTAAAGGCAAAACATTAATGTTGCTTTTTTCATGTGGATAAACTGATCCATTGCTTAAATAACGATTGGGTATATGCCATTTGCTCTGACTTTTAGCCATCAGCGCTGCGTAATGATCAAAAGAATTTGCTTTTTTACGTAACGTTCCTTGATAAAAATTAGCAAGCCATTCTCCTGCGATAGAAAAACTTACTAATTGTTGAAGATAAATTACTTCTGTCATAAAGAATGCTATTTCAGGTATTTCTAAATCTAATATGTTATACATAAAATTTCTGGCTGCTGGATCATATTCTTCATTTACACCATCATTTCCTTCAATCAGTATCTTAGGTAAATTCGCTATTTGATTATAACCTGTTGCGCAAATAATATAGTCTGCTTCTAGGGTAGCTCCATTTAGCAATGTGATTGAGTGTTCATCTAACGAATGTATCGTTGATTTGGTACTTTGAATGGTACGCAAATAATGAAGCTCTTCTTTTTCCATTAGTGCCCTGCGGTTTTGAAATATATCTGCGTTGGGTTCCAAAGGATTGACAAAAAGAGTATTGACCAAAGGTTTCTGCAGCCAGCGCATGATGCCGTTATATTTGGGAAATCGACGGCGTAATTTCAATAATGCTAAATAGTAAGTATATAAAAACTTGAGATGGTACCAGGAAAATTTATTTTTATGCTGGTATACCTTTTCAAAACAAAATGACCACAAACTTTTGGAGTACAACCAAGTGATATTTTCTTTTACCTTTTTTAGCAAAACCAATATATTGTGCGATGATTTGCCTGCACCCAGCACAACCACTTTTTTCTGATTCGATATTACATCATCTAACATCTTTTGGTTAAATTGACTGGAATGAACGATCATTCCCTGGAATTTTTCCTCATTGTCAAAATGAGGCACATGTGGCGCTCCTGAATTAGTTAGTCCCGTTGCACAGATAACAATATCACATTCAAATTTCAGCTGTTCATTATTGATAGGATTACGCGCATACACTTCACACTTTTTATTTTTTTTTCGGAGAACGCTAACAATATGCGTATTGAAATAAATATGCTGATGTAATTTTTTTTCCGCAATATAGTCTTTCATATAACATAAAACTTCTTCTCGTGTTGCTCTTTCTGTTTCGCTTTTTATCGCGTGAAAATCAATAAAACGGTAGTTAAATGATTTTGAATGAATTTTTAAATCGGGATAGTGAGTATTAAACCAAACACCGCCGATGTCAGCGTTTTTTTCTAATATGACAGCATCAAACCCTCGGCTGCGCATAGAGCTTAAAACTGCTAAGCCCGCTCCGCCTGCGCCAATGATAATTACTTTTAACAATTTACTTTTCCTCTAATAGCTTTATTGAATCAGAATCAAGGGTTTTTAAAATTAATTCAGACTTTGAATGTACATTTAATTTTATTTTTAACATCTCGAAGTAATGTTGCACGGTATGCTGAGATAGACCAAGAATATGTGCGATTTCTTTTAATGTTTTACCCCGAATAACATGTTGTAAAATTTCGCTCTGGCGTTTAGAGAGAACTGCATTTTCAAAATATAATTTTCGTGAAGAACTCGTATTTAGATTGAGCTCCTTAGAGAATTCATCACGGTTTAAGGCAATCTCCGTTTCTTCAAAATCAACTTGTTGCGCTCCAGCAAGGTTAAATTTAAAAGTGTAGGCATTAGAGAGCGACTTGGATTGTCTAACATGATCATTAAATTGCGAGATAAAAAGCTTAAGCAAATCAATATTAGCAAGATACACCTGATTAATTTGCTTAGTTCTAGTGGCATTTGCAAAATGATAATAGTTAATGCAATCTTTTCTTTTCTCGATAATTGTGAAAGGATTATGCACTTTAAACCCCGCAGCCTCGACGCACAGTTGTGCACTTTGCGCACTAAATTGCATTCCATCCCACACAAAAAAATCGCCGAACTGCTTTTCATTTACCATATGAATATCTGTTACATAATACTTATTTTTTAAATAGTGTTGAAGAAACGCAGGGTTAGAAGATATTGTGGAAAATTGTTTTTTGTTATCAATTCTGACATGCGAAAAATAACTGATATTTAATTTTTTCAATGGCTCACAGAGATAAGAAATATCATCAGCATATGTGAATGATGGATGTTTATACAGACTGGGTAACATAATCATCCTTTGATTGTTATTGCCAAAATAAATTATAGAGTTCTCATAATAAGATTTTTTTTACCTTTCTGTAAAGAAGGTTCCCACTTTATAGAAAAATTTTGTTTGTTGGCCGAAAAATCTCCCTATCAACATATGTTCCTTAGTAAATCGAATAAAATATATTGTCATCAAAATGACACCGGCCATTGCTGCTGTCATGGCTAACGGAAAATTATAAGTTATAGAAATATCTAGATGTTTTAAGGGCGTATCGTACGAGAAATGAATTAATAAATAAATCCCCAAAATAAATGCTCTAGACTGTAGCCACAATTTATTATTCCTGACGCTTATTAATAATGAAGCCAACAATATAACAAAGTGACGAAGACCGAATTCGGGCCAAATGGTATAAATAAATGTCCAATTCCATACGCTATACCCAATGATCCACATCATGGGAATGTTCCAAAATAAATCGCGAGTAGATTTACTGTCGTCAACATACGTTTCTTTAATTAAAGGTAATGTAAGAAGTAATAAAATCCCAGAAATGCTGTTAATATTACTTATGAGATTCTTATCTAAAAATCCTTCTACAATCCCTTCCAAAATATTAACGGCGAAAAACCCCCATAATATCCATAATGCAACTTTAGTTTGCGCCCACGAAATATAGCGGCAAGCAAGTAACCAGGATGCTCCCAAACAAACCGAATACACTTTCATCCATAGAAAGTAACTCGAATTTTCTTGCATCGCTAAAGGCAGCAATAAAAAAGGACATATTAAGAATACTAGCCACGCGATGATTCGATTGTGGCGAACAATTTGATGAGCTATTAATAGAAAAATTAAAAATCCTACGGCATAAAAAAATAGATTCACGGTATTATCCCTAAATTCAGGTTGATTAGCCTAAAAAAATATTTTGTATTTTATTTTATGTCGTGCAACATGACACACTTCTCCATGTATTTCAAAGTAGATATTCAACTATCCTATCCGTTACTCAATCCCGGCGCTGTTCATCTGCACTGAGTAAAGCGTATCCACTGATTAACTGCTATAATTAAATTAAATCAATTGTAACTTGGAGGATTGATTATGACCGGTACTCGTGGAACAGAGGCAAAAGAGACAAAAAACTGGAAAGAAGAGCATAAAGAGCTAGCAAATGACATAGTGAAGGCATGTAATGGTTATCTGCTTAAATATCCTTCAGAAACTCGTACAACTTTTAGTCATGGGGCTACCAATAGAGAAATAGCCGTTCTGATAGTCAGAAAACTGAACACCAAAATTATGAAAGCTCCGGAAACTGTGAATGAAGCAGATGTTTTAAAATTAATCTGGGAAGCTTTAGAGACAAAGTCGTCCAAGCAAAAGTCTATGCGGGAAGGTGAGCTTAAAAATGCAATAATGGAGGCTATTGATGGTCACATTATAAAAATCTACAATCTAAATCCCGATAAAATTCACGAAAATCAACTTAAAAATGACCTAGCAAGTCATGGTTTAGACGGCGATGGCGCCTCCGCAAAGAATATCATGAGCCCTTTGGATTTTGCTAAAAACAGATTAGATGAATTGCGTCCAGCAGAAAAATTAACTAGTAGCCATCAAAAAAAATAACAGCCTCTTTCATGCTAAACGGCTCATAACTTAAGTACGTTGCAGGGCACTTTAGTTTCGCTTCAGACCCCTAATATCAAAGATAAGTTTCTTATGATATTATTTTTCTTCTACTCATATTTAGAAGGAAGAGCATGAATGAAGAAGCTACTTATATCTATCCTATTATTCTCTATGTCATCTATTAGTTTTGCTGGATCATTATCACCCGCAAATAAAGCAACAGCTACTTCAGCATTAACAGATAAAACAATCACAACCATTTCTGCTGCAACATTAGATGGAAAAGTTATTTCTGATAGTTTTACTGGTTATTTTGGCAAAGATGGAAAAGTAACCGGTAAGTTTGTCAATAAACCTGCTGATGGCCCTCAATCGGATCAAGGTTCTTGGAATGTAAAATCTGATGGCAAAGTATGTGTGACATGGGAGCATTGGAACGAAGCTAAAGAAAAATGTGTTAATTTTTATAAACTAAATAATGCCTTTCTTATTTTAAATAAGAACAATGGTTTTGAAAGTTTAGTCTTATATAGCGACATGAAATCCGGTAATCAAATGTAGATCGTTAGTTGATGTTCTAAGTAAGCCTCTCATTGAATGGCGGTACAGTATGAAAATGCGACCTGCCGCCACTTGGCTTTGTCACTCTGGACTTGACTCTGTCACCCAGCACTTCGCTTTGTCACCCAGCACTTGGCTCTGTCACCCCGCACTTGGCTTTGTCACCCCGCACTTGTTGCGGGGTCTGGAATACTAAACATAAATATAGTCATTTAAAAAAATAAAATGTATTTTTTATTATTTAAAACCCGGACCCCGCAACAAGTGCGGGGTGACAAAGCCAAGTCCAGGGCAACAAACCAATTCCGGGATTGCTCAAGATGACAGCATTCATTACTACTCAATTGTCAACAACCCCTACCATACGAAGAGAAATAAAAATGAATAACCGTACATTAAAATTTTTTCACACCAATACAAGAAAATTACCTACTTTTACTATCATGCGACATGCAGAGTCTACTTGGAATGCTGATAGAAAACGTGTGCAAGGCGCCTCTGTAGATCCTAGTATCATCCTGTCAAAGAACGGCAGAAATTCAATTCACCCTGCTTTAAAAGATCTATCAAAACCGGATGTTTTGATTTGTAGTTCCTTATTAAGATGTAAAGAAACAGCTGAATCATGGTTTGGTTGTGCCTTTGAAACGATTCCAGTACAAAAAAAAATTGTTTCTGATTTGAGAGAAATCAACGCGGGCATTTTTGAAGGTCGGTATATTGATGAATTAACCCATGATGAATTATGGAAATTGTGGTTAAGAAATCCCTCTACTTTCCCAGGATTTCCTAAAGGTGAAACACCTTATGAATTTCAACAACGCGTTTTAACAGCATTTTCTCAAATTTGCTCCGAATTTAATGATACATCTCAACAGATATGTGTGATTACACATGGAATTGTCATGCGAGTTTTAAAATGTTATCTCGATGATAAAGATTTATCGCATTTATGGAAATATGATGTGACGAATCTTGAAAGATTAACATTAACAAAAGAACACTCAAAGGCTTTACAGAGTTACCCCATTCAAATACGGGATTCTTGTAGGCGCCACCCTCCGTTATAGTAGTAAAACAGGTATGTCTCAACATCAATACAGTGTATAATTACTAGACATATCATGCCGTCTGAATAGAATATTTATCAATGACAAAAGAAATTGATCATAGTCTCGACTGGGCTCATCCCCTTGTCCGTGAATGGTTTATCCATACTTTAGGTTCGCCAACAGATCCGCAAAGACAAGGATGGCCACCCATTCTTGCGGGTAAGACAACGTTGATCTCAGCGCCTACAGGATCGGGAAAAACATTTGCTGCATTTTTAGCATGTCTCGATGATTTAGTAAGAAAATCAATTGCGGGTACACTTTTAAATAAAACAGAAGTGTTATATGTTTCGCCATTAAAAGCGCTAGGCAATGACATCCAAAAAAATCTGATGAATCCCCTTTCAGAGATTTTTGCGCTGGCTAAAATACAAAATATTAAAATGTCTGAAATTCGAGTCGCTGTTAGAACAGGTGATACACCAACACGTGAACGTGTTGCCATGTTAAAAAATCCACCGCATATCTTGGTCACTACACCTGAATCATTATATATTTTACTCACTGCGGAAAAGAGTCGCGAAATCTTAAGAAATGTTAAAACTGTTATTGTCGATGAAATTCATGCATTAGCTGATGATAAACGTGGTGCGCATCTTTCGTTATCGTTAGAACGTCTTGAAGCAATCACACATCAACCACCAATACGCATTGGTTTATCTGCTACACAAAAACCACTTGAAATCGTCGCAAATTTTTTAACGGGTAATGGGCGCGCTCTTCCAATCATGATTGACATTGGACATATCAGACATTTAGAACTTGCGGTAGAAGTTCCTTCTAGCGAATTAAGTGCTGTAGCATCAAATGAATCATGGGATGAAATTTATGATCGTATTGCACAACTTGCGGAACAAAATCGTTCAACATTAATTTTTGCAAATACACGCAGAATCGCAGAAAGAGCAGCACATCATCTCGCAGAAAGATTGGGCGAAGATCAAGTTTTATCTCATCATGGTAGTTTGTCTAGAAAATTGAGATTAGCTGCCGAAACAAAATTGAAAAATGGTGAATTAAAAGCCTTGGTTGCAACAGCATCGTTAGAATTAGGCATAGACATCGGTAGTATAGATTTAGTGTGCCAGCTTGGTTCGCCTCGCTCAATCGCCGTGATGCTACAACGTGCAGGTCGCGCAGGACATTGGCACGGTGCCATTTCCAAAGCACGAATTTTCGCGACGACGCGCGATGAACTGTTAGAATGCGCAGCTCTGACGAATGCAATTTTAGAGGGAGATCTTGATCAACTTATTATTCCTGTTGAACCGATTGATATATTAGCACAACAAATTGTTGCAAGCTGTGCGACGAATGATTGGTTAGAAGATGATTTATTTTCTCTAGTAAAAAAATCTTATCATTATAAAACATTATCGCGTCAAACATTTGACACTGTCATCGAAATGCTTTCTGAAGGAATCGCGGGCTCGCGTGGTCGATATGGCGCTTATCTTTTTCGTGATCGTATTAACGGGATGGTTAAAGGTCGTCGCGGAAGTCGGCTGACTGCAATTACGAGTGGCGGCGCAATTCCTGATAATGGGTTATTTACCGTCATAACTGAGCCAACAGGTATGACGGTGGGAACATTAGATGAAGACTTTGCAGTAGAAAGTAATAGTGGAGATATTTTTTTATTAGGTAGCACTTCATGGAGAATAAGACGCGTAGAAAGCGCAACCGGTCGTATTATCGTTGAAGATGCACAGGGCGCCCCACCTAGCGTTCCCTTTTGGCGCGGCGAGACGCCTGGACGCACCAATGAACTTTCATTGCGGGTTTCTGAATTACGCCAAAAAATCAGTGATATGTTACCTAGCAATTGCTTTCCCACAGTAGCGGCAAAAGAGCAACCTGCAACACTGATCGCAATCAATTGGTTAAAAGAAAATTGTAAAGTAGATGCAGCAGGTGCGGAACAAATCGTTGAATATATTCTTCAAGGCAGAGCATTGCTAGGAAAAGTGCCTACTCAAAAAACTGTGATTGCAGAACGGTTTTTTGACGAAGGAGGTGGGATGCAATTAATTATCCATGCCCCTTTTGGTGCGAGAATTAATAAAGCATGGGGCCTCGCGTTGCGAAAATGCTTCTGTCGTTCATTTAATTTTGAATTGCAAGCGTCCGCAACTGACAATGGAATCAATATCGCATTAACGGAACAACACAGCTTTCCTTTAAGTGATGTTTTTGCTTTCTTAAATCCAAAAACTATCAGATCTGTTTTGACACAAGCTGTTTTACAGTCGCCCCTATTTGCCACACATTGGCGTTGGGATGCTGGTCGATCATTAGCTTTAGTGCGGTTTCGAAATGGAAAAAAAGTTCCGCCTAATATTTTACGTATGCTTTCAGATGATTTGTTAGCGGCAGTATTTCCAGATGCTGCAGCATGCCAAGATAATTTAGCGGGTCGCGATATTGATCTCCCTGATCATCCACTCATTAATGAAGCTATGAAAGATTCATTGACAGCCGCTTTAGATTTAGAAGGTATCATCGAGGTCTTAACTAAAATTAATAATCATGAAATTGAATGTCTTGCAATAGATACAACAACACCTTCTCAATTTGCTCATGAAATTTTAAATGCGAATCCGTATGCCTTTTTAGACGATGCGCCTTTAGAGGAAAGACGTGCACGATCGGTTGCAATGCGTCGTTTATTGCCACACTCACTCTTGCAAGAGATTGGCAGATTAGATCCTATTGCCATCGAAGAAGTTTCGCAACAAGCATGGCCTGATGTACGAAATGCGGATGAATTACACGATGCGTTACAAACATTTATTGCTTTTCCGGCTGATTCATTTTTGCATCAAGCAGAAACATTACGTTGGAAATCTTTCCTAGATGAACTTATTTTAGCGGGACGTGTTGGCACAGCGACAGCAAATAACAAATTATTTTGGTTTGCCGTTGAAAAAGCTAAAACATTTTCTGCCATTTATCCTGAAGCAGTTTTACATCACACTCTTAAAGAAATAGAAGTACACTCTGTACAACGCGAAGATGGAATTTTAGCTATGCTGCGTAGTTGGATGTTGGCAATAGGACCGACAACCAATGCGGAACTCTGTCAATTATTATGTTTGGATACTTCTGAGGTTGAACAGGCTTTGATTCGATTAGAAACCACTGGCTTGGTTTTGAGAGGCACATTTAAAACAGCAGATCAACAAGAATGGTGTGAACGCAGATTGCTAGCACGAATTCATCGACTTACCTTGGGGAAATTACGCAAAGAAATAGAACCTGTATCCGGTGTGCAATTTGTTAGATGGCTGTTAACATGGCAGCATGTTGCTGTCGGTACTCAGTTAAAGGGTGAAAATGGATTGTTAGAAATACTCAGCCAACTTCAAGGATTTGAAATTCCAGCAAAAGCTTGGGAGCGAAGTATTCTAGCGAAGCGTTTAACAGACTATGATCCTGCTATGTTAGATCGATTATGTTTGATGGCTATAGTGGGATGGGGACGACTTTCTTCTTTGACTAAAATCACCAAAGAAACTAATACCACTAATAAACGCGTGATACCCACAAGTGTTGCGCCGATTACATTTTTTCTACGTGATTCATCTCAATGGATGTCAGGCGTTTCACCTCTCACTACACACGATAAACTAAACAGCGTGAGTCATGTTGCAAAAAGTGTCTATGATTATTTAAAACAAAACGGCGCATCATTTTTTGCAGACATTGTAATCGGTGTCGGACACCTCAAAACAGAAGTTGAAACGGGTCTCTGGGAATTGGTGACTGCCGGCATAACCACCGCAGATGGTTTTGATAATTTGCGATCATTGATTGACCCACGCCGTCGTTTGGGTAGAAAAGGCAGACATAGGATACGTCATCAATATAGTACTGGACGTTGGGTATTGCTTAAACCTATTGGTACAGCTGATAGCGCTAAACAAACTGAAGCTATTTGCTGGTTATTACTAAAACGGTATGGTGTAGTTTTTCGTGATCTTTTAGACAGAGAAAAAATCATTCCTCGCTGGCGTGATTTATTAATTGTATTTCGTCAGCTGGAAGATCGTGGAGAAATTCGCGGAGGTCGTTTTGTTAACGGATTTTTAGGTGAACAATTTGCTTTACCGTATGCGGTTGATTCATTGCGTGCTAGTATAAAAAAAGAACTTACACACGAAGAAATCACACTTTCAGGTGTTGATCCTTTAAATTTAGTGGGTTCTATTTTGCCGGGTTTGCGTGTATCCGCTTTGACAGGAAAGAAAGTTGTCATTCAAATTTGATATGACATCGGTCCATATAACCTTGCAATAAATGAGTCAACACGCAGAAAAAACCATGAGTCTGAAGTGTGCTTGATTTTTTTCAGATCCAATGGTGAAATGTTATAGATATGTTATGATTATTTTTAATAGCTTTTAATATCACACGGATTATTTTTTAAAGGGAATTTATTATGAAAGAAAAACTCATAATAGTAGCTTTGATCTTATTAAGCCTATTTACAATAAATGCTTATGCCTGGAATCACTCAATAGAATTAGGGTACGGATATTCTCATGATCCTAATCAGATCAAATATAATAATTCAGGCATATTATTAACATCAGACTTACTTTCCCTTAGTCGTGGTCGCTATACATTTTGGTCTATCACGGGTGCTTTGGGTCAATGGCATTCTACTGCGCCCTCTCATCAGAATTTGACTACCGGCGCGGTTTCACTTGCCTTACGCTTATATCCAGCTCCTCATTATTACCCAGCCTACTTACTAGGGTCCCTAGGACCTGCCTTGCTTTCAAGTCGAAAATTTGGGGTCAATACGCAAGGAAGTAACCTTACATTACAGACTAATATAGGTTTAGGTATGGAATTTAAATCTTTTGATGCCAATTTAAGATTGGCTCACTATTCAAATGCTCACATATTCAGTCCTAATGAAGGATTCAATGTTCTGTACTTACTTTCATTTGGATACTTGTTTTGATAGCTTTGGAATGACTTTATTAGAATAGGGGCTGTTGACAATTGACTAGTGAATACTGTCATTGCTGCATCCTGAATGAAGAAGACCTAACTCTGCACTTTATTCTCCCTTGTCACCCCGCACTTTATTCTCCTTTGTCACCCCGCACTTGTTGCGGGGTCTGGAATTAAAAACATAAAAAAGTCATTTAAAAAAATTAAAATGTGTTTTTTATTATTTAAAACCCGGACCCCGCAACAAGTGCGGGGTGACAGTGTGATATAGGGTGCGGATGACAATGTGATATAAGGTGCGGGGTGATAATGTGATATAGGGATGACAGTATGATATAAAGTACGGGGTTAGGTCTTTTTCATTCCGGATGACATCATTCATTACTCAATTATCAACAACCCATAGAAAATATTTCAACTTTTATAAAGATCATATCAATTTCTTGTGCAATAGTCGCAAGCCATGACTTACTACTATATAATCCCAAACGATGCTTGTCCTCACCTTAACTTTTTTATAGGTGTGTGTGATTTACATTAAAAAAATACATACTGTTATTGTCTACAGATTTAAGGAAACTAAATGATTATTATTATCTGTGGTACTTCTTCATCTGGAAAATCATCTGTTTGTGAAGAATTAAAAAAAAAGCTAGGTGATTCATGGTTAATTTTCTCGACAGATGGCTACTTAAGTATGCTGGGAAACAAATTTTTGGAACTACATCCGGAAAATAATAAGGTAACTATTCCTAATGATGTTTGCTACGCAAAAAAATATAACGATGGTACATTTGAAATTATTCCAGGTGAGTTATGTTCTAAGCTTTATTTAACCATTCCAAGTGTTTTGAAATTATTATCACAACAAGGATTTAATATTATTCTTGATTCATTTATTACAACTAAAGATGAATTTAACTCTTATAAAGATCTGATGAAAGAATTTGATCCTCATTTCTTTTATTTATATGCATCTGAAAATGTCATTGCAGACAGAGAAGAAAAACGCGGTAATAGATTAAAAGGATCTGCTATTCATTGGCTAAAGAAATTTAATTTTCAAGTTGAATGTGATTTATTAATTGATACGGAAAAATTATCCAAACATCAAATAGGTGATTTGGTTTTAAGTAAATTAAAAAAATGAGAGAATAATCCCGGTTTTCGCCTATAGCCGTTAAGCAACGCATTCCCGTATTTTGTATTAGGGTCTGTTGACAATTGGAAGACTCACATAAAATCATCCCGAGTTGATTTAACAAAACCTCAACGCGACTTCATTTTTAAGTAAGAAACTGTAATTCATTTTGAATCACCCTGCATGTGTTGCGGGGTCTGGAATTAAAAACATAAAAAGTTATTTAAAAAAATCAAAATGTATTTTTTATTATTTAAAGCCCGGACCCCGCAACAAGTGCGGGGTGGCAGGTATGAAGTGCAGGGTGACAGGTATGAAGTGCAGGGCGACAGGTATGAAGTGGGGGATGATAGGTATGAAGGGCGGGATGACAGGGTGCTTCGCTCACTGACAGCAATGACGATTTTATTGTCGTATGCAATCCACTTCATCCATTTTTGCCTGGTTTCCTTAATACGTACCGATATAATCGCGCTTGCCGATTTCGACACCTTTGCTGCGCAAAATGTCATAAGCAGTAGTGACGTGAAAGAAAAAATGCGGCAATCCATAATGAAGTAGATAAGATTGGCCTACGAATTTTTTTTCTTTCGGTGTGCCAGCTTGTGTAATAATTTCACGCTCTTCGCTTCCATCCATTTGTAGAGGTGCGAGGCTGCCTATAAACGTAAGTGTTTTACTAATACGCGTCTGTAATTCATCAAAACTAGTTTCACTATCTTCATAGCTTGGCACCTCAACACCCGCTAAACGTGCAGACACACCTTTCGCAAAATCAGCTGCAATCTGTACTTGTCGTGTTAGATTAAACATGTTTGAGAATAATGTAGCCTGTAATAACTCCTCAGAAGCTATTTTATTTGTTTCTACATGTGTTTTGGCTTTATTTAAAATGGCGCTTAAACTAGTTAACATTTGTTTAAAAACAGGAACAGACGCTTTGTACATAGAAATAGACATAATTTAATTCCTCGCATTTAGTCACAGCATGTTACACAAACCTGAAAGAGGCTGCCATAAAAAAAATGCCTCTTTATTAATTACATTAAGTCAGATCATTCTACCGTATCAACAGCTTCTTATACGCCTCGAACTAACCAAGTGTTCTACGAAAGTAAATGCTGTGCAAGCGCTTGGATGATAAAGACGGACGGCATCTTTGTAACTACCAACAAACATCGGATGCATGAGTGCCTTATTTGCAATATAAATTTTACTTGTCTCTGGGAATGCCTTTGCACTGTTGGGTACAATTCGATTGAAGATTTTTACTATTTCATCAGGATTTTTCAGGTGACCTTGAATGACCAGATACTCGCCATAGTGCAAGCCGCCTACACTAGAGAAAGAAAATTTAACCGGATTCCGAGGTGCAAGACGCGGGAGATCTAGTGACCTTATATCACTATTTATGAGCGGTGTGTATTCAAAAATTATCATCAAGAGAGGAAGAGGTAAATCTTTCAATGCGGTCTTGATATCAGTCAGCGACAAAATAAGCGCAGCTTTAAATTTATCTAAATAGTACTTTGCATAAATAGATTCTAGTGTTTCAAAAAATATAGTCGTGAATTTCGTAGCGAGTGCTTCGTTATCAATTTCACGCATAGGATTAACATTAGCAATACGCTTAAGTATATTGATAACAGCAGTATGTTGATAATTATATAGATTCTTTTCTAACAGAAATTCAACACGAAATAAAATTCTTAACAAGCCCTGATTTGACATCGTAATAGCATTTTCAGAGAGCGTAACTTGCCAACCTGTTACACCATACACTTTTTCTTCTAACTTATATTTATCCCGAGCCTTTAATTGATGAGGGTAGTCTATCGCTGAAAATCCAGGATGACCTGCTGAGGTGAGGTCATTCACTTGTAAATCAGCGAAGGCAAAATCTTGCCTCCGCCCCGCCCAATAGCCCGATGTGAAATCACAATCGTAATAACATATCCGCTGAAAAAAGTAAAAAAGCGCTTGCCCAATAAAACCATCCTCTGTCACTCCAAAAAGGAATTTTATGCTCTCCATTTTTTGTCGCACATGGCTAAAATCTAAATGATTTTCCTCTTGGATTGCAGGTTTTCTTGTAAAAAAAAAGAAGCATGAGCGCATTTAATCGTGGATCCCCAGTTAAACTTTGCGACATTGATGCTCTCGCTTGGTTATTTTGTTCTATGAATGGATTTCTACTCATCATTATCTAAGATGCTTTAGGCGTACCTTCGTCTTCAGGATGATAAATAATATCGTAAAACCCTGTCGACGCACGAGAAATTTGATCAAGTGGCACTTCAATAATGCCATCATCTTTCATTTGATAATATCCTGCACCGGCATTGGATAATGACCAACCGCCTGTTTTAGGATTATACCAACCTTTGGCACCCCATGGATTTTTTATAATAACATTGCCGTTCTTATAGCCGAGAATAGCAAGCACATGATCATCTGTTTCAATTGCAATAGGCATAGAATGTCTTTCGGCGTTTCTTATTTTAAAGATAATAGTTTTTTGTTCATCAGCCGTCGGTGTTGTTAATGGAACATGATATTGCACGTAATTTTTTCCAGTAAATAAACCTAACGTTTGAACGGGATTTCCCCCACCCATTGTTGCTTCAGGATCCAGATGTAATTTATGCAGTTTTTGTGCTTCGGCTACACTCAGTATTGCTAACCATTTGCCACCTTTTTCCAAGTGGCTATACATTCCAATTTCAGCAGCTGTTAACGTGACAATAACGGGCTGGGATGCCGCAAGCGCTTTTTGATATTCTTTGAGTTGTGCTTGCGTCATGTTAGGAAATTTTTGTGGAATAGGAAAAGTTACTTTATATTGATTAGATTCCCCGGGTATTTTTTGAATCATATTTTTAATCTGCACGGAACCGCCTGGTGTTTTCAATATGCCATTAATAGCAGAAAGGAAAAAGCAGTCACCTGCATTTCCTTGATAAATTTTCGTGTTAGCGGTAATTTCTTTTGGTCCCCAAAGTTCTTGATTACCAGGCAATGCTTTTGTTTGATTTATTTTATTTAATGCATTGAGATAGGAATCATAAAATCCACTCGATGTATCTGAGAATTTTTTCAGTAATTCTGCTTCTGTATAAGTCACATCTTTCGGACCTGCCGCAGTATTCACTTTTACGACTAGCGCAGCAACCATTGCAGCTTCTTGGCCTTTGATGCTTGGGTCATGCGATAAATTTATTATTTGATAACCTGTCAAAGATTTTATTTTTCTGTTAGTAAAAAGACTATTCACGCTGTTTTTCACTGCGCTTGTGGACGGTTTGAGTTGATGTACATCAGTAGCTGCTGTTGGTGTCGCCTTCAACGGAAGATGCTTAGCTGAATCGATCGTTTTTGATTTTGATTCTGTTTTTTCGACAGTAACTCGCGTAGTAGTTTTTGTTTTCACTATAGCAGCTTCATGCGTCACAGTCTTCGTTGCCTCAGTCGCGTGTGGATGCGCCACTACTGCTGCCGGATGATGAACTACTTCTGCGATTGCTAAAGGCGTCAAGCTTATACTTGTAAAAGTGGTAGCGATAAATACGCAAGTAATTTTATTAAATTTCATAGGATAAACTCCAATGTAACAAATGATTTCTATTAATCATAGCATAATAACTCTCAAAATTATTAGATTTTCGATCGTTCTGCTAATAACATATCGTGACTTTTCATGTCGTCTTTAACAGTTAACAACGGAACACTCATCTTTCATTTTTTCATGGATTTTTAGTATAAGTTCTGTTTTGTTATGACATTTAAATTTAGATTTCATATTATCAATGTAATGTTCCACAGTCCGTGGAGAGAGCTTCATGCGATTAGCAATTTCTTTAATTTTCAATCCAGTTAATAAAAGCTTTGCGCAGATATACTGTTGGTTTGACAAATATACGTCATTCATTTTATTGTTTTTTATGAAGATATTTTCAGGAACAAGAAAACCCATTTTTGTGATTAAAGCTAACGAATCAGCAAGTGATTTTTTACCTAACGTAATTGAGCAACCGAATAGTCCAATTACTTTGTTCTTGCTATTATACCAAGGCATTTTAACCGAAAGAACTTGATAAATTACGTCATTGTTTTTTTGAATAATTTCTTCTTCCAGGATTTGAATTTTTTCTCTTTTCATGGTTTCACTGTCATTTTTTAAGAGCGCGCTTGCAGCTTTAGAAGTTAAAGCACTGAAATAAGATTTGCCGATTGCTTGACTGATTGAATCTAAATTACATTGTTCAATATTATTTTCATTCAATTGTTGAATGACGCCATTAACATCCTCAAAATAAATACCACATGGAATGGTTAATAAAGATGAAACAGTATGGTTTGTATACCAGCCACTATCTGAATGATTTTTAATTTTGATATTTGGCTTAATTAACTTTAATCCATTACCGTAACGGTAAACTTTAAGCTCGTTGCTCGTGTCTAACTTATTGAATTGCATAAAATACCAGAAAAAAGACATAGTAAACAATTAAACATTTTAATTCATATGAACATAAAAAGCACGCTTATTAAATTTACGGTATACCGGGATTTTACGGTATTGAGAGTGATTCAGTTTATCTAAAATAGATACTTATTTTGATGAACACTTTTGTGGAGTAATTATGTTAGAGGCTGCGAAACTTATCCCTGCCCAATCTGATTTGGGAAATAAATCAGAGTACAATCCTCATTATAACCCAGACAAACTATTTCCGATCTTACGCAAATTTAACCGAGATAAAATTAGTATTCCGGAGAAATTACCTTTTTTTGGTTTTGATATTTGGAATCATTACGAAGTATCGTGGCTAAATGAAAAAGGTAAACCTATCGTTGGAATAGCTGAAATAATTTACGGTTGTGATTCTCTCTATATTATTGAATCGAAGTCGATGAAGTTATACTTCAATTCATTTAATAATACAAAATTTAGGAATGTTGAAACACTGAATTCCACGATAAAAAATGACCTGGAGATACGTATCGGCCTTTCTGTTAATGTAAAAGTTATTTTACAAAAAGATGTAACAGAAGAAAAATTATTTTCTGGATTTAACGGGATATGTATCGATGAATTAGATATTAACTGTTCACACTACACTATCAATCCATCACTTCTTTACAATGAAGAGACTTATGTTTCTGAAACATTATATTCAAATCTTTTGAAATCCAATTGTTTTGTCACCAATCAACCCGACTGGGGCAGTATTCAAATTGATTATGAAGGTAAAAAGATTAATCATCCCGGTTTACTTCGTTATATTGTTTCATTTCGCAATTGTAATGAATTTAGTGAAACTAGCATTGAACAAATATTTATGGATATCATGCAATATTGCAAACCAACTAAATTAACAGTCTATGGTCGATTCACTAGACGAGGTGGAATTGATATTAATCCTTATCGATCAACGAGTCATTGCATTACTCACGACAAAATAAATTTAAGATTTTGCAGACAATAACTAAACACTGTAGCCCGGGCAAAAGCCCGGGATACAATCTTTAAAAAAATTATTTAACATGAAGTTTCACCCAATCTTTAGCAGCACGACTCACTTTATCATCTTTCATGATAGCTTGAATGATACTGTCAGTAGGTTCCCTCTCATCGCCATGCATGTCTTCCATTAATTCATTCCATTCCTTTAAAACAACAGGATCAGATTGCTTTTCCACCAGACTCAGCACAGCCATGATACGACCTCGATAGTAAGCTGAAATCGCTTTATCCAGCCAACTAAATGCCTCTGGTGATGGCGCGCCATCTGCATCCACTGCCCCTTTTTCAAATCCCTTTACCCAGATAGCATTGCGTAAACCAACATATTTTTTTCCATAAACTTTATTCACCCAGTCCATGCAACGTTGGCCCATTGCTATACCATAATCACTCGTTGGATCTTTTTTTAAGTTTCTACTGACTTCATCCAGTAACTCCGACCATTGTTGCGTTACTGTATTTAATTCAGTTTCAGTAAATCTAGTTTTAAGCTCTTGCTCGAAACTAGCATATTGTTTTAACTCTTCTGAATTGAATACTTTTCCTGCCCATGTTTTTTCTAGTTGCTGTGTCATACGATATACCTCTATTAGTTTAAGAATTGTTTCCCATGGAATAGATTTATCGTGACTACAATCGTTGATTACTTTATTAAGTGTTTGACTTGCCTCAAGCAATGATTTGGCTTTTGCTTCTAAACATTGCGATTGATCGACAAAATGATCAATCATGTTAACCTCTGTATCTAGCAAGGTTTTGATTTGCGCTAATTCAAACCCAAAAAATTTCAATGCAATAATCTGTTGTAGTTTTAATAAATCTTTCTCAGAATACAAACGATACCCGTTAGATAACCTAACAGATGGTACGAGCAAATTAATACGATCATAGTGATGCAGTGTTTGCACCGAAATATGTGTCAATTTGCTGAGATCTTTTACGTACCATTGAGCCATCGTTTTTCTCCTACAGGGTGAAAGATAAGGTATATAGCAACTATAGGGTCAAGGTTTGTTTAGATATATTTTAAAACTTTAAAATCTTGCTTGTTTAATCACGAATTTTCGCCTAGAAACTACTTAATATATTGCTTTGTTTTTTCAAGCAAAAAGGAACCAACCAGCAAAAAAATCATAGTATAAACAGCAAAAGGCGAATGCTGATAGGTATATACTTCAAGCACAACAAACAAAGCAAGACAAAGAATAAGTGATAGCATGACTAAAGACTTATTTGCCTGCGTTTTTGCTAGAATTTTTAAATGGCCTGCATTGACAGCTGCATAAATTAATAAAAATGCACCGCTTCCCATCATAGCAACCACTGAGAGATCAAAAAATAAAATAAAAATTATGGTGAGAAATGTTGTGATAAATAATCCCTCAGTTGCATTTTTCCATTCGGTTCGAGTGAAAGAAGATGGAAGCTCTCCATCACGCGCCATCATATAACTGATATTTGCTGCGCCAAATAAAGTAGCATTGATAGCTGATGCAGTTGAAAATAAAGCGGCAATCGCTATGAGCTTAAATCCCCATTCACCCAGAAAAGGTTTCGCGGCTTCAGCGAGCGCATAATCGCCTGCTGCATAAATTTCACTGGGAGCTAGATTACCGGTAACAGTGAGTGATACAGCAATGTAAATTGCAATAACAATAAAAACACTTAGATAAAGTGCTTTGGGTAAATTTATTTTAGGATTAAACATATCAGCAGCTGCATTAGTTATCAAACCAAAGCCTTCATATCCAATAAATAATACGCCTGCGCCAAAAACGATATGTGCTGTATTACTCCAGTGTGTCGGTGATAGATAGGCTGGATGGATGAAAAACAAACCAACAGCAGCAAAGAAAATGAGAATGGATACTTTAATGCATACAATAATCACTTCTGCCTTGCCAACTGAACGTGCGCCTAGGATATTCAGAATTGTAAAAAATATTACGATGGCTGAAGCAACACTTTTTGTGAGAATAGGAGTAGGTGTAGTGGTAAAAAATGTCAGGCAATAAGCAGCAAAACCGTGAGCATAGAGTGCGATAGAAATGATGTAACCTATCCACATAAATATGTTGATACCACCACTCATCAAACCAGCGCCATAACCTTCTACCAGGAATTGCACTGCGCCACCTGCTGTGGGATAAGTGGCACCTAGCTTGGCATAAGAATAAGTACAAAATAATGCGATAACACCACCGACCAGAAAAGAAATCCACATAGAGGAGCCCGCTGCCATTGCTACTACGCCAAGAATTGAAAAAATCCCTGCACCAATCATGCCGCCAATACCAATTGAAATTGCTGCGATTACGGAAATGGGGGCTGTACTGGCATTTGTCATAGGTCGATTCCTTTCGCAAAAACAAATTACTCAAAGTATAACTACGTACCTTGAGTATACTAAATGATTTGTTATCCCTCTACCTATAAGCAAGAGATGCTATTATCAACGTTTCACAGGCCCGCTTGGCAACGACGCACTGACTAGAAATACAGCTTTAGAGGATAGACTTTCGTTTTCAATTTTTTGCGTAAATTCAGCAGCAACTGTGTGATAACGTTTCTCTCTTGGGGGCAGATAAAAAGTAAAAAACGGTCGCGTTTTTGGAAGCATAGAATCAGATGGTGCTTGCAGATATTATCTTGTTCTAGTGTTAGGTGAAGCAGGACGTTCTAAAAATTGTTGATAAGCAAGTAAATAGTTTGTTTTAAAATGATGAATTCGGCTTTCGGTTTCTGATTTTTCATCGCCTTCTCTTAGGTTAGCAAAAAAACCTGCGGTGGCTTGATAAAAAGGTTTGTATTCTAATACAAAACCTGTATTAAAAGCATCCTCTGGATTAAAACATGTCTTTAGGAAAAATTCAGCACGCCGAAAATTTTCGGGTTTATATCTACCATAAAAGCTGTAAGATTCTTTCAGAGCGTTTAAACCCTTTATTGCCGTTTCGTAGCATCCAAATAATTTTAGGATTTCAGGAAATGAAGTATCTGGAACTTGATTATTAATTAATCCGATTAATACACGAGATGATAAAATTTCGGTTTCTATTATGGGCGATTTTGCTAAATCAACAGCTGTTTTGTGCTCTAAGTTTTTTAAATTTATATTAATCCCAGGAAATTTTAGCAATGTCCGCACTTGACCTAAATGGCCTGCACGAGCCGAAATCATTAACGCTGTTTCACCCGCTTTATTTTGTATATTTGCATCGCACCCAGGTATTTTAAGTAATGCCTCGATGCTTTTTAGATCATCGAATTTCGCAACCAAATGCACAGCATTTTCACCCTTATTCGGTTCACAGTGATTTACTTTAAAATCATAGCTACTATGTTCAGCTTTCTCATCAGCATTTTCTATAGAGCTGCAAGCCAATTCAGTCAGCGTCAAAAAAGATTCCTTCGCTGAATAAGCAACAGACTCCGTTGCCAGTAATAACGGTGTAAATCCTTTATTATCTCTATCTAATACTACAAAGTCAGTTGCAACTTTTTTAGTGACTACTAAATAGCGAATAAATTCAGGATCACACCCAAGAACGGCACGACATAAAATATTATTGTGCAAGTATCTTATTTCATTAATTTCTTTTTCTGGCAATCGATCAAGAACCTTGCGAGCAAATGGCTGTCGGTATTTTATCTCCTTAGGTAAAATATATTTTTCCATGATCGAACAGCATAGATCATAATAGAATTTTAAATTATTTTTTTGTTGGCAAGTAACATAGAATTTATTCAGTAGATCGATAACTAAATCCATTGACCTTATTTCATATATATAAACTAAACATTCTTGTACTTCACTAATATTTAAATCAAAAATATCGCCTTTGTGTATTTGATTAAGAATGTGACGATCTTTTCTCTTTTTAATGGATAAATTCTCCAATCCTATGTTGTCTAAATCCACATAAACACAAGCAGGATGGATAAGTATCGCTATAGGTAACGGGATTATAGCATTTTCGAATTTCAATGCGTGAGCTAATACGGTTAAACCGTTTTCATCTTTTTTATTAACATTGACTGATGAGTTTATTATTGCTGTTTTGGAATTCTCTATCAAGAAGCGTAGAAATTGATGATTGTCAGCGTACCAATTGATTTTGGTAAAGAGATATTTCGCACACAGGTTCTCAAATGTCTCAGCATTTATTATACTTTTAATTTTTTTAAAACTATCAAATACAATGTTTCTTTGTTCATTGTTTTCGTAGCTAGAATAAACTGTACAAAGTAATTCATAGAGTTGATCTACACTATACGATAATGGTTTAGCATAAAAATCATTTAATTTATTGCGTAATTCTAGTATTGCATTTCCATATCTTCGCGCGTCATCTGTTATATAACGATCACCGTGTCTTGTACATGCAGTGAATTTTACATATAGAACACCAGCTTTAGGTATTATTTGTTGCATTTTAGCAAGGTCAACTCTGTTAACATCTGGCTTTAATGCATCGCGTAATTCTTTAAGCATCGAATTAGTGTGCCAATTAATGTCCCATTGTGTGGGTTTAGGATCATCTTGTCTTTTATACTCTTCTGCGCGACGTTGTTGTTCTGCAGCATCGGCTCTTCTTTGAGCTTCTTGCTGAGCAAACAATTCTTTTACTTTTCTAGCCGCTATGGAGCCTATATCGTCACCGATATTATTGCGTCTATTGTATGCAGCAAGATCATAGTTATACTGTTCAAATTTAACCTGATACTCACTATCAAATTGACTCCGTTTTACAGAATCTGAAAGAATCTCATATGCTTCACTTATTTTTTTAAATTCTTTATTCGCTTTTTCTAGGGTTGTAGGATTTTTATCAGGATGGCATTTTAGCGCCAATTTGCGATAAGCTTTTTTAAGCTCATCATCAGAAACTGTCCGGGGAACTCCTAAAATTTCAAATAAGTCATTTAATCCTTGGGGTGGTGATGGAGGTTGGTTTGTGCTAAACATATTATTTTCTCAACTGTTTATTCTAAGAATTACAGGCATTATATAGTTTTAACCTTAAGATAAGCTTAAAAAGACTCTTAAAATAATACCTGTGATCTTATAAATTATAATATAACCAATGAGATACACTTTATGATGTTGGGATATAGGATTTTAAATATATTATAAAATCACTCAAAGCCTCAATGCCGCTCTCTTCCGCTTGTTTACACCACGCATGTAATTGTTCCAGAAGGGTCTGCTGAGTTGCAGTGCTTTTTGCCCAAATGTTTTGTAACCCCACGCGTAACTGATAGACTTTTTTTAATGCCTGATGTTGTTCCAACACGGTTGTTAAAACCTGTTGTTTTTTATCATCAAGTAGCGATATATCACTAATCAATAACGTCCGCGCCTGACTAGAAAGAGATTGGCCTTGTTTTTTACGTTCCTCATTAAATACCGGCGTGATCACTGTTTTACGATAATCCGACATAACTTGAAAACGATTCGTTATAATTGCTTTTAGTGTATCGATATCCACATTAGATTTTCCGGGTAGTAATGTTGCACGAGGAGGCAAGTGTTTTGGTTTGGCAAGTCCAAACAGTTGCAACAATCGAATGACACACCAGCCCACATCAACCTCCCACCATTTAACAGAGAATTTTGCCGATGTTCCATAGGTATGATGATTATTATGTAATTCTTCACCTGCAATAAAAATTCCAAACGGAATGATATTACGAGATGCATCCTTCGTTTCAAAATTTCGATACCCGATTGAGTGTCCCACACCATTAATTACCCCGCCTGCAAAGAACGGAACCCACGACATTTGGACAGCCCATATCGTAATGCCGATAAATCCGAATAAAACCATGTTAATGATTAACAATGCAATTGTGCCTGCTGCACTATGCTTGCTATAGACATTACGCTCTAACCAATCATCTGGCGTTCCATGGCCATAACGTTCTAATGTATCCGGGTTACATTTTTCTTTGCGGTATAGTTCAGCCCCTTCAAGCAACACTTTTTTTAAACCATGCACTTGCGGGCTATGCGGATCATCTATAGTTTCAACTTTAGCATGATGCTTTCTATGAATAGCCGCCCATTCTTTAGTGACCTGTCCAGTCGTCATCCATAACCAGAGACGAAAAAAATGACTAACAAGGGGATGTAACTCGACAGATCGATGTGCTTGATGCCTATGTAAAAAAATGGTTACTCCCAAGAGTGTAATTTGCGTCAAAACTAAAGTAACAACGATATAACCCCACCAAGGTAATTGTATAAATCCAAACATACTGACCTCATTAATTTGTTTAAATAAATGTTATGTGAAAAATCCGTGCAAAATCCTGCATTTGCGAAATTAGGCTAGCACACGATTTATGCGAGATGAGTAAAATTTAACTCATAAAAGACTTGACCCTATTTGTCTTTTACGCATGAAAAATTTTACGTTTAAAAGAGAGTTTTTTTGCTAAAAGGAAAAACAATACTGTCAATTATTTTTTTTTATTTCTGAAATAGGGTAAAAAAAATAACTAGAAAATTCTCTTGACGAAAATTAGGTATTACGCATGAGGGATATGAGGCTTGCTACTAAAAAAACTTGTCATTCCCCCGAAAGCGGAAATCGATTTGGATGGATTCCCGCCTTCACGGGAATGACAGGACTAGTAAAGCTGCGCTCGTAGAATATTAGTCAGGCACGAAAAGAGTCGCTCAGGGTGCCGAATATTCTATTTAAAATGCTTAATGACGCATAGCTATGCCACCCTGAGGGAACAAAGGATCGCTTAATGTTTAAAAGAGATTCTTCGTTTCACTCAGGATGACAGCGTTTTTGAGCCTTCTATCATTTTATAAAAATGGCTGCGGCATGACAGGCTCGCATATAGATTAGTAGCAGGACAATGGATAAATAAATTGCATCAATCAAAATTGTAGTTTTCTGCGTACATTCGTTCTTGTTGCATCTACTTCACTATTTTCGTTCACGTGTGTCAAATCAGGATCTGATGCATCCTCATTCTCTGCCACTCTATCGAGAAATCTTTTAGGGCGAATAATTGTTTTTTGTATTAATGTTTTATTCTCATTCGCTAAAACTAGTTTCGTAATTTCATCCTGACTCAGAATGTTACTTATTGCTTTATCTAATTGTTTTAATGTAAGTTTATAAGAGTCTTCAGTTAAACCACGATCAGTAATTTTTTCAATTATGACAGGATCTGCTAGCAAATTATTTTTTCTTAAAATAATTAATGGCCTGACTAAACATTCAAAGCTGGGTTTAAAATCACCACTTGAGTGATCAATGCGTGTAACCAACCCGGCATCATTAAAAATAAGATCGCCCGCTGCACTACATCGTGCGACCCAGCGTGTTTCACCGGTCATTAAAAAGTGTGAAGGTACCAGACTACTTTCTGGACCATCATTAGCTAAACCCGCTTTAGCAAAAAGCATTTGCTGTGTTTTCTGGGTAAGTAAAAAACGTACGGTATTGCGAAAGTCATCATGGATTTCATCTTGCATAATTGTGATTAATTCCGCAAGTGAACCCAATGGATAAAATTTATAAGTACCAGGTTTAGATCGTCTTTCTGGGACATCCCCACGCACTTTAAAAATATTATTTTGCGGCTTTTTTGAAAAAATAATATCGGGGCCTTGATTTACAATTTTTTCTTCTTTCCGCTCTAATGATTGACTAATGTCATATTTTTTTTCAGAAGCAGTAGCTCTGTATTTACTATGCATATTGAATCTCAATTATTGATAATTTATTAGTATTTATGAATAAGCTTAAGCGTTGTCTTAATCTGGTTGACCCTAAGAATTGACATTTTCAAGCTTTTATGTGTGGGATAAATATACAGAGCACATTATTGTTTGTCAATATGTATCCAACATACGTACCACATGAAAACAAAAATAGAAGAGACTATCGCCCTGAGTATTGATTTAAAAAACAATGTTCGATGTAATTTGAAATGCAGTCAGTCCAAGAACATATTACATCATCATATTGCGATTATTCTATTAATCGATATATTATGCACCAATCAAATCTAGGAATTAAACAGTGCCTCTACCAAAATGTCCAAAATGTAATTCAGAATATACTTATCGAGACGGTATATTATTTATTTGTCCTGAATGTTCAAATGAATGGACACATGCTGAAGATGCGGAACTTATAGATACTACTTTAAATATAAAAGATGCAAATGGTAACAAACTCCAAGATGGCGACACAGTCACCGTCATCAAAGATTTAAAAGTAAAGGGTTCATCATTGGTAGTAAAAGTAGGAACTAAAGTAAAAAATATTAAGCTGATTGAAGGAGACCATGACATTGATTGTAAGATTGATGGCATTGGCGCTATGAAGTTAAAATCGCAGTTTGTAAAAAAAGTTTAGCTTATCCAAAGGATGTGGTTCCCTGATTTTGACCTCGTTCGCAATTATCAAATAATAGAAAATATGAATCCGATTTTAGCTCCGACGGGAGAGACTCGGATAAGCCGAACCCTTGTGCTTTTACATTAAATCTAAAAGCTCTGACGAAAAATCTATGCACCGTCATTGAGAGACACCTGTCAGCACTTTACCACACTGTCACCGCGCAGTTTAAACTACCCACTGTCGCCCCGCACTTTAAACCACTCACTGTCACCCCGCACTTCTTGCGGGGTCTGGAATCAAAAACATAAAAAAGTCATTAAAAAAAAAATGTTTTTTTATTATTTAAAGCCCAGACCCCGCAACAAGTGCGGGGTGACAGCG